>JANOKZ010000144.1:0-8598 GCA_031419515.1 Hyphomicrobium sp.
GCCACCGAACTCATGGTTCCCTCCGACATACTTGTTGTCGATAAGATTCCGTTGCTTGGTTCTGGTAAGCCAGACTACGTAGCGGCGCTGGCGGCGGCGAAGGAGAAGCTGGCCAGCAGGGTCCCCGCCTGACCGTTATGCGGCAATCAGCGGGTGCGCGCGGGCGCCTGTTGCAACGAATTGTGCGACAGCTTGCGCCAACACCGGTGCCAGCAAAAAGCCATGCCGATAGGCGCCGTTGACGCGAATGACGCGCCCATAACCAGCGATCTCAACACGCGGCACGTTATCCGGGAAAGCGGGTCTCACCCCTGCGCCCATGTCGAGGACTTCCGCTTCTGCGAAAGCCGGATGCAGCGCGTAGGCCGAGCCTAAAAGTTCGAGCGCCGAGCGCACCGTCATCGGCCCATCGTCTTCGCGCTCAATCACGGTCGCGCCGACGACGAAACGTCCGTCGCCTTGCGGCACGACATAAATCGGCTGGCGCGGATGGAGAAGTCGCACTGGCCGCCGCAGCGAAACCTCTGTTGAGCGCACGACGAGGCGTTCGCCGCGCACGCCGCGCAGGTCCTTGAAATCGCCGCGCGCGGAAAACCCACGGCAATCAATCGTCAGACCGTCGCGCCCATCCTGCCACTTTTCTCCGGATTCAAACGTCACGCCAGCGCGCCTGGCTTCCTCAAGCAAGTAGCCGAGCGCGGCCATCGCATTGAAATGCGCTTCTCCGGAAAAAAACAAACCAGCCTGAAAGCGCCCGCCAAGACTTGGCTCGAGATCCGCAATCGCGGCTTCATCGACTTGCTTGTGCCGCTCCGTCGCACGCGCGAAGCGTTGCAACTCCGATTGATCGCGCGCGGACGCCACAACCAGCGTGCCGTTTTCGACGATACCGGGATAGACGGCCCGCCACAGCGCCATCGCCTCGCGGCCAAGATCGCGCACTACGGCCGGCGCAGATTCGGCTTCGCAATCGGGTGCGAGCATTGCGCCCGCCCAGCGGCTCGCTGCGTTGCTGAAGGGCTCAACGCTTGCTTCGAGCAGGCGGACTTTGTGGCCTGCCTTGGCGAGCGTCAAAGCCTGCCAGAGTCCAAGAATGCCGGCGCCGGCGACGGTGATGCTTTTGGTTTCCAAAAGGAGCTCGTCTCTCGTTTCGATTTTGCGCTCTTAGCATCAATCGCCGAGCGCTGCACCTTCGCGCCGGGGATCTGCGCCGCCTTCAAGCCGGCCATTGCGTTTCAAGATCGTATGCGTGCCACTGGTCATGGCGCCGTTCACAACCTCGTGGCCGTAAGACTTAAGCATAAGGGATGGCCAGAAGGCGGAAGCGCCATCTTCGAATTGGAACACGGCGCCGTCGCTGCCGAAGTTCGGCAAAGCGGCCGCATCCTGCGCTGACAACTCCCAGTCGATCAAGCCCACAAGCATCTTGGTGACATAGAGGATGATGTTGCTGCCGCCGGGCGATCCGGTGACAATCTCAAGTGCGCCGGTCTTGTCGAAAACAATCGTTGGCGACATGGAGCTGCGAGGCCGCTTACCGCCTTCGACGCGGTTGGCGACAGGGAGGCCGTCATTGTCGGCCGGCAGAAACGAAAAATCGGTGAGCTCGTTATTGAGCAAGAACCCAGCGGCCCACAGGTGTGAGCCAAAGGCGCCTTCGATTGTTGTGGTCATGGCAACGGCGTTGCCGTGTTCGTCTATAATCGAGATGTGGCTCGTACCGGCGCGCTCGACTGTCGCGTCGCTGCCGAACGTGCGTTTTGCAAGACCGGGCGGTAATCCGGCAGCGGGCTTGGCCATGGCGCGGCGCAGATCGATCAAGTTGCGGCGCTCTGCGAGATAGGCTGCGTCAAGTAACCCCGAAGGGATCGAGACGAAATCGGGATCGGCGAGATAGCGATTGCGGTCGGCGTAGGCGAGCTTCTCGGCTTCTCCGATGATGTGTAACGCCTGAGCGCTGATAACCGAGAAAGGCCCGCTGACACCGCCAAGCGGCTCGATCATTTGCAGCGTCTGGGCGATCGTGATCGCACCGGAGGACGGCGGGCCCATGCCGCAAATTTTTCGGGCGCGATAGGTAAAGCAGACAGCCGGGCGTTCTTTGGCTTGATAGGCTTTCAAGTCTTCCCGCGTCAGGTCGCCCGTGGCGGCCGGCGCTCCGGCAACGGCTACCACAATCGCGTCTGCGATGGCGCCCTCATAGAACGCGGCAGCGCCCTTATCGGCGATTGCCGCAAGTGTTTCGGCGTAGTCTGGGTTCTTGATCACTGTGCCGGTTGCGTGCGGCGCGCCGCTCTCCTCGAAAAAATAGCTGCGTGCGCCAATTGCAAAGCGCGCGGGGCCTTCCGCTTTCAAAAGCAGGTGCAAACGCTCTGGCATGGCAAATCCGTCGCGCGCAAGGCGGATCGCAGGCTCGAACAGTTTGCCCCACGAAATTTTTCCATGGCGCTGATGCGCGAGCTCCAAGACGCGCATCAGGCCCGGCACGCCGACGCTGAGGCCAGAACGTACCGCTTCGTCGAATGCCATGGGTTTGCCGTCTCTCAAAAAACGGTCCGGCTTGGCGGCGGTTGGCGCCGTCTCTCGGCCGTCGTAGGTTTTGAGGTCTTTCGCGGCATCATCCCAGTGCACGATAAACGCCCCGCCGCCGAGACCCGAGGACTGCGGCTCGACAAGGCCCAGCACCAGTTGCGTTGCGATCGCGGCATCGACGGCCGAACCGCCTTGGCGCAAGATCTCGCGCCCCGCTTCCGCTGCCAGCGGGTGAGCTGCCGCCACCATGTGACGCGTCGCGACGCTGAGACCTTTGGCTGTGATCCCAGTTGCCGCTTCAGGGGCCTGCACAGCGTCTTGCGCCCAGACCGGAGCATGGGTTGGCGCAAAAAGCAGGCAGAGCATGAGTGCAGTCGCAATACGTCGAGCCATCTTTGCCTGCTTGCAAAATTTCAACGGGACAGGTTGTCTAGCATCTCAGAACAAAAATGAGAAATGGGGGCCCAGCGCTGTGGTCATACCCTCGACGCATCCGTTTTTACAAGATAGGGAACTTTGGTCGCCCCGAGAACGTTACACGAGCTATTGCGGCTAACGACAGATGGCTCTTATGGACACAGATTTCACTCGCAAAGTTCAATTAACCCGCGAAGAATTCATGCGCCAACTCCCTGACGCGGTTGGCGGGTTGGATTACAGCAACACCGGCGATAACATTGTCATCGGAGACGGCAGCAAGCTCGTTCGCATCAAGTTGACCGACCTGGGGATCGACGAACTAGGCTCGCTTGATCTGCCGATGCAGCGCGTCGATTTCAGTTTCGAAGACATGTCTGATACCGAAGTTGAGAGTTTTATGGAACGATGGGATGAACATAAGCTGCGTATGGGCGGCTGACACTTCGCGCTATACTCTCAATGAAAATCGCGAGACTTGGGGATGATGCGCACGTTCCTTGGATGGTTTGGCCGCGGGTGATGCGCCTTTGCCTCGCGGGCAAAGCGGGGGTGAAGACGTTTATCGTCTCCAGCCTTGTCGTCTCCAGATTTGCCGCGCGCGGAGCCTGGATCAGGACGCAGCACTTCATCCGCATTGGCAATCGGCACTTTCATATCGGCGGCCCACTCGGAGAGACGCAGCAGCCAATCGCTGCGGTCGGTCAGCTTTCCTGAGACGATGTGGATGATATCTTCGTGGCGCTGAATGCGGCCTTCGATGAGGATCAGCCGTGCTGTCATGACGACCTTGCGATACTTTTCCAGCATTTTCGGCCACACGACTGCGTTTGCAACACCCGTCTCGTCTTCAATGGTCATGAACACGACGCCCTTCGCCGAACCCGGCCTCTGGCGCACGAGAATGACGCCCGCAACCGCGACGCGCGCACCGTCTTTCAAAGTGCGCACATCATGGCAGGCGACGACACCGTTGCCGCGAAAATCTTCGCGCAGAAAACTCATCGGGTGCGCCTTGAGCGAGAGGCGCAGCGTCTGATAGTCATTCACGACATGCTCGGAAAGCGCCATCTCGGGCAAGATCACCTCAGGCTCCGCGCCGCTCTCCTGCGTCTCGCTCCATGAGAAGAGCGGCAGCGGGGTTGCGGGCGTCAACGCCTTCACCTGCCAGAGCGCTTGACGGCGATCAAGCCCGGTCTTGGCGGAGCCAAGCTTCGCTTGGATCGAACGAAATGCATCGGCGGCAGCTAACTTTTCGAGCGTTACGTGCTTCACGCCAGCGCGGGCGGAGAGGGATTGGATGGAGGCAAAAAGCTGTGCGCGCACCTCGGCGATTTTACGTGCTTCGTCTTCGTTCATTCCATCTATCTGGCGCAGGCCGAGACGCAGGGCGGGGCGCGCCCTGCCTGTCATCCCGGCCGGAGCGCGCGCGTGTAACGTGATCGCGGAGAGCCGGGACCCAGGACTTACTGTAGCCGCGACTCCTGGGTCCCGGGTCTCGCAAGAGGGCTCGCCCGGGATGACAGCATCTTGCTCATCTTCCAGCGTCGAATCCCAATTGGAAAAATTGACGTCCGCTTCGCGCGCTTCAACGCCGTGCTCGATTGCGTCACGCACGATTTGGGCTGGCGCATAAAACCCCATCGGCTGGGAATTCAACAACGCACACGCGAACGCCGCCGGATAATGACACTTCAGCCACGACGACACATAGACGAGATGCGCGAAGCTCGCCGCGTGGCTTTCTGGAAATCCATACTCGCCGAAGCCCTTGATCTGCGAGAAGCAGCGTTGCGCGAATTCTGGCGGGTAGCCGCGCGTCACCATCTGCGAGACCATTTTTTCTTCCAATAGCCCGATTGTGCCGCGCCGCCGGAACGTCGCCATGGCCTTGCGCAGCTCGTTGACTTCCGCGTCTGTGAACTTCGCCGCGTCCATGGCGATGCGCATCGCCTGTTCTTGAAATAGCGGCACGCCTTTGGTTTTACCGAGGATCTGTTTGAGTTCGTCGGCCGGCCCATGTTCGGGCGAGGGCGCGGGATAGACTTCCTCTTCGATCCCAGAGCGGCGGCGCAGATAAGGGTGCACCATATCGCCTTGGATCGGCCCCGGCCGCACGATCGCAACTTCAATGACGAGATCGTAGAAACAGCGCGGGCGCAAGCGCGGCAACATGTTCATCTGCGCCCGGGACTCGACTTGGAACACGCCAAGACTATCAGCGCGGCACAGCATGTCGTAGACTTTCGGGTCATCGCGCGGCACGCGTGCCAGCGTCATCGGCAGGTTGTGATGTTTTTCTAAAAGCTCGAACGCCTTGCGGATGCAGGTCAGCATGCCGAGTGCCAGAACATCGACCTTCAGAAGCCCGAGCGCCGCAATGTCGTCCTTGTCCCACTCGATGAAAGTGCGATCCGCCATGGCCGCATTGCCGACCGGCACAACCTCGATCAGCGGCCCGCGCGTCAGGATGAAGCCGCCGACGTGCTGCGAGAGGTGACGCGGGAAACCCATCAGCTCTTGCGTCAGATCGAGCACGGCTGCGAGCAGCGGATCGTTCGGATCGAGCCCCGCTTCGCGCACATGCTTTTCCGGCAACGTCCCGCCGGATCGCGAGCCCCAGACCATGCCGGCGAGCGCCGCGACTGTATCTTCCGATAACCCCATCGCTTTGCCGACATCGCGCACAGCCGAGCGGGCACGATAGCTGATCACGGTTGCAGCGAGCCCGGCGCGGTCGCGGCCGTAGCGGGCGTAAATGTATTGGATGACTTCTTCGCGCCGCTCATGCTCGAAATCAACATCGATGTCGGGCGGTTCGCGGCGCGATTCCGAGATGAAGCGCTCGAACAGAAGATCAACCTCTGTCGGGTTCACGGCCGTAATGGCGAGGCAATAGCAGACGGCCGAATTCGCCGCCGATCCGCGCCCCTGGCAGAGAATGTGACGCGAACGTGCGAAGGAGACGATGTCGTGGACGGTTAAGAAGTACGGCGCGTAATCGAGTTCGGCGATGAGCTTCAATTCGCGCGTCAGAGTGGCGCGAACTTTATCCGGCACGCCATCCGGGAAGCGATGAGCCGCGCCTTCCCAGGTCAAGTCTTCGAGATGGGCATGCGCGTTTTTTCCTGGCGGCACTGGCTCATCGGGGTATTCGTAGACGAGTTCATCAAGCGAGAACCGGCAGGTGTCCACAATGTCGAGCGTGCGCGCGAGCGCTGCCTCGTGCCCCTTAAAAAGGCGCGCCATTTCAGTGGGGCGTTTCAAATGCCGTTCGGCGTTGGCTTCGAGTTTCAAACCGGCTTCGGAAATCGTCGTGTGCTCGCGCACGCAGGTCAGAACGTCCTGCAGCGGGCGGCGGTGGGCAGCGTGATAGAACACGTCGCCGGTCACGACGAGCGGCGTGGCGCAACGCTCTGCTATTGCCGCGAGCGCCGCGATCCTGGCCCGATCATCTCCGCGATACGTGTGCGACGCGGCGAGGTAGAGGGGAGCGGGTTGCAGCGCGGTTTTTATGCGCAAAAGGCTTGTTTCAAAACTTGTCCTCCTGGGTCCCGGCTCTCGCAAGGGGGCTCGGCCGGGATGACAAGTTTCGATAGCGGCATCAAACTGCAAAATTTTTGCGCCTGGATGATTTCCAACCCCCGCGCCTTGCGCCGGCGCAACCTCCCGCCAATGCCAATCGTTAGGCGCAAGCGCGATGAAGATCTGTCCTTCGGCGTGCAGGGCAACGTCGGCGAGGAAGAGAACGCACTTGCCCTTCTCCGCGCGGCCCTGACCGAGCGAGATCAAACGGCTCAAGCGGCCGTAAGCTTTGCGGTTCTGCGGGAAGCAGAGCAGGCTTGGTGCATCTTCGAGATCGAGCCTTGCGCCGATGACGAGACGCAGGCCTGCCTCTTTAGCTGCCACATGCGCGCGCACCACGCCGGCAAGCGTATTGCGATCCGCAATGGCGATGGCCTCAAGACCCAGCGCTTTGGCCTGCGCCACGAGTTCTTCGCCGTGCGAGCCGCCGCGCAAAAACGAGAAGTTGGTGGTGACTTGCAGTTCGGCGTAACGCACTTTTTGTGAGCGCCCGCGACTCTCCTCCGTCGAGCCGGCCGCGGGCGCAGAACCGTGGGGCGCTGTCATGCAAACAACCCATGCAGGAACCAGCGCGGGGGATCATCGCTCTCATCCTCTGCCCCGCCGTAAAGCCCATGCCGGAACACCCAGTAGCGGGCGCCGGTCTCATCCTCAATTTCGTAGTAGTCGCGCGAACGCGGGCGCTTTTGATTTTGCCCGAGACCAATCGCACGCCACCACTCGGGCGCGATGCGCTCTGGCCCTTCGGCGCGCTGAACGCGCCGCTCGACACGGCGCCAGATGAAACGTGCGGGCGGGCCATCAGGAATTTCCGCGACAACCGAAATAGGTTCGGGCCGCGCGAACACAAACGGCGGACGGCGCGGACCTTTGCCATAGTGCCCATAGGGCCACGGCGGTTCGTAGATGAGGGGCGGCGATCCCTTCTGCCTTGCGTTAAGAGAGGCCATTGGCAGCACCTCCGTGCACCCCCCTCCCCCTATCGCCGAAGGCGAGCCTCCGGCTCGACGCGGGGAGGGGTTAGGGGTGGGGGGATTGCCGGGAGACCGGTCTTCGTTCGTCACCCCACCCCCGACCCCTCCCCGTCGAGGGGAGGGGAGCCGTGCGCCGCCACTTCTGTCTGTCAAGCTCGGCACAGGTGCAAGAGACGCTTTCAGCGCCGCCACACGCACTTCGCGGCGTTCCGGGATGTGAGAGGCGCGGGGCTCGAGAATCGTGACGGCGTCCACGCCCAAGCGGTTCGACAGCCGGTCGATGAGAGGACCCGGATCATAATCGGCGGCGGCATCGTCTTCCGAGAACCCGTCCTGCACATCCGTCACGCGGCCAGCGCGCAGAACATCAAGCACCATGAGGTCGATGCCGAAGCCCGCATCGATGCAATCGAACTTTTCCTTGAGCAGGAGCATCAGATGCGCCCCATCGCGCGACGGCGTGCGCAGTGAGATCGCAACCTCCGCCACGGTTCCATCCGCCCGATAGAGCGACAGGCGCACGGATCTGGCACCCCGGCCCTTCTCTTTGAGGAGCGCACTCAACTCTTCGCACAGCGCCACTGCAATTGTTTCGATAGCCTGCCCTGACAGCAATGGCTCGGCAAAAGTGCGCCGCACGGTGAGAACGGGCGGCTCTGAAAGCGGCACGCGCGGCTCTTGCTTTAAGCCCAGCATTTGGTCGAGCCGGGTCAAAACTTCGCCCGCCACATCGCGCGAACGAAAGCGCCGCGCCAGGCTTTCCCGCGGCAGGTCATAAAGCTGACCAGCGCGGCGGAGCCCCAAGCGCTTCAAAAGCAGCACGGCCTTGGCATCGAGCCGCATACTCTCGACCGGAAAACTGGCAAGCACCGCGCGCCCCGTGCCAGCTGCGGCGAGCGCCCATGTGCCAGCGTCCCCTATGCCGAAGCGGGCGAGCGCGTGAGCGGCTCCAAACGTATCGGCAAGGGCGGCATGCGACGGCACGCCGAAGCTTGTTAAGCGCTGAACAAGATCTTCGAGCAGATTTTCTTCACCGCTATAAAGATGGGCGACGCCGGTGATGTCGATCCACAGGCCGTCGCTGCCATCG
>JANOKZ010000145.1:0-12548 GCA_031419515.1 Hyphomicrobium sp.
CAACCCGGCCCTGCCCTTCGGCACGCGGGCGCGGCGCCCAGATCCGGCTCCACCAGCCCCGCGACGTGGCCCAACCAAGAATGCCAGCTACGATACCGATAAGATAGGGAATCTGGATATATGTTGGAATACCGGGAATAAACTGACCGTCGATCTCTGTTTGCGCGGCCTCGTCTCGAACGTGGATTTCCGCAGCCTTGGTGACAACCTCACCTGTGATGTGGCCAATGACATCGAACATCGCAGGCTGCACGGACGAGACCACGCCGCCCTCATCCGCTAAGGCCGAGATATGAACCCGCCCCAACCCCTCGCGCGCCGCAGAAATTGACATTGGTGCGCGCCTGGCCGCAAGCGCATCGAGAAAATCACCGAAGGTTTTTCCGCTGATGGCGTCCTCGAAGCCGCCAAGCTCGATTTTCTGCCACAGCCAATTGCGCCCGCCCGGCTGCAGCGGGGTTTCCGCATGAAGCAGCACAAGATTGACGTCGTTCTGGCGCGCGGCCGAGAGAAGCTCTTCGACATCGCGGCTCATCTCAGCGCCCGATTGCGGCTTAAAAAACAGTTTGCCGTTATCGATGCGGCCCACCATCACGGCCGTCTGCCCGCGAATGCCGGAAAACGCGCGGTTTAAGTGCACCGGATCGAGCTTATCAACGAGGGCTGACTTCGTCGCCGCATCGAAGCGCGGGGCGGCGGGGAGCAAGTTCGAACCACCCGGCTCCAATGCTATCGTCCGGATACCTGATTTGTTTAAGGGACGGCTCAAGTACGACAGCGTTTCTTCGAACAATCCCCTATCGGCAAGATCGATCGACAGGTTTGGCTTCAGCTTGAGCGCCAGAGATTGCCCGCCGCCTGTTCGAACAACCGGAAAGGCGCCATGATCGGTCACGACGTGCAGATCCGCGTCCTTAGGCAGCTTGTCGAGATGCTGCCGGTTCGCGAACACGCTATCCTCAGACAAGTACAGCGTCAGCTTGGTATCGCCCGCATCCGGCGTGAGCGCCGTTCCAACCCGCTTCAGTTCATCAGCGGTGCCCGCCGTAAATGTCTGACCCTCGCGATTGACGAACGTCCAGTGCCCTTCAGGCGTTGCGTGGGCCGCAAGCGCTCCCTTGGGCGCATCGGCCAGATCGCCCAAGTGTTTGGCGGCCTTGCTTGCAGCTCCCAGATTGGGATGCGCATGCGTCCCTGCCTTGCCGCCCGCCTCGCCCGCTTCTTTGAGAATGTGCGTCAGCCAATTGGCCGCGGCTGGACCTGCACATATTGCGAAAACGAGACATGCTGCCAAAACCAACCGCCCAAACCTCAACATTCGCCACCTCCGTCAATTCCTGCGCGTCCCAAGCACGGCCGCTCAAGCGCCCGCCTTCGCCTTGGAAAAATCCGGCGGCCGCTTTTCGAGAAAAGCGCGAAACGCTTCCCCTGCTTCTGGCGACTTCAAGCGGTCTTTGAACAGCAGCGCTTCTTTCGTCATGCAATCGACGATGTCGTCCTGATTGCCTCGCAGCAAGCGCCGGGCAATCGCCAGCGCTTCGGGCGGCTTTTTCGCGAGCTTCCCGGCAGCCGCCAAAACCTTGGCTTCCAGTTGATCGTGCGGCACAATCTCATTCACGAGACCTGCTTCGCACGCGCGCTCGGCTGAAAGCGGCGCACCAAGCACCAGAAGTTCAAACGCACGTTGCGGACCCATCAGGCGCGGCGCCAAAAGGCTGGACGCGGCTTCGGGCACCAGGCCGAGATCGAGAAAAGGCGTCGAGAAAATTGCGTTCGGTGCGGCGTACACAAGATCGCAATGAAACAGCATCGTGGTGCCGATGCCGACTGCAAGCCCCGAGACGCCTGCGAGCAAAGGCTTTTTCAAAACCGGCAACATGAAGATGAACTTCATGACGTCTTCAATTTCGTTTCCGCACCCCGATGCGAGAGCCAGAAAGTCGGCGATGTCGTTGCCCGCGCAAAAGACGTCCGGCAGCCCATAAATGACATGCGTGCTAATGCCGTCCGCCGCTTCGCCGGCGGTCAATGCGTCAACCAGCGCTGCGTACATACCCCGGGTTAGAGCATTCTTCTTTTCGGGTCTGTTCAATCTCAGGATCTGCGCGCTACCGGCGCGAGCAACCTCGATATCCTTGCTCATGCGCGCTCGTCACCCCTATTTGCCATAATGTGGTTTGCCATGATGTGATCGCGGCGTTGCTCCACCTTGAGCCCGCGCCGCTTGTCGTCTACTGGAGCAGATGAGGTAAGGGAGCATCTTTCGTTGGATTGAGACTATGCCCAACTTCACGGCGTGAAAACCAGAGATTATGCTTTTGACCACGCAAATAAGCCCACCCACTGAAGACGCGCTTGCCCGCGCCGCCGCTCATTTGCGATCGGGCGCCTTGGTCGCCTTCCCGACGGAAACCGTCTACGGCCTTGGCGCCGATGCCACCAACCCAATCGCCGTCGCGCGCATTTTTGAAGCCAAAGGCCGCCCGCAATTCAATCCGCTGATCGTACACGTACTCGATGCCGCCGCTGCGGCTGAGCTTGGCCAATTCACAGCCAATGCCAAAAAGCTCGCCGCCGCATTCTGGCCCGGCCCACTCACGCTCGTTGTCAATCGGGCCGATAACTGCCCCATTGCCGACCTCGTATCGGCAGGATTGCCAACGCTCGCGTTGCGCGTTCCCAACCACGCAATTGCGCGCGCGCTCCTCGAAGCAGCCGGCAAGCCGCTCGCCGCGCCCTCGGCCAATCGTTCGGGCCACGTCAGCGCCACGCGCGCGGAACACGTCGCCGCCGATCTGGCAGGCGCCGTCTCCATGATCCTCGACGGCGGGCCGGTGCAGCACGGACTCGAATCGACTGTCTTGGATGTCACCTCAGACGAGATCGTCATGCTGCGCCCCGGCGCTATTCCACTCGCGCGTCTCGAAGCCGTTGTGGGGACAACGATCGCCCGCGCGGAAGGCAGCAGCAGCAACCGCCCCCAATCCCCGGGCCAACTTGAAAGCCATTACGCAACGCACGCGCCGCTGCGTCTCAACGCGACCGAAGTGCGCGAAGGCGAAGCTCTGCTTGCCTTCGGACCCCAAGTCCCAGCTACGTCCGGTGCGGTTGTGAACCTGAGCCCCACAGGCGACCTCATTGAAGCCGCCGCCAATCTCTTTGCCGCGTTACGAGACCTCGACGCGCGCAATCCTAGTGCCATCGCGGTCATGTCCATCCCTGCGCACGGGCTCGGCGACGCCATCAACGACCGCCTTAAGCGCGCCGCTGCCCCGCGCGGCTAATCTTTGAGTTTGGGGTAGCGCTTGCCGATGCAGCGCGAGAACTTTCCCGAGCATTCGTCGCAGCTGAATTCAGATCTATTGGCGTGGCCGATTTTGGCGATACACAATCGCAATTTGTCGAGGCACGACCGGCACGCGGTTTGCCGCCTTGCGCAGAAGGGTGCGCTGTAACCCTTCACGCCTCTCGTTGATGCGCGAAGGCATGTCGCATAGGCGTTTGGACGGCAGATGCGGGCAAAGCTTGCTGACTTGACGCCGCATTGGTGCGGTTGAATGTGCTCCGCACGAACGGGTCCGGCGCTTATCCCAACGTACGCGAGTGCTGCCGCAAAACCAATCGCAACGAGACGGCCCTTGATTTGGCGTATGGCTCGAAGAAAATACGCCATGAGACGGCGCCTCAATAAATTGCATTTAGTTGCTGCGCGGCGTGATCATACGGAAGACAATGGGGCTCAACATCGCGCTGTTCAATGCGTGCGCGTTAAAGCTCTGGCGCACGGCACTGAAGAATTCGGATTTTGTCGGCGTGATCGCCAAGCACGCTATCGTGCCAATGGCGCTGACAATGACATTGATGAGATACGCCCGGCGCAACATAACTAACCCCACGCACGTCCCCACGGGGGACAACTCTTAATGATCGATTAACAATGCACGGGGAGCCCGTCCGGCTCAAGCGAAGATTTTTTTTGCTGCTTGGAAGGGTAAACGGCGCTGCAGACTGCCGGACACGGCTGCACCCATTCTGGACCTCTGTTTCAGAGCGGGGCGTTCGACCAGCACCCAAGACAGCAGGGCGATCGGCAAAACGATGATCATGGCCAGCGCCGCCGCAAGTGCCGGATCGCTGCCCGGCACATTCTCGACGAGCATTTGTTGTATGGGACAGGCGTAGATGTAGGCGCCGAACGAGAGATCATAGCGATTGGTGAACTGCCTCAGCGGGCCAAACGACAGCGTTGCCACCCACAGCGTCGCGTATCCGAGGAACAGCGCCGTCGCGAGTTCGCCAAAGCGTGTGCCGAGCGCAATAGTAAACAGCGCAAAAAGTGGAACGACAGCGGCGCCGTGAATGGGCAGCCAATCGCGAACGAGATAGGCCAGCGTTCCCATCCCAAAAAAGAGCGCAAAATAGCGGATGTTGTCGATCGACGTGTAGGTCTCGATGGCCTTGGGCTCCTCAATGAAGATCAAGGCGAGAAAGACCGCGAGCAACGCCGTCGCGACCGTGCGCCAAGCTGGCTTGAAGAGACCGCAAGCACCCGCGAGCGCCAGGCCCGCATAGCACAAAACTTCGTATTTCAAGGTCCAAAGCGACATGTTGACGATTGCAGGCAGCGGATGAGATTCAAACACGCCGGGCAGCGGCGCCGATCCCGTCGAGAGCGAGAGCGTTCGCGCGATGTAACGCAACACTTGCGGATCGGTAAAGTACCGTGATGGCTCCAGCATTGACACGAGCGGGCCAAGCGCCAGTGCGGTCAGCAGAACGCACACGATCAATCCGGGAAAAATACGCAAGATGCGCCCCGATACGAAATCCAGCATGGAACGGCTGCGATCGAAACTCTGCGCCACCAGAATGCCGCTCAGGAAGAAAAATACCTGCACCGCATGTTCGCCGAGCGAATGCCCGGTCAGGCTGTGGATGGGCTCCGCAGAAGACGTGCCCTGCGCCAAGAGGTAGCTGTGCGAGACGAGCACGGCAAGCGCCATGGCAATGCGCACAACACCGAAGCTGTTGCTTTCGGCCGATAGAAAGCTGCTGAGATACCGCTGCTGCCCGGCCGGCAGAGCGCCGTCCGCTCGTGCGATTTTGGTTTGATCAAGCTTGCTCATGCCTGTCCAAAAGCAAGCGCCGTGCCGCCAATCGTTAACGGCACAAGACGCTAGTGTTCCGACTCTGACGCTTCGTACCCTCAGCGTCAGCCCGGAACCCTAGCCAACCCTTGATTGTGTTCTGGATTCACAAACGCTTGACGACCTTCGCCCGGAACCAAGCGTTTGATCCAGAACACTAGAGCAGCAGATTTCGCACGATCAGACGGTTTGCGGCAACTTAAGCCGCTGGCGCTCGGATTCCATGGCGGCCGCCTGCGATGGCCAGCTCGCGCCAATCCAGTCGTCAGTGCCAAACAGCCAATACCAGAACCGGTTGCGCCGGTGATACCGCTCGATCATCAACTTGTTCATGGTATCCATATGGACCTGCATGGCGTTCAGCGTCTCAATCGGGCGCTCGTTGTCGCGATCAAGGTTGGTCAACCGGTTCGAAATGACGGAGAGATCGCCGGTTGCATCCGAACGCCACTGATCGATGGAGCCCGCGAGCGTGTGCTGGTTCTGATTGAGCTTCATCAGCGCGTCATGTACTTCGGTCAGATCCTGCGCGTAAGCCCGATGCTTGGCGGCAGCCGTTTCAATCTCTGCAGCAACGGCGCGCTCGACGCCATTCATCCTCTCGCCGACTTTTGATAGCGCATCGGCGATCGCGGCCTGCTGACCTGTGGAGCTGCCAACAAGCGCGGTTACACGCTCAATCACAGGACCGGCGAGCGCACCTGCCAAATCGGTCTTCTGCCGGTCGAAGCCTGCAACGAGCGTTTCCATGCGGTTGGTGCTGGCTGTATTGGCGGAAAGCGCACGCGCAATCTCGCCTTCGAGAGATTTCAGCCGGTCCACGACATCGCTCTCGTTGCGGCTATCGCCCGAAAGCAGCGCTTCCTCGATGATGTCCAGCCTGTTGGCAATCGGCTTCAGATCTATGGCACAGCTGAGGCGCTCGACCAGATCTCCTGGAATGCCGCCAACTGAGGGTTTTTCACGCACGGCAAGCTCAAGGTTCTGAAGCCGGTCGGACAGAACCGACCAAGACTTCGACAACTCGCCAAACCGCTGTTCAATCACGCCATGCACGGCCTGAACCAGTTCGGAAACGTCGTTGGGCGAAACGTCGCCATCTCGCGTCTGTCTCACGGCTTGCTCCAAATTCTGCAATCGATCTTGTAGACCTGAGGTCAACAACCCATTGTCGTCGCGCTGCGAACGTGTCTCCTGGCTCAAGTCTTTGAGCAAGTTAGCGACCACCTGCCGCTCGCTGGCCAGATCGTTGCTCAGGGCGCGCACCATTTGTTCAAGCGCTTCGATGCGGCTGTTTTGCACGCTATCGGTCGCTGATCCTTCAAATTCCGAACGATAGGAACGCGCGGGCTCTGGCGCATATCTTACAGGTTCGACTGGCACCCGAACGGCGCGCTCCGGCGCGCTGTAGCGGGGTTCCGAAACATATCGTGTCAGCGGCGGCAGCGGCTCAATCGTCTCACGCGTTGCGCGAACGGTATGGCGCGATAACAAGCCGAGACCCGGCAGATCCGAGCGCTGATCAAACAGCACGTAGAGCAAGTCTTCGATACCGGCCGGCGCATTGCGGCGCACAGCATTGACTGCAGCAAGCCGCAAGACTTCGGCAAATTCTTCCGAGCGGCGCGGTGCGCCTTTGCCGTTTGGCAAGCCGACAGGAATTTCGCTGGCGATGATGGTCGCACTTTCACGGCGGAGTGCTGCAACGCGCACGCCGCGCGATTCAAGGGCTTCGGCTGCCGCATCGATGCGTGTCAGAGCATGCAGCAGATGCTCAAGCCGTACTTCGCCAGCGCGATGCGCAAGGGCAACGTCAAACGCGTGGTTCGAACAAGCCAAAACCGTTTCATCGACCCAGATCGGCCCGTTGCGATACGCGCCTCTTGGTCCGTTTGGCGCGGACTTCGCGTCGACGGCTCCGGCAAGATCGGTCGGCGTGGCACTCCAGGTTTGCGGTGTGCGCAGGTCGAGATCCTCACCCCTGTAACCCATGTCGTCCGTTCTCCTTGTCCGTGAACTCGCCGGTGGCGGCCACTCGTAGTCCCAAAACCCATGCCAAGGCTGCGCTCAGCGCGGCAGCACTTTAGCGTTTATCCCCAACCCGTTGCCGAAAATCTAGCCACAGATAACGGCCGTCTTTTGACTGAGGCACACTAACGCCGTTTCGTTTACCCTGCGAGAGGCCGCACCCGCCTGATTGACAACGTAGTCAATTTGCGAAAACGCTTTGAATTCAGATAGTTAAATAGAGTTTTCATCTGAACAGGCGTGACGTCCGGCTGACTGACCCGCGAATCACACGCACTTCCAACGCCTTAAGGCGCATACGCTCAAGCGGTTAAAGAAGTGTCGTCCGCATGGGTTTCTGGAGTGGTTCCTGGAGTGGCTCCTGGAGTTCCGGACCTTCATTGCGCGGATTATTGAGCTTGGGATTGACGGCAGTCATCTCAAGAACTCCCTCTGGCGCGGGGCGCAAGAGTTCCAAAACGTGTTCTGCGGTGCCCGGCTTGCAGTCGAGCCAGCGCTCGAAGTGTTTCGGCGGCAGCAATACTGGCATGCGATCGTGAATGGCGGCCATATCGGCATTGGCCTCAGTCGTCAGAATGGCCATGGTCTCGATCTCGCTGCCGTCCGCGCCCAGCCAGTGCTCCCAAATCCCCGCAAAAGCCATGGGTTCATGGCTCTTGTAGCGAATGAGATGAGGTATTTTCGCTCCGGCCTTTCCGGTCCATTCGTAGAACCCATCGGACGGCACAAGACACCGGCGATGACGGATTGGGCCGCGAAATGACGGCTTTTCGGTCACCGTTTCCGAGCGCGCATTGATGAGCGTCGAAAACTCGCGCGGGTCCTTGACCCACGATGGAATGAGCCCCCAGCGCACTAGGCACAATTCACGGCCCTCCCGCATACCTTGGCGCACAATCGCGACCGGGTCGGTCGGCGCGATGTTGTAGCGGGGCGGAAATTCCTCTTTGTTGCCGTACCCAAACATCTTGCGTATGGCTTCCGGCGGCGATGTCAGACTATAACGCGAGCACATAGGCACCTCTCGTCCGCGATGGTGACTTTTACCACGCCATGTCTACGACATCATGCCTGCCGCGCGAGCGCCAAGAATTAGACCTATGAGAAAGTAACACGGCCTCGACTGAGCCAAAACCACCTAAGACGGGCACAATGCATCGGCGACTGAAAAAATTGATGGCAGCGGCAGCATTCTGCGTGCTTTCAGCCATTGCGCCGGCTCACGCCGCACCTGACGCAAAGCCCTATGACGACAAGCTCATGAGAATTTCGGAAATCCTTGGCGCCGTTCACTATTTGCGTGAACTTTGCGGCGCAAACGAAGGTCAGTACTGGCGCGAACGCATGCGAGAACTGATGGAAGCCGAAGGCTCGTCTGCCCTGCGCCGCTCCCGCCTTACGCGCGCTTTCAATCAAGGTTATCGCAGCTATAGCCGCACCTATAATACGTGCAGTCCATCGGCACAGACGGCCATCACGCGCTTCATCTCAGAAGGCGCGCAACTCTCGGACGGGCTAGTCAAAACATTCCCGCAGTAGATGCCGCCCACAGATCCCGACCGCCGCGCGCCCTCGCCGCACCTTGAGCTGCCGGCGGTTTACTGTGAATTGTTGCTGAGGCTACCTTTCGCTTTTGCCCGTGCTAGGTCACAGAGGGAGCGCATCGACGCCGCGCTACAGGGTGGTGAGTGGCGGACATGCACACGAAAGTGAAACGTAAGATTTCAGAGTGCCCGGGGGACGACATGTATTCGTTTGAAGAACTTGAAAAAGACAATCCAAATCTCAAGGCGCTAGATCTCATTTTGGCGGCCTGGGATGAGGGTGTTGATACGGGCGTTGCTCCCGAGCAGATGGCATATGCTGCGCTTTTCACGGCACTCACGGATCTCGTTTCGATCTACGGCGAAGATGCTGTCGTGAAACTGACGCGCGGTCTTGAGAAGCGTATCGACCAGGGGGAATTCACCCTTACGCGGCGGCATCAATAGACAGGGAATTGATTGCAATCGTCCGGCGCGATTAAAATCGCCCGCCCTTCAAGAACACTTCAAACAGCATCAGGCCGCCAATACCCGAGAGCAAAATGCCCGCGATCCGGTTGATTGCGCGCAGACGCTCGGCATCGATCAAATGCCTATAACGGCTGATCAAGTTCGATAGCCCAATCCACCACAGCAAACTTCCCGTCATAATGGCTGCAACCATCAGTAAAACATCGATCGTCGATTCCACCTCGACGAATGTCGAAACGCCGCCGAAGATCGCGAACAACCCAAGCACCGCGCCGGGGTTAGTGATGGTCAGAAAAAATGTTTGCGGTATATCCCAGGCGAAATCCCTTAGCGTTGTGCCTTCTTGCTCTCCTGCCGGTGTCATGGAGATGCGCGGCGTTGTGTAAAAGAGCTTCAGGCCAAACGCGATAAGTGCCAAACCGCCGATAATCTGAATGATCGCCCGGTGATTAGCGACCGCGCCCGAAACCGCGCCAACTCCAAGACCAGCCGACAACGCTATCAAACCATCGCCTGCAACCGATCCGATTCCGGCCGCTAAGCCGCCCCAGAAGCCGCGCTCGATGGCGCGCTGGATGCACAAGACATTGACCGGGCCAACGGGCGCCGCAACGAGCACGCCGATGATCAAACCGACGGGAATTATAAAAGGGTTCGGAAAGTAGTCCATTAATCCCCTGCTCTGCCCTTCGGTACGACACGGCGGTGCCTCACGAGCGGCGACCGAATGTAACACATTGCGGTGCGATTCTTGACACGCAGCCGTCGTTTCCGAAGGACCGGTTGCATCGCATCCCAAGTGTAACCATTCCATGTGTGACCATTTTTCACGCAACCGGACCAATGCGCGCCTGCGATGGCCTAAAGGGACGTGTCGTTTGGGAATTGAAAACCAAAAAAGCCACGATAATTCAAGCCCGATAGGGCCAACACAGACGTCCTGCAACCAGACCTGTAGCCGGCCGCCCCACACCCCAAACGACGCCCCCTCGCCGCCGCTCCAGCGTCACGCACTGAACAGGGGACTTGGCCGCCCGGAACTTCTCTGTATAATCTCCGTCTTACCGTGTTTTGTTGAGTTAGGGAATTAGCGTCATGATGAGATTATTCGTTGGAGCGTTTGCGCTCGCGTCCCTGGTGGTGCCGGACACGGCCGAAGCCTTTCATCCGTTCGAGGAAACCTACGGCTATCAGATGCCAAAGAAGTGGCAGAAGCAGACTAAGGCGGCTAACCCCGGCGCTTCACAACCCACCTTCACTTTT
This sequence comes from Hyphomicrobium sp., assembly GCA_031419515.1. Taxonomy (GTDB): domain Bacteria; phylum Pseudomonadota; class Alphaproteobacteria; order Rhizobiales; family Hyphomicrobiaceae; genus Hyphomicrobium_B. The sequence continues at coordinate 10,454 of JANOKZ010000145.1, forward strand.
GGCACATCCGCAAAGAAAACCAAGACCGCCAATGTTCAGCAGCAGGACTATGATCAGCCTGTTAAGAAATCTCTGGCAAAGGGCCCTGCCGAATTGGACGGCGGACCACGCCCGAACATTTCCCCAGTCGCTCCCCAGACGGTTTCATTTCCGAACGGATACGGGTCTGGAACGATTGTGATCGATACGGCAGGACGCAAACTCTATTACGTCCTCTCGTCATCGCAGGCTTACAAGTATCCGATCTCCGTCGGCCGCGAAGGATTCACTTGGACAGGCACGAAAAAGATTTCCAAGGAAGTGAATTGGCCCGACTGGCGCCCGCCGGCGGAAATGCTGGAACGTAAGCCCGAGTTGCCGGAACTCATGACCGGTGGGATTCGCAATCCGCTCGGCGCCAAGGCGCTCTATCTCGGCAACACGCTCTATCGTATTCACGGCACAAACGACACCAAGAGCATCGGCTATGCCGCCTCATCGGGCTGCTTTCGGATGATGAACGGACACGTTGTACACTTGGCAGGCATCGCCGGCATCGGCACCACGGTTCACGTCTTGAATAAGTTGCCGTCGAACATCGCCAAGTCTGCGGCCAAGTCCGCGAAAAACGGCGGAGACGGCTGACGATAAAGCGGCTGGTCCGCAGCCTAGGCCACGATCCAATACAAGAGATCGTGGAGCGGCGATGGGCCTGACATAAGATTGATGCCCGCCGCCGACTTGAATAGATAAAGCCCAGCAATGAGCGGCAGCGATGCCGCCATGGCGGCTGACGACAGAACGATCGCCTCGCTCCAGCTCATCGGCTGGGTCGGGGCGATTGCATTTTGGAGGGCGGAAACGAGCATGTTGATCCGGGACAATCAGAGGTTTTGACGCTCCGGACTGCAAGGGCGAGGCCAGATCAGTTAACGGGCCGATTAACCGGCGTATCCCTCAAGGAAACGCACGGGTTCGCCGCTGGCAGGGCCGGAAATCGCCCCATCCCACATGGCGCGCCGCCCGCGCACGATTGTCCCAACGGGCCAGCCCTGCACCTTAACACCGTCATAGGGCGTCCACCCCACCCGGCTTTCGATCCAGTTGTTAGTGATCGTCTCGCGGCGCTTCAAATCGACAATCGTGAAATCGGCATCGTAGCCAACCGCGATCCGCCCTTTGCCCCGAATACCGAAGAGGCGCTGCGGCCCATGGCTCGTCAGATCGACGAACCGTTGTAGCGAAAGCCGCCCCGCGTTGACGTGATCGAGCATGATGGGAACCAGCGTCTGCACGCCGGTCATGCCGGAATGCGAGGCCGGATAGGCGTGGTCTTTCTCCTCGCGCGTATGCGGCGCGTGGTCTGAGCCCAGAACATCGACGACGCCCGACGTCAGAGCGTCCCAGATCGCCGTCCGGTGCCGCTCGCCACGCACGGGCGGATTCATTTGGACGTAGGTTCCAAGACGCTCGTAGCAGTCAGGGCTGCTGAGCGTTAGATGATGCGGCGTGACTTCAACGGTCGCGAAATCCTTGTGGCCGGCGAGAAACGCCATTTCCTCGGCCGTCGAGACGTGCAAGACGTGCACGCGTTTGCCATGCTTCTCAGCAAGTTTGACGAGCCGGGTTGTCGCGATCAACGCCGCTTCCTCGTCGCGCCACACGGGATGCGAGGATGGATCTCCCGCCTTGCGCAAATGCATGCGCGCGATGAGCCGGGCTTCGTCTTCAGCATGGAACGAGGCGCGGCGCGAAATCCGGGCGACAATTTTGTCAAGCGAGGCTTCATCATCGACCAGCAGATCCCCCGTTGAGGACCCCATAAAGATCTTGATACCGGCCGAAGCTTCCAGTTTTTCGAGTGCCGGGATGTCCGCAATATTTTCGCGCGTACCGCCAACGAAGAAGGCAAAATCGCAAAACATGCGATGACGCGCGCGCCGCACCTTATCGGCAAGCGTTTCAGCCGACGTTGTCAGCGGCTTTGTGTTGGGCATCTCGAACACGGCCGTCACGCCGCCCGCGACCGCTGACCGGCTACCGGTTTCGAGATCTTCCTTATGTTCAAGCCCCGGCTCGCGGAAATGCACCTGGGTATCGATGACGCCGGGGAGAA
>JANOKZ010000146.1:0-15234 GCA_031419515.1 Hyphomicrobium sp.
GTTTTGGGCTTTACGGCGGAAAAGCCGGCTGCTCGCAGTGCCATACGTTGGGCGAGACGGCTGCGCTCTTCACCGGCAATGACTTCCTCAATACCGGCATTGGCTACCAAAGCGAAGCGCGCCGCGCCGCTGAAACACCCAATGCGCTGGCGGACCGCGGCCGCGAAGAAGTCACGCACAGCAGAGATGACCGCTATAAATTTCGCACGCCAACCTTGCGCAACGTCGAACTCACCGCGCCTTACATGCACGATGGCTCACTCAAAACTCTTGAAGATGTTGTCGCCTATTATAACGCGGGCGGCTCGTCAGACCCCGACAAGGACCCGCGCATCAGCCCGCTCGGACTCAGCGAGACCGAACAAAAAGAACTCGTCGCATTTTTGAAGAGCCTCACAGCAAAAGAAATGCCGGGCGCGCAGCCCGGCATCCATACGCCAAAACCTTAAGGGGTCTCAACCCTTCGCCTCATACGCCGCAATCTCTTTCGCGAGGTCGCGGTAATCCTGGCACGCTGTCGAACCGCAGATGCGGGCGATCTCGGCCAGCACAACCTTCGCTTTCGCTACTTCGTTCTTCTGCAGGTAAGCCTCGCCCAGATACTGACGCGTATTGGTGAGGTCCGGATTCTGCGCCAGCGCCCGTCCGTAATATCCCAACGCCTCATCAACTCGGCCCAAGTGACGCGTCGCATAACCGATCATGGTCAGCACCCCGGTGTCACTCTGGTTGGGCAGCGCCTTCAAGACTTCAAGCGCCTTGGCGTAGTCGCCGGTCTTGGCCAGCCAATAGCCTTTAGCGAACTGTTCTTGCGCATTCGAAGCCGCATCGGGCTTCACCTGCCCCATGCACTCTTTCCAGGCTTTTGAATTCTTCTTGAATTGCTTGCACGGGTTTGCCGGCGCGCCGAAATTGGCAGCGGCGGACAATGTGCCGACGAGCGAAAGGCAGGTGGCTGCGGCGACGATCAGTGAAATTCTTTTGAAGCGGCGCATGGGCATGAGGATGTCTCCTTAAGCGGGCTGATTGCGGTCATGCTTCGTGGTATCATTCTAACTCCATCGCCCCGCTTCCGCCAGCCTTTAGCTGCCCGTTTCACCCAGCCCGATAACCCCGCACCCCATAATACAAAATGTACAGATACGCCGGCACCGCGATTACCAAGTAGGCAAGCTGGAAGTCCATTGTTTGCTTCAAAAGCGCGAAGCAATATGGCATCAACGCGCCGCCCGCGATGGCCATAATGAGCAGCGCAGACCCCGTTTCGGTGTGCCGCCCAAGCCCTTTAATGGCGAGCAGAAAGATGGCCGGTCACATCATGGCGTTGGCAAACCCGAGAGCCGCGATAAAGCCGACCGAGACATAACCTGTCGTGAGATAAGCGCCGAAGCTGAGCAATACCCCGAGCGCCGCCGAATACGCGAGGTAGCGCTCCTGCGAGACAAAGCGCGGAATGAGCAGCAAGCCCGCCACATAGCCAATCAGCATCGCCGCGAGTGTGAAAGATGTGAACAACCGCGTGGCATCGAGCGGCAAGCCGAAGCCCGCGCCATAAACGCCAATCGCGTCGCCGGCCAGAACTTCGACGCCAACGTAGAGGAACAAGCACACGACGCCGAGCCAGAGATGCGGAAAAGCTGTGATGTTCTTCCCATCCCCGTCCGCACTCTCGTTCACGGCCTCGGGCTGCACGTCCGGCAAACTGGAACGCGTGATCCAAGCGGCAAGAAGCGCGAGCAAGCCCGCCATGATCATATACGGCCAGTAGACTTGCGCCGCGAACGCATTGAGCAGCGCGTCGCGCGACGCGGCATCGGGTGCAGACTTCACGCGCGCGTCGAAATTGTCGAGACCCGAGAGCACCAGCGCACCGAACACAAACGGCGCGAGGATGCCCGCAAACTTATTGCAAATACCCATGAAGGCGATGCGCTGCGCCGCGCTTTCAATCGGCCCGACGATTGAAATGTAAGGGTTAGACGCGGTCTGCAACAGCGACAGCCCGGCGCCAATCGTGAAGAGACCGGCCAACGTTCCGGGATAAAACCGCATGGTCGTGAAGTGGCCAAACACCACTGCGCCCAGAGCCATGACGAGCAGTCCCAGCGCCATGCCGCGCTTCATACCCGTGCGGCGCAAAATCCACGACGCAGGAAGGGCCAGAAAAAAATACGACAGATAAAACGCCATCGGCACGAGGAACGCGTTCACGTCGTCGAGATCGAATGCGAGTTTCACGAACGTGATGAGCGGCCCGTTCAGCCAGGTCACGAACCCGAAGATAAAGAACAGGCCGCCGATGGTAATCATCGGGCCAAGATGGCTGCTTTGGCCGTTGCGAATTTCTGAAACTGCCACGGCGTTCCCCCATTGCTGACTTGGTTTGATAACGCAACGGACGCCTTGCCTCAACTCGCTCGATGGAATGCCCAATGAAAAAGGCCGGATCATTGCTGACCCGGCCTCAAGCTTCCCTCATGCTTCGCCGCGTGGCGAACTTATGGTGCGGTGTCTGACCCTCCGGGTCTGACACCGGAGGATGGAATTCAAGAATGCTCGAAACGGTGTCAGACCCAGAGGGTCAGACACCCGCCTGAAACTAGAGCTTCTCCATGAACGGCGTTGGATCGACAGGCTTTGAACCCTGACGCAATTCGAAGTGCACTTGCGGCTGATCGACGGTGCCGGTTTTGCCGGCCTTGCCGATGACTTGACCGCGCTTCACCTTGTCGCCGCGCTTGACGAGCATTTCGTCGTTGTGGGCGTAAGCCGTGACCCAGCCGTTGTCGTGGCGCACGAGCACGAGATTGCCGTAGCCTTTGAGTTCGCTGCCGGCGTATGCGACGACGCCGTTTTCGGCGGCGTGCACCTCCGTGCCAAGCGGAACCGACAAGTTGATGCCATCGTTGTGCGTGCCGTCCGGGCGGCCGCCAAAGCCAGCGATGATCTTGCCGTTCGCCGGCCAGCGGAGTTTCGTGCTGCCGGCTGCTTGAGGCGCGGCTTGAGGCGCCGCTGCGGCGATTTTATCGCCCTTCACGGCCGTACCCGTCGTCGCCGCTGGCGCACCACTGTTGATGATCGTCGGCTGGGCCGGCTGCTGCGTCACGCGCGGCGCAACCGGTGCTGCCTCGGTAGGCGCCGCAACAACGGGTGCCACTGCCGTTGGCGCGAGTTCCCCGGCCGTGGACTGCACTTCGGCAACCGCGACAGTGCCGGCCGGAACCTTGAGCGTCGTACCCGGCATAACTTTCTTCGGATCGGCAATGCCGTTGACCTGCTGCAATTCCATGAACGGCACTTTGTTGGCGCGGGCGATGACATAGAGCGAATCGCCGGGCTTCACCACATAGGTACTGTTGTATTTGGCCGCGACTTCGGCAGAGGGCGGCGCCATTGGCGGCGCTGACATCTCGGCAGCCGCAACCGGTGCAGCCGGAGCAGGTGACAGTGCCGCCGTGGTCATTGGTGCGGCCGGCGCCGCAGGACGTGACATCACAGCCTTGCCAGCCGGCAAAAAGAGCTTCTGGCCGGGCTTTAGGTTCGGCCCCGTCAAATCGTTGACGGCCATGAGTTCGGCCAAAGACACCTGATGGCGCTTCGAGAGTCCATAGAGCGTGTCGCCTGGTTGAACGTCGAACGCGTCTCCCTTGGCGACCGGCTGACGGACTGCAGGTGCCGCTGCGGCCGGAGCCGCCGGGCGATAGGCCGGTTGACGGGAAGGAGTTGCTGCCACAGCTGGCGGCGTCGCGTCAGGCAGGTTGGCCATTTCGATGCCAGTGGCATCAGGCTGAGGCATCCGGCCAGCGCCGGCGCCATAAGGCCCGCGCGGCTGGGTCCGGGTCACCGGGCTTTGATAATCGGAATGACTGGCCACAGGCTCAACCGGCACTGGCGCGGCAGCCGTTTCTTGCGGCGGATCATTGAGATTGAACGACGAACTGTCGAAACGGGTGATGTCCGCACTGCAGCCGGCGGCCGCTGCGGAAAATACGATAACGGCACAAAGCGCAGGTCTGAGGCCAAAACAGCCGCGCTGACCGAAGCCAACTAAATACATCATGGTACGCACCTCTACTCGCACCAATCATTAACCGTCACTCGGTTAACGCGGGGTTAATGGCCCCATGCGAATTCTGTTGCAGCCCTCCCAACCGATCCGGTCCCTTTGCACAGCTCGCCGGTCTGGCGGCGGCACATCGATCAAAAACGAAATACGAAAAACCCGTTTCAGCCGGAAAGGCTTGAGCTTTCCTCGTAATGATCGATTGCGCTTTATTGACGGAGGGATTTCGGCAACCCGGCGGCTTTTCAAAGCCGGTTTTGGCGCTCAAGCTTTCGGCTTTTTCGCGCTTGCCTCGAGGTGCGCTGCCAAAGTTGCAACAGCCTTTGCGTCCGTCAGATCGACGCTCAGTGGCGTGACGGATATTTTTTTTGCAGCCACTGCCGCGAGGTCGGTGCCCGCGACGAGTGTCGATTTGCGGCGCTCAAATCCAAACCAAAAGTACGGCGTGCCCCATGGGTCCGACCGGCTATCGATGTGCAGCAACGCCTGATCGCGGATGCCTTGGCTCGTCACCGCGACGCCCGCGACGTCAGCTGGCACGACGTCGGGGAAGTTGATGTTGATGAGCGTACCTGCTTGCCACTCCGCGTCGAGCAGCCGCGTGATGAGCTGCGGCGCGTGCGCGAGCGGCGTATCCCAAATCGCACGGCGCTCGCCATCCTCAAAGCCCATCATCAGCGACAGCGCGATGGAGCGGATGCCAAGCAGCGTCCCTTCCATCGCGGCCGCGACAGTGCCGGAATAGGTCGTATCTTCTGCCAAGTTCGAGCCGTGATTGACACCCGAGAGCACGAGATCGGGTGGCTGTTCCATCAAGATGTGGCGCACGGCCATGATGACGCAATCGGTCGGCGTGCCGGCAACCGCAAACGTGCGCGTATCGAGCTGGCGCACGCGCAGCGGCTCATGCAGCGTCATCGAATGCGACGTGCCGGATTGATTGGTCTCAGGCGCAACCGTCCATACGTCGGGAGACAAGCCCAGCGCTATTGCTTTGAGGATTTCGAGCCCCTTGGCGTTGATGCCGTCGTCGTTGGTGATGAGGATGCGCATTGGGTGTTAGGTTATAGGGGTTAGGTTTTAGGGGGAACATCCCGCAAGCGGGAAGAGAGTGCGGTCAACATCCGGCCAACCTCATCGCAATCTGCAAGCACGGAGCGAACAGTTTCCGATTTGATCAGTCCGATCTCTATCACAAGAAACAAGAAAGTCTCGAGTTCGGCCAGGGAACCTCGCGCAATATTGACAAAATTCGCATAGTCCTTCCGCGTACCCCGAGCGTGCCCCTCTGCGATGTTTGCGGGAACCGATGCCGCCGCACGGACCATTTGGCTGGTCAATCGGTACTCTTCGACTCGAGGCATCTCCTTTACGAGGCGATAGACAGATGCGGCGAGTGCCAGCGCCTTTTGCCAGACGATGAGATCCTTATGCGATTTGATCTCACTGCCCAAAACCACCCCCTAGAACCTAAAACCTACAACCTAGAACCTATAACCGTCATGCCGCCCATGTAGGGGCGCAAGACCTCGGGAATTATGACGGAGCCGTCGGATTGTTGATAATTCTCAAGGACCGCCACAAGCGTGCGCCCAACCGCGAGGCCCGAACCGTTGAGCGTGTGCACGAAAGCGGGCTTGCCGCCGTCCTTCGGGCGGTAACGCGCATCCATGCGGCGCGCCTGGAAATCGCCGCACACCGAACACGACGAGATCTCGCGATAGGCGTTCTGTCCCGGCAGCCAGACTTCGATGTCGTAGGTCTTCTGCGACGCAAAGCCCATATCGCCGGTGCAAAGCAAAATCGTGCGGAAGGCGAGACCTAATCGCTTCAAGACTTCTTCGGCGCACCCCGTCATGCGTTCGTGTTCGGCAAGGCTTGTCTCGGGCGTCGTGATCGACACCAGTTCGACTTTTGAGAACTGGTGCTGGCGAATCATGCCGCGCGTGTCTTTGCCCGCCGCCCCTGCTTCCGAGCGGAAACACGGCGTCCACGCCGTCATGCGCATCGGCAATTGCGCTTCGTCGAGGATCTGCTCGCGCACGAGGTTGGTCAGCGATACTTCGGCTGTGGGGATCAGGTAAAATTTTTCTCGCGCTAGTAGCGGAGCCAATTCGCCAACAAGCGCAGCTATATCGTTGGCAACAAGCGTGTCGGCATGCTTGGTTACTTTCGCATAGCGCTTCATTAGTTCATCAGCTATTGGGCCCTTGTCATCAACTTCTGTCAAAAGTTTCGAAGCCTGAAATAGGTCTTCTTCAAACTTCGGCAAATTGCCAGTGCCATAGGCCGCGTGATCCTTAACCAGCAGCGGCGGGTTGTGCTCGGTATATCCACCAAGCTGGCCATCTGCCGCGCTCGTGTGCAGATCGAGCATGAAGCTGCCCAACGCACGCTCGAGCCTTGCAAGCGGTCCTTTGGTCACGACAAAACGCGCGCCCGAAATTTTCGCCGCCGCGTCAAAGTCCATCATGCCCAAGGCTTCGCCGATCTCGAAATGCTGCTTCGGCGCGAAGTCGAACTCTGGCGGCGTGCCAACTTTCCGGATTTCCTTGTTGTCGTGCTCATCCTTGCCCAAGGGCACATCTTCGCGCGGCAGATTGGGAATGACTTCAAGCGCCGCCTTCATACCCGCTTCGAGTTTGCGCTCTTCGTCTTCGCCCTTGGCAATCACGTCTTTCAGAGTTGCCACTTCGCCCATGAGGATTTCGGCCAGCGCGCCGTCCTTCGCGCCCTTGGCCTTGCCGATATCCTTGGAAACCGCGTTGCGTTTCGCCAGCGCCTCCTGCAGCCGCGTTTTCACAGCCCGCAGTGCTTCGTCCTGCTTGATCAATCCCGCCGACAACGGCTCTAACCCGCGCCGCTGCAAAGCAGCATCGAAAGCGTCTGCGTTATCTCTGATCCATTTGATGTCGAACACGGGAAGGGCCTCTTCAAACCAAGGGGGAATTCGTTCCCCCTCATAGTCCGGGGCAGCCGCATGGTCCAGAAGGCTCTTCCCCCTCTCCCCCTCGCCTTCGAGGGGGAGAGGGTCGGGGTGAGGGGCAGCCGCTTGTTCGTTACGTTGCCGTCCCTCACCCTGGCCCCGTGAAGGACGGGGAGAGGGAATTCTGCTACAACGCTGACGATGAGTAAGCGCCCCAAAAGATCTCCCGACCGCTGCCCGACACATCCGGGCGCGATGTTGCGCGAGATCGTTTTGCCGGCATTGCCAATACCGAAGACAGAATTTGCCAAGGCTTTGGGGATCTCCCGGCAATCTCTTTACGATCTGCTCTCTGAAAAGCAGCCTGTAACGCCGATAATGGCGGTGCGTCTAGGATTGGTATTCGATCAGTCGCCAGCATCATGGCTCAACATGCAAACAGCCTACGACCTCTGGCACGCAGAACGCCAAGTCGATAAAACTAAATTGAAGTCATTGAAGCTTGCAAGCTGATCGGCTTTACGCCCCATCGACCGGCTTCACGCGCTTCTCGACATAGCGCACGGCGTAAATCGAGGCTTCGTAAAGCAGCACGGTCGGCAGCGCCATGATGATCATACTCAGCGCGTCGGGCGGCGTGAGCAGCGCGGACGCTGCAAAAATCCCGACGATGGCGTAGCGCCGCGAATTGACAAGGCCATCCGCCGTTACAAATCCGGCCCGCGCCAAGAGCGTCAGGATGACCGGCAGCTGGAACACGAGTCCAAAACCGAATATCAGCGTCATGATGAGCGACAAGTATTCCGAAACCTTCGGCATCAACTCGATCGTTGGCTGCCCATCGCCCGTCGCCTCTGCCAGGCCGATCGAGAACTTGATCAACACTGGCATGGCAATGAAATAGACAACCGCCGCGCCGACGCAGAACAGAACGGGCGTCGCTATAAGGTAGGGCAGGAACGCCTTGCGCTCGTTCTTGTACAATCCCGGCGCCACGAACTTATAGATCTGCGCAGCGATGATTGGAAACGCGATAAAGCCAGCGCCAAACATCGCGAGTTTCACGTGGGTCATAATTTGTTCGAGAAAGTGCGTGGCGATCAAACGCACATGATCGTTGCCGGACGCCCAGGCATAGGGCCAAACGAGAATACTGTAAATCTGGCGCGCTGCGGCAAAGCACACGAGAAACGCCAACAGAAATGCCGAGAGAGCCCAAATCAGCCGCGTGCGCAACTCGATCAAGTGATCCATCAGCGGCGCTTTGCTAGCGTCGATGTCGTCTTGGCTGCCCCCGCTCGCGTTCGGACCCGGCAGTTTTACCAGCGCGTTTTTGAGTTTCATGAGCACCGGTTAAGCCCCTGGCCTTGCCGGCATCGGAACGCTCTCGGGCGCCGGCAAGACCGCCTCGGTGACGCTCGACGCGTCCGCTGGCTGCACGAGGGCCGTACCTGCCATCGGATTCGCCATGGAATTTGCCTGAGCAGAAATGGGCGTCGTAATCGACGAGGGATCGAACTTCGCCGCCGCGCCCGCTTCCTCAAACGACTTGGTCGCACTCATGACCTCGGCGTTGACCGACGCTTGCATACCTTCCATTTCTTTCTTCATGCTATCGAGTTCGGCTTCTCGCATCGCCTGATCGAACTGCGCCCGAAACTCGCTCGCGTGCCGGCGCACCGTGCCCGCATAGCGCCCAATCGTGCGCAGGAAAACAGGTAGTTCCTTCGGCCCCACGAACAGCAGGGTGACGACGGCGAGGATAAGGAGCTCGCTCCAGCTGATCTCGAACATGGGACCCGTCCAGCCCTAATGCGGGGCGGCGAAAATCTCGTCAACCGGCCTCAGCCCGTCTTGGAGCTTTCGCCGCTGCGGGTTGCTTCATTATCGATTGTTTTTCCGGGAGCGGGCTTGGCGACTTCTTCGTCGTCGGCCATGCCCTTCTTGAAGCTCTTGATGCCCTTGGCAACGTCGCCCATCAATTCCGAGATCTTGCCGCGCCCGAACAAAAGTAGCGCAACGACCAAAAGCAAAAGCACGTGTTGAGCACTGAGACCCATCGGGGCAACCTTTCGGGATTACTTTTGCGGCAGCAGATGCTGCGCGCCTGTGTCCATATCTAGGGAGACTATCGCAGAACTGCCACCCCCGGGCAAGTTCGGCGCGACTTCCGTTGGGGCCAGCAGGTAGGCTTAACCTCTTGCTTCAGCCGCCGTTTTCGGCGCCAAACACAAGAACGGCGGCGCTATCGACCACAACCCGCACTTCGGTGCCGCGCGCCAGGGCATCTTTTTCAGCAACCCTGATCTTCAAGGGCTGATCGAACCCCTGAACCGCAACATCAAGCCTAGCGATGTCGCCAAGGAATTTCTGATCCAGCACCCGTCCTGGAAGTCCGAGCCCCGCGCCGTTGCCATTGGGTTGCACAGACAGCCCGCGCTCGCGGACACACAACACCGCCGCCGCACCATTTTCGAGGCCCGGCGCCGCGAACGACCCCGCCGCCGTGTCGATCCTGCCTTCGCGCACCCGCGCCGGGATCTCGTTAATTTCTGAGAAGAGCCGGGCGACGAACAAACTTGCCGGCTCCCTATAGAGCTGTTCGGCGGTGCCCACTTGCACGATCCTGCCATCGCGCATCACCACGATTCTATCGCCCATGCGCATGGCTTCTTCCGGATTATGCGTGACGATCAGCGACGTCGCGCGCGTCTCGCGCAGAAGGCCAAGCGTCTCTTCCAACATGCTATCGCGCAACTGCACATCGAGACCTGAGAACGGCTCATCCATCAGCATGACGGCCGGCCGCGGAACAATGGCGCGGGCCAGCGCCACGCGCTGCTGCTGCCCGCCCGAAAGCACGGAAGGATAGGCGTTCGCCATATTGACAAGGCCCACGCGATCAAGAATGGCGCGCGCGGCCTGGCCTGCTTCGGCGCGCGACAAGTCCTTCAGCCCGAACGACACATTCTCAAGGATTGTTAAATGCGGAAAAAGCGCGAAGTCCTGAAACATCAATCCGACGCCGCGCTTTTCGGGTGCTTCAAAACGGTTAGGGCCCGCGACCTCGCGATCGTTGATCAAGACGCGGCCTGTCGTTGGCCGCTCAATTCCGGAGATTATGCGCAACAGTGTCGTCTTACCGCAACCCGATGGGCCCAGCAGACAGATGATCTCGCCAGGATTGACATCAAGATCGATGCCAGCGAGCGCCGCGCCCGGCTCATAGATTTTTGTTATGCCTTCCAGCGTGACGCGGGCCGCGAACGTTGCAGCCGCCCGTCCGCGCGCGGCAAGCGGAACAATCTCCGGTGACATCACCGGGCCGGCCGGTTTCGAGAACATGTCTTTAAATGCCACGCACACACCTTTGGACGAGCGGATCGATCCAAGTCACGCCTTGGCGTCCGGCTCCTCTTTGCCGTCTTCGGCATTACCGGCACCCGGCTCATCCTGCAAGGCGTCATCGTGCAAGCCATCATCGTCGCCGCTGTCATCGTCCAATGGCAGGGCCTCTTGCGTGTCGATGCCATCATCTTCAAGCGGCAGCTCGTCCGGCATGAGGGCCGCCACGTCTGTCGGCTCAGGAACGGCAAAGCCCGGCGGCAAGTTCGCATCCAACAGCCCCGCCGCTTTGAGTTCGGCGATGCCGGGAAGGTCCTTGATGTTGTCGAGCCCAAATTGGGTCAGGAACATCTCTGTCGTCCCATACGTGATCGGGCGTCCAGGCGCACGCCGCCTGCCGCGCGGACGGATCCACACCGTCTCCATCAAGAGGTCGAGCGTTCCGGGTGAAATTGATACGCCCCGAATCTCTTCGATTTCGGCCCGCGTCACGGGCTGGTGATAGGCGATGATCGCCAAAGTTTCGAGTGCAGCTTTCGAGAGCTTGCGTTCTTCGCTGGTTTGCTTCTCCAGCAGATAGGAGAGATCGTCGGCCGTTCGAAACAGCCACTTGCCCGCGACCTTCACGAGGTTCACGCCGCGCGGCTGGTACTGCTTTTGCAATTCGGCGAGCAATTCGTCCAAATCATCGCTGGCTTCGAGCGCGCGCCTCAACGACTTTGCGTCAAGCGGCTGCGCCGACGCGAACAGCATCGCTTCGAGCTTGCGCAACGTCTCGCGCCGCGCTTGTTGTGCTAGTCCATCGACCACGGCTTCGGGATCCTGATACGATTGCGCACGCGCAGAAGCGCCGCGCCCCGCAGTCGACTCATCTTCGGACGCGCTCTCGTCCATGTCGCGTGAATCCATGTCGCGTGAATTATCGGACACCAGTGTCAATCTCGGCGGAACCATTGGCGTATCTGAGCCCCCTCGTCTCTAACTCATTTTACGCCGCGATACTTGTTACCCTTGCCTTACGCTTAACCGACTTTTTCCCACACGGCGCCAGCCAGCTTCTTGCGCATGTAAATCGGCGCAAACGGCTCATCCTGGCGAATTTCAACCAGGCCCTCGCGCGCCATTTCGAGGGTCGCGCCAAATGAGCTGGCAAGTGCGGTGCGCTCTTCCTCGCCATGCGGCATATAGTGCTGCAGGAAAAGATCGAGCTGCGTCCAATCACCGGCGCTCGCCCCAATGAGCTTCTCGAGGCGAACGCGCGCATCCTTGACCGACCAAACCTTCCGCGCCTTCACAACATGCACGGCGCGGACAGTGCGGCGGCGCTGTTCGGCATAGGCTTTAAGCAGGTCGTAGATCTCAGCCGTATAGGTGGTGTCGCGCACGGTCGCGACCTGCTCCGGCTGGCCGCGTACGAACACGTCGCGCCCTAGCCGCTTGCGCGTCATCAATCTCGCCGCCGATGAGCGCATCGCATCGAGGCGCATCAAACGGAATGCCAAGCGCTGCGCAAGCTCTTCGGCACTCTGCGTGCCCGCTTCTTCTTTGTCGCGCGGTAGAAGCAGTTTCGATTTGAGATAGGCGAGCCACGCCGCCATCACCAGATAATCGGCCGCGATCTCGAGCTTAAGTTTTTGCGCTTCGGCGATGAACTCAAGATACTGCTCGACGAGCGGCAGGATGGCGATTTTCGCCAGATCGACTTTTTGAGTGCGCGCCAGCGCCAGCAACAAATCGAGCGGCCCTTCGAAACCTTCGACATCGACGACGAAGGCGCTTTCACCGGGCAAGCCGTCGCCGCCCGGAGCTTCCCAGCCCTCGGTCAATTCGCCCGGTTCGTTCGCCGTTTCGTTTGTCATCGTCTCGATCAAGAAATTGCCGGGCTGATCCCCACAGCCAAGGTTACACTGATTCAGAGGATCGCGCCTGTGGCCGCAGCATCTCTCCGAGTAACCATAACGCTTCAGATTCGTCGAATTCTTCCGAGCGCGTTGTCACGGCATGCGCGCGTTTAAAACGGGACAAGGCTTTGCCCGCGAGTTGCGGCACGCCTTCGGCCGCCGCACACATCTCGGCGAAATCGCCATTGCAGTAAAGTGCCAGATCTGAGCCGGCGCGGATGACCGATTCGGCGCGCGATCTGATCGACCCGGATAGGGCCTTCATGCAGAGATCGTCGCTCATCAGCAACCCGTCAAAGCCAATCTCGCCGCGGATGATGTCGCGCGTTACCGCTTGCGACGTGCTCGCAGGCTCGTCTGGATCGACGGCTGTGAAAACGACGTGCGCCGTCATGGCCGCCGGCATCGTATTCAACACGCGGAACGGGGCGAAATCGCTGCTCGATAAAACGTCGCGCGTCTCGGTCACGACCGGCAAATCCAGATGGCTGTCTTTGGTCGCGCGGCCGTGTCCCGGAATGTGTTTGATCACCGGCAGCACGCCGCCGCTCATGTACCCGCGTGCCACTTCGCGCGCCAAGACGGCGATGCCTTCAGGCGCATTGCCATAGGCACGATCGCCGATAATGCCGTGCGCGCCTGGCACCGGCACATCAAGCACCGGCGCACAATTGGTATCAATGCCAAGTTCCGTGAGCTCGGCTGCAACGAGGCGGGCAATTTGAAAGGCCGCGCTTTTTGCGGCTTCTGGATCGTTGGCATAAAGATCGGCGTAAGATTGTCCCGGCGGCAATTCGCGTCCCAAGGGCGGGCGCAGACGCTGAACCCGGCCACCTTCTTGATCGATGAGCACCAGTAGATTGCCCGTCCCAACGGCCGCGCGCGCATCGCGCACGAGCGCCGCGATCTGTTCGCGCGTTTCGCAGTTCCGGCTGAAAAGGATGAGTCCCGCGGGCTTCACGTCCTTGAGGAACCCGCGCTCCTCAGGCGTCAAAGACGTCCCGCTCACACCCGTGATTAACGCAGCTGTCATGGTGCCTGCCTTATCA
The DNA here is from genome assembly GCA_031419515.1 of Hyphomicrobium sp. GTDB lineage: Bacteria > Pseudomonadota > Alphaproteobacteria > Rhizobiales > Hyphomicrobiaceae > Hyphomicrobium_B. The sequence continues at coordinate 13,285 of JANOKZ010000146.1, forward strand.
GCGCTACCCAGTCCTGTTAAACGCAAACCCATCAAATGCAAGCGGCCGGCGTATGAGGCCGGCCGTACGCATCTCCAGCATTCAATGGTGCTGCATCAATACGAGGTGACCCAGCAGTCGCCATAACCTTGTGTCTTGAGCTGCGAGCATACAGCACCTGCCTGTTCCCGCGAACCGGGCGGACCAACGACGAGGCGATGATATGCGCCCTTCGCTCCGAGATTGGCTTCGGCCACATCGGGCGTCTTGCCGCCGAGTACGCTGCCGTACTTCTGCTGCATGTCGGCGAAGCGCTTCAACGCGTCGATGCGGCTTGAATCCGAACGCGGCACCGAAGCTAAGACGGCGACAAAACCGTTCGAACCGCTGCCGGTCGTCGCAACGGAATTCGACACCGGCGCAGGGGCCGCTGCAGGAGCCGCCACTGGTTTCGCGGCCGCGACTTTCTTGACAGCAGGCTTTGCCGCTGGTGTAGCCGCCTGAACTTCAGGTTCGATGCTGCCAGTTGCCGCCGCGACTGCGGCGGGCGACGCCTTTGCAATAGTGATTGGCTTCGCCGGCGCTGCCGGGGGCGCAACCACCAATTTCTGTGCGGCGGCGGCAGCAGCCTTAGCAGGAGCAGCCTTCGCCGCGGCAGGAGCCGCCGGCGTCACGGCAGCCATTGCAGCCGCAGCTGCGGGCGCGCGCGTTGGTCCAAGTCCATCGACAACGGTCATGCCAGGGACCGTAACTGAGTTATCCGCCATTTCCGTTTCGACCGGCGCTGCAGCGGGGGCTTGAATGCTGCCATCGCGGCCAACAACGAGAGTTGAAACTTTGCGTGTACCGCTGGCATCGACTTCGCCAGCACCGGCCGGGTCTGCAGCAACGGAAGCCCCTGCGGCAGCACCAGAGCCATCTCCAAGCCGCCCCATGATTTTGCTGTCGGTGTGCGCAAACTGTTTGCCGCCGCCGTCAACCGGTTTGATTTTTGCGGGCTCGTTCGCGCTCTTGATGATCGGCGGCGCGCCATTTGACGAACCGCTGAAGAACGTCTTGTAACTGTAGGCCATGCCACTGCCGACGACGATTGCGCCAGCCAATGCGGCAACCATCATCAGCGGGCGCCTTGCGCGTGGCGCGGGCTCGATTTCGTACTCTTGGGCTTCTTCGTCGCTGTAGCCTTGTTCAAGTTCGCCGCCAGCCGCTTGCGCAAATCCCATGTTGCCGTGTCCCATGTCGGCGTGGCCGTGTTCGGTTTCGCCGTGGTAGCCCGCTTGATGAGACCAATCCTGCTGCTGTGGCGCATGTTGTCCGGCGTCGCCACGATATCCGCCAAGTTCTGGCTGCTGTTGCGGCAGATAAGTTCCAAGATCGAATCCGCGCCCGTCCTGCTGCGGGCCGCCCCACTGCGCGGGCTGGGCCGCAGCCTGATGCGATGCCTGAGGAGTTGCGCCGTAACCCTGATGCTGTTGCGGTTGCTGACCATAGGCGGGCGCTGCAGCCTGCTGCTGATAGACGGGCTGTCCGGCGCGCGGCGCGGCGTGAGGAGCCGCTGCATAGGGCTCGAACTGCGGCGCATACGTGTTGGACTGCGATCCGCCAAAGTGCGGATCTTGGGGCGCTGCCGCCTGCGGGAAATGATAATCCTGCGTCTGACCATAAACCGGTGCTTGGCCATATGCGGGTGTGGCCGCCTGCTGCGGCTGCCCGCCATACTGCGGCGCGTAACCGGCTGGCGCGTAACCTGTGGCGGGCGTTGTTGCCTGCGGCGCCGATGGGTGTCCCCATTGCGTCTGCGGCTGTGCAACTGATTGCGCGTTTGGCCGGCTTCCGTGCTGGCCTTGCGAACCGTTCACCAGAGACATTTTCTCACCCCTCGAACTGGACCCGTGTGACTATCCCGCTAGGTCCTTCGAATCGCGACTCTATCGCATCGCATCGGGCGCCTCGACGCCGAGAACCTTGAGG
>JANOKZ010000147.1:0-6116 GCA_031419515.1 Hyphomicrobium sp.
CACCCGCAGGGCAGCCTCTTTGGCACCGTCAAAGCCGAGAGCGCGGAAATTCTCGGGCAAATGCAGGGTGACGCGCGCATCAAGCAGCTGATCTCGATCCGCAGCTCCGGTACCGTCAATGGCAACGTCAAATACGGGCGCCTCGCCATGGAAGAGGGTGCGGAACTCGCCGCAACCGTACGTAACGTGCCCCCGAGCGTCGCCGGCGATCTTGATCTTTCCGTCAACAAGGGCCGCTCGGTGCGCATCACGACGGCCGATCTGACGGCGATCGATCCGGACGACAAAGCCGCCAATCTCACGTTCTCGGTTTCAAACGCATCGAACGGATTTGTGACGTTCGCGTCGGCTCCGGGATTACCCATCAGCACCTTTACCCAAGCCGATCTCGAGAGTGGCAAGGTTCTCTTCGCGCACGACGGCTCTAGCAGCGACACCGCCAAGTTCGACATCGTAGTTGCCGACAAAGCCGGTGCCACATCGGGCTATGCGCAAACGGTGAATGTGGCGGTCAGGGTTTAAATCACCGGCGGCGTCATCACCTCACTCGGAACCACATAAACACCCGCATTCCCGTGCGCATCGTGTCGAAGATACGCCTTCGGCATGATGCAGCGTTCTTCACGGTGCATCGCAGACACGGGACCTTTCTTGCTCCAGCCATGTCACCCGGAATCGTGTCACCCGGCTCCGCGCGGGCCTAATTGTTCGCCGTCGCGGCGGCCCATCACGCGCTCCGGATTTGACCCCCGTTTTGACCCACATCGCGTCCGCCGGCATTCGTGTGGGGGGCAGTGTTTTCCCGCCGGGCAAGATGTGCGGCAAGGCGCATCTCGGCCGCGTTGAACTTCGCGAGGATCTCTCTCTCCCCCCAAGTCCGCCACAAGGTGTAGCCAACTCCGACGCCGAGAAGAAATGTCACAAACAGATACGATGCCAATTGTGAGAACAGATACATAGCCAAACAACTCCCAGGTAGAATTCGTGATCACATTTACGGCCCGCCCGTACTCGTCGTCGTGAACTTTCCCGACACCTTGAATTCGATGCGCCGGTTCAAGGCAAATGCCTCCGCGGTATCGGCCGGGTCGTGCGGGCGGTTTGAGGAGAACCCGCGCGAGGCAACCCGCGTCGGATTGGCGCCTGCCGCAACAAGTTCCTCACGCACCGTGTTCGCACGGGCCTCTGAAAGTCCCTGATTGTAGCCGGGACCACCGATCTTGTCCGTGTGTCCCTCGACCGTCACGACCACGCTGCCGCACGTCTCAATGGCAGTTGCAAGTTTCTTGATGAGGCCCATGCTTTCCGCACTCACCCGCGCCGATGCCGTCGGAAAGTAAATTGTCGATTGCGTCATGATGCCAGAGAGGTCGCTTTCGCACGTTGTCGCCCGCTCGTCCGGTTCGAGCGTGGCATCGCGGCTGATCTCCGCGACTTCGAGAAACTTGAACTCGGCCCTTCGGTTGAACGACCTGTCCGCATTGTTCGTGTCGTTGAAGACGGGGCCACTAGAGCCAGCGAAGCTGGCGATGACGCGCGTCGCCGGCACACCGCGTGTAATCAGTTTTTCGCGGATGGCCTGCGCACGTTGCAGCCCGAGCGCGGGGTTGAAAAGGCGGTCGCCGACGCTGTCGGCGTGTCCGGTCACGAGGAATAGGACGCGGCGCGCAAGCGCGAGCCGACACAGCCAACCTGTCAAGTTCGCCATCGAAGCCCGGTCCGACATGGAACTTCTGTCTATCAAACATGATGCTGCTGCTCTCAAGAAGGGCGAGATCCTGTGAGGTGCATGACACAGCGCCTTCGCGGGCGGCTGTTTCCAATGCCGGTGAGTTGGCGTTGACGTCGCTGTTTTCTTGCGGCGCGGCTTCGACGCCTGCCGGCGGCGTGACCTCGATATTAGCGCGGGCCTCTTCCTGTGTTCCCGTTTCGACAGCCGCCACCTCCACCGGTTGAGCGGGAGGTTGCGCGGGTGCTGCAGCGGCCTCTTTGCGCGCGTCCTCTTCGGCGACCCGGGTCTGCTCTTCGAGCTTGCGCAAAAGTGCGGCTTCCGCAGCGCGTGCCTGTTCCTCTCCCTTGCGCTTGAACTCGGCTTCTGCGGCGAGGACCTGTTCTCCAGCCTTGCGCTTGAGTTCGGCTTCCGTGGCATTTACCTGCACTTCGGCCTTGCGGCCGGCGTCGGCTTCTGCAGCGCGCGCCGACTCCGCTGCTAATTCTGCGGCTTCGATAGCGACTTTCGCTTCGTTCTCGCGCCGCGCCGCATCAGCCAGTTTCCGGGACACCGCCGACATGGGCATGCTGGCGACGGCCTCGTTCTTGATGCGCGCAAGTATCCCAGGGAACCCGATGACCGAACCCAGGGCCTCGCGAACGCTATCGTAAGCCGCGCGCTTCTCCGCTTCGTCGGGAGCAAGCCCATGGATCACGCCCCGATTGCCATCGACCTCGAACGTGGCCCATGTGTAACCCGCATTCTTTAAAACGGCCTTGCCTTGCACTTCTGTTTCGGCAACGAGCCAGTCGCGTAGACCACCTGTTTCAATAGAAACCCAGCTGAATAGCATGAACAGAAGCACGCCGAGCGCCGCACGGACGGCGAGGCATTCCTTGCAGTGTTCGATGTGAGCGTCCGCACTTGCCGTCCTAAAAGCTTCACGCGCCAATGTGTCTGCCCGCTCGGCGGCATCGCCGCGCCATCCGGCACGGCGCCCGGCAGTGATCCAATAGGCGAGCGAGGACAGAAGACCGGTGATGAGCACCGCGACGCCCGTCAGCGCGCCGCCCGAATAGGCAGGAGACGACAGCGTTTCCCCATGAATCGAAAAGCGAGCAGCAACGAGCGCAACGACGATCCCGAATGCGATATGAACAGCAACAGAGCGGAGCCGAACGAACTCCGTCGCGGCGGCAGCGAGACCCGCCAAGGGCAGTCCATAGACCAAAACGTATCCGATGGAACTCCCAAGCAGCGAGAAGGCCGATGCCCCGTTCGTTGTGTTCAAAGTAGTAATATCAAACAGAGCAAACTTGAGAATTACAGCCACCAGAAGGGCCGCGAGCAATCCGCAAGTTACGCGTACCAATTGCGCGTTCATCATCGCCTCTCATCCTGTTTAAACTGGAGTTGCACACCTGTGCCTAGAGTGGCGCATGAGAACTGGGTGTAAAAAGTCTGTTCCTGAATCGGAATCATTTTGGTCATACAAGTGATAAGTCGCGTGCGTATCGGCCGCAGATGTTTCACTGAGTTTTTGATCGCAGTGCGACGCGGCATCACAAATAGGTCCCAGCTAATGCTCGACGAAAACGGTCCCACAATGCAGACTCATTTGTGTCGATGGTGGGGTCAAAAAAACTTATTTGCCGCACGGGAATAAAAATCAAATCAAACCGTTATGCTCGCCGCCGGTTCAACAATTGCCGCGCAGACGGGCAAATGAAAACGGATTCGAGTGCTTGAGGCCGGCGTGTGGGTCTTATCTGCGCGCAGTTATCCCAACCAAGCCGCGAATTGCTCGGCAATCGTTTTGCGCAACAATCGATTGTAATGCGTAAACGCCGCGTGGCTTGCTGGAATGCGCCCGTAGGCGTGCTTTTCGCTTCCTTTGATCTGTTTCAAAATAATCGGAGTCGCGACGGGAGATAAATGCGCGCCCTTTCCCGATTGCAGCGTCGTCAACAAACCGTGCATCTCGCCGCCGATTGTTGGCCGCGCTAAAATGATCAAGCGATGCTGCCCATGCCGGTTGGTCACCAGATAAATGTGCCCCGACTGATGCGGCACGGCGACGGAACCAAACTGCACGTAATCGGTGTCGACGCGTTCGGCTTCACGAAACAAAAGGCGCGCCGTCATGTCATCCCATGAAATGTCGGTGCGATAAGCATAGACCGCGTTCTTCTCGCCGAACGACGGGCGCACTGTCAGATACGATCCTTCGAGCCAAGCGACAGACGCACGATTGTAGTTGCCCAATTCATCCGGCGCATTCTCAGCCGGTACCACAGCCGCGCCATTTGGTTTCTGCGTGCTGAGTAGATTGAGCCCCAAGCCTTCTTCCAATCGCACAATCGTCGCGAGCGTGAACGTGCGCCGCCCGGCAAGTACCTTCTCCAACGTTGAAATAGAAATTTTGGCCGCATCCGCGAGCGCCTGGCGCGTCATGCGCCGCCTGGCCAATTCCTGACGAAGCCTGACCGAAAGCGCGTCGCTCTCGTCGGCTGAAAGTTTCGGCGTGCGTGCGTCGGTCATCGGCTGAAGCGTCCCTCGATCCCCACGGCGAACCCTCACATATCCGCACAGATGAGGCCTCCGCAAGGCACTTCCGGCGGTTTCCGCCCATAAATTCATGGGAATTCCGCTGCTCAGAAAGGGCGTGTTCGGGGACAGTCAAGGGCAAGGGGCCTCACTCGTCACCGGATTACAGGAGTTTATCCATGCATCTCGACCGCCACGCGGATCCCCGGCACGCATTGTTTTGTATTGCGCTGATCGCCTCGGCCCCATCGCCCCGTGAAGCTGCGCTGGCATTTGCGCTGCGTTTACTCGCCCATCACATGAGCAAGGCTTGAGGCGCGCGGTATGAAAAGTCTCATCATCAACCCGCCGCACGAAGCCATTGGCTCGCGCATGCCAGGCGAAATGCTGCCGCCCTTGGGCCTCCTTGCCATCGGCGGACCGCTCATCGACGACGGCCACGACGTGACGCTTCTCGACGCCGATGTCGATAATTTGCCCTTCGCGGAGATCGTCACGCGCGCCGCTGCGCACAAGCCTGACGTGCTCCTCATCGGCCACAACGGTTCCACGTCGGCGCACCCGGCCGTCCGCCAAATCCTTCGAACGCTTCGACCGCTCATCCCCGGCGCCTGGATCGTATACGGCGGCATCTTCCCGACTTACCACTGGAAGGAGTGCCTCGAAGAACTCCCCGAGGTGGATGCAATTGTCCGCGGCGAGGGCGAGGAAACAGTCAGTCGGCTGATGCGCGCGATTGAAAACGGCACCGCGTTCGAGACGATCTCCGGACTCGCTTTCCGCCGCAATGGCGCTCCGCACGCGACGCCGCCCGCGCCCATGATCCAAAACCTCGACGACTACCGGGTTGGGTGGGAACTCATCGACCACGCCAAGTACAGCTACTACGGGGGCAAACGCGGCGTCGTCATTCAGTTCTCGCGCGGCTGCCCGCATCTGTGCAGCTACTGCGGCCAGCGCGGTTTCTGGACCCGCTGGCGCCATCGGAGTCCGCAAAAACTCGCCGCTGAGATCGGGCGGCTCTATCGCGAGCATGGCGTCACCATGATCTCCTTCGCCGACGAAAACCCCACCACCTCGAAGAAAGCTTGGCGCGAACTCCTCAAAGCCATCATCGCCGAGAATGTAAAGTTGACTATGATCGCCACGCTCCGCGCCGACGACATCGTCCGCGACGCCGACATCCTGCATCTCTACCGAAAGGCCGGGTTCGAGCGCTTCTTGATCGGCATGGAACACACGAATGAGGCGACGCTCGCCAAAGTCAGGAAGGGCAGCACCACCAAAACCGACCGCGAAGCCATTCGCCTGCTCAGAAAACACGGCATGCTCTCCCTCATGTCCTGCGTGTTCGGCTTCAACGAGGAACGCGACCGGGATTATTGGCGCACCTTCCGCCAGATCCTCGCCTACGATCCCGATCAGATCATCACGCTCTTCGTCACGCCGCACCGCTGGACGCCCTTCTTTCGCGACGAGAGGGACCGCGCGATCATCCAGCTCGATCAAAAGCGCTGGGACTACAAGCATCAGGTCTTGGCCAGCCGTCACATGCCTGCGTGGCGCAGCTTCCTCTGGGTGAAGTTGATCGAAGTGCTCGTGCAAACCCGGCCGCGCGCGCTGTTCCGCACTTACTTGCATCCTGACCGGTCTGCCCGCGCGGGCATGCGCTGGTACGCCCGCATTGGACGGCGCGTCTGGCTGCACGAAGTGTGGACCTTCCTCACGCGTGACAAGCGCGTCACCAACGGCCCCACGCTTGAGCAATTCTGGGGCGCACCGCAAGACGCGGAACAAGAAGCGCTGAGCCTGCGCAAGCCAATCGCGCGCGATGGAGCTACCAGCACCCCCGGCACCA
>JANOKZ010000148.1:0-3052 GCA_031419515.1 Hyphomicrobium sp.
AGTTTGGTGCTGTTGGCGGGTTCGAGCGAAGCGCGTGCCCTATTCCCCGCACTGCCCCCTATGGCGCAGGAACTGGTCGGCGAGAACGATGGCCATCATGGCTTCGCCGACGGGGACGGCGCGGATGCCGACGCAGGGGTCATGGCGGCCCTTGGTGACAATCTCGGTTTCGTTGCCGTTGCGATCAATGGTTTTGCGCGGGCTCAAAATGGAGGACGTGGGTTTGACGGCAAAGCGGCAAACGATCTGCTGGCCGCTGGAAATGCCGCCGAGAATGCCGCCCGCGTGGTTCGAAAGAAACTTCGGCTTACCGCCGCGCCCGATGCGCATCTCGTCGGCGTTTTCTTCGCCCGTCAATGCGGCGGCACCCATGCCAGCGCCAATCTCGACGCCCTTGACGGCATTGATGGACATCATGGCGGTGGCGAGTTCGGCATCGAGCTTGCCATAGATCGGCGCACCCCATCCGGGGGGCACGCCGTCGGCGACGACTTCGATGATGGCGCCGGCGGACGAGCCCGATTTACGGATGGCGTCGAGGTAGGTAGTCCACTGCTCGGCCGCCTTGGCGTCTGGCGAGAAGAACGGGTTATTGCCAACTTCGTCCCAGTCCCAGCGTTTGCGCTCGATTTTGTGCGGGCCGACTTGGATGAGCGCGCCGCGGATCTTGACGTTGGCGACGACCTTGCGGGCAACAGCACCGGCCGCGACCCGGGCCGCGGTTTCGCGCGCCGACGAACGCCCGCCGCCGCGATAATCGCGAATGCCGTATTTGGCGTCGTAGGTGTAGTCGGCGTGTCCGGGGCGGTATTTGTCTTTGATGTCGCCGTAGTCTTTCGAGCGCTGGTCGATGTTCTCGATTGCGAGCGCAATGGGTGCGCCGGTCGTGACCTGACGGCCTTTTTCGTTATGGAAGACGCCGGACAAGATTTTCACTTCGTCGGGTTCGCGCCGTTGCGTGGTGAAGCGCGATTGACCGGGCTTGCGCTTGTCGAGGAAGGCTTGGATCTCGGCGGCCTCGATTGCGATTCCTGGCGGACAGCCGTCGACGATGGCTCCGATGCCGGGACCGTGGCTTTCGCCCCAGGTCGTGACGCGGAAGAGATGACCGAAGGTATTGTGCGACATGCGTGTTCTGACGCCTTTTGCGCTGCGATAGGCCCAACGAGGCCAAGTTCCCGACCTGATGCCTCTGCAACGCTCTGTTGCTGCCAAGCTTCACTTGATGTCTTAGGAGCGCCACGGGGCCGCGGCAAGCCCAACTCGCTGGCAAAGTTCGTGACAAGGCGGCGCGACGCAGATTATCTGGTTGAAGTACTGCGTTCACCGCCGGTGAAGCCACGCTTGCAAGCAGGAATTCAAACGGCGGTCACCGACACTAAAACTGACACTGCACTACGACTGTATCGCATCCACAACTCGGCCGAGCGCGCTTTGCCTGCCTGAACGCAGTCAGCGCCGCATCGAGGATCGCAGATGAGGAACCGCGCTACCAATGGGTCGGGCATTCAAGCCGGAACCGCGTTTTTCATGAAAGTTCAATGTGTTTCGAGCACTCGGGCAACCCTGTGTTCTATCTTAAAAGCCGCTCCGGCACGGACTGAGCCTCCGGGTTCGAGGGGCTTCAAACGCTGTTCACCGTTTAGGTGGGAAAGAGCCGGGGGCCGCTCCCCTGGCTCTTTTGCGTTTTTACCGCGTTGGCTGATTCGTGAAATCGTCAATCTCCAAATCCCAAACGTTTGATATGTTGTCCGCATCCGTACTGTTTTTTTAGTAGGGACTACGTCCAGGGATCATGTCTATGGCCTATCGCGCATTGGCTTACCGCGTGTCCGGCGCACTCGTAATGGTTGGCGCATTGCTCGCCCCGGCCATTTCCGAGCCGGCTAAAGATTCTGGATCGAAAGCGGAGACCGTTGCCGTCGAGCGGCCGGCTTTGCCCAATGAGATACCGGCCCCCGAGGCGGCACCGCGCGCGGCGCAAATCGAGCCCGTGATGGTTGAGCCTGTGAAACGCGTCGCGCCCAAAGTTCCTGACATCAAGACGCCTGAAATCAAAACGCCGGATAAGAAAGCGGCGATCGTGGTGACGATCGAAAAAGATCCCACTCTCAGCGAGAAGAAGTCTGCCACCAAATCGTGCGGTGCCGGGACCAAGCGCAGCAAGGACGGCGCGAAGTGCGAGAAAGTCGCGAGCGCCGCCAAGAAGGGCGGGAAGCGAAGATAACTAGGCCAAGATAACTAGGCCAAGATAACTAGCCATGGCCTAGCCTCGCCTCTCAAGCGCCGTTTACGCAGTCGCGTACAGGATTGTCATGATGACGCAAATTAGCGCGAACTGTGTCACCACGCGAAGACGCATCCCGGTCTGACTGGCATTTTCGCTGCGTCCGGAAATCAAGTTCCATAGGCCCAACAGCAGTCCGGCCATGACCGCGCCGACAACGATGATCGTGGCATATGGCGCAATTGCGCGAACGACTTCCGATGGGTTTTGGGCCAACGCTTGGGAGATATTTTCTTGAAGGCGATCATATCCAAAGTAAATGCCGACCGCGGCGAATGCGGCAACAATTCCAGTCAGTCCCCACGCTAGGACGTAGCGCACGTTATGACCCGCCACGGCGCCGCGCGCGGAATCTTCCGAGATAACGATTTCGGGCGATTGATCGATGTTCGAGACCATGAGAAAGCATCCTTTCCCGGCTAGGGTCTGTCCGGTTTTGATTGAATCGTGGACAGACCCTAGCTCTTTGTTTTGCCGTGCTTCTTTTCGGAAAACCGGTTTCCACTTTTCCGGAAGCACTCTAGATCGACGCCGCAACCGCACGAGAGCGGTTGCAAAACTCACGACATGATTTGCGCCGGAGTATTTCCAAATATTAAAATAATATCGCACGACATTATCACTCTAGCAGGCTGTTGAAATTCTCACCTGCTGACAGGCTTGAGCGAATATGATTCCATAGTGGCTCCAGATGCAAGGGGGCTTCGATGCGCGGATCGGATCAGACGACGGGGGCGCTGTTCTCGTACGTGGACCTTGAAGGGC
>JANOKZ010000149.1:0-4432 GCA_031419515.1 Hyphomicrobium sp.
TTGAAAGACTTTTCTTGCCGCGTTCGCGTTAGCGCGCGCCTCTTCCACCCGCATTCCCGGCCAAGCCAGGATGCGGCTCGCATCGTTGCGTAGAGCCGGGACCTTTACCCTTATCGAATTTGTAAAGACCCCGGATGAGCGAACAGTCCCGCCTGCGGCGTGACCGCTCTCCGGGGACGCGGGTCGCGAGATATTCGCTACTGCCTACTGCCTACTGCCTTGCCTGTTGCCCACTTCACACCACCCGCATCCTGGGCACACCCTTGACAGCCAACATCAACTCCGTCACCGCCCACACAAGCGCATCGACGCGATCGGGAGACCGGCCTTCGACCTTGCCGTCCGGACCAAACGCGCACATCTGATCTTCCAATCTATCGAAGCGCCCAACATGCACCACGCGACCCTCGGCATACAAAGCCGCAACGGGCTCGGCGCGCAGAAACTTGCCGCGCGTCGCATGAACTTTCTTGACCGGCAAGTCTTCGCGAAACTGCTTCAACACGCCAGCGACCAGATCGCCGCCCTGATTGACTTCGGCCACCAAGCAATCGGCTTCAAAATCGTCGTATGCGCCGATCGCCGCTTTCGCCCACGCTTGCGGCTCGCGTCCCTGCAGCGAACGGTCTGCCAGAACATAGGCGCGTTTATCGACGCCTAACCCGACGACCACGATCCCGCAGGCGTCCGACGATACTGTCGCCGTCACTGGCGGATCGAGCGCGACCACAATGCGCGTCATCTCCGGCGCCGCTTCGACGCGCGCTTCCTCAAACCAATGACGGCGCCAGAGCGCCGTTTCCAAATCCTCGATCACTTCGCCGAACAATTCCTGCCGCCCGATATCGGACCCGGCATAACGCCGCGTCATCTCAGCCAGAAACGCCGGCGCCAGATTGTTCGCGTTGTCCGCCGTCGATAACCGCACCGTCACCGTTGCCGGATCGCTCATGATCTTTTTCAAGTACCTGTGCGGCCTCGGCGTCGTCGTGACAACGACCTGCGGGTTGTCACCCAGCCGCAAACCAAACTGCAGCATGTCCCATGCCTTTTCGCCTTCGCGCCATTTCGCCATCTCATCGCACCAAGCGTAGTGAAACTGCGGTCCGCGAAGACCATCACGTTCATCCGCCGAAAACATTTCTGCGATTGCGCCGTTCTCCCATGTCAGCCGCCGCTTCGAAGGCTCAAACAGCGGCCGCTCGCCCCTAGGCGAAATCGCAAGCAGCCCCGATACGCCTTCGATCATGACGTTGCGCACGTCACCAATCGTCTTGCCCACAAGCGCAATGCGCGCGGGCTCGCGTCCCGCCGCACTTTCACCCGCCGCCTGCTCACGGATCCATTCGGCCCCAGCGCGCGTCTTCCCCGACCCGCGCCCGCCCAAGAGCATCCAGACGCGCCACTCTTTGGTGGCGCCGGGCGGCTCTCCTTCGTCGATCCCCTCCGTCGCGGGGAGACCGCCGGGCTCGGGGCACAACTGATCGTCTCGCGCCCAAACTTCCCAATGGAATTTCAGCTCCGCCAGTTTTTCTGGCTCAATGAGATCGACTTCACTGACCAACTGCTCGTGAGGCACGGAAACGTTCAATACGTTCCACAATCTCTTTGCGTAGGTCTTCCGCATTGCGCAGGGCTTCCTTATCTTTCTTGTCGCCTCCGCGCGTGTTGTCCTTTGCGATCCCGCGTTGCATCTCCACGGCTTTCTCCAATGAGTTCATGATTTGCGATAACGCCCGCGAGGCCCGCTCGCGATCTTGGCTTTTGTCACCCGACTGCCGTTCAAGTTTGCCGAGTTCTTTTTCGATCGTGCCGTAGACGAGCTTCAATAATCCGGTTGGGCTCGGCGTCAGCTTCCGCTTCAGAGTCTTGCGTTTGCTGCCACTCTTCGGAGCTCGGAGTTTGATTTTAGGCTGAGCCACATCGTCCTCACGCCCGAGGTCCGCAACGTTGTCGTTGCTCGCCGCCTTGAGGACCTTCGCCGCCTTCGTCCGCTTTCCCCAATTCTCAATCTTGACGAGGCTTTGGAACTCGAACCGGGTGAGCCCGCTCTCCGCGACCAGCGCGGCGTAGGGGTTGGCCGCATCGAGATAAAGGCGCTGCAGGCGCGCCTTTAGGGCCGCAGACACAGCCATGGCCCCTTTAGAAATCATGGCGCCTCATCGTTCTTTGATTTTGCTGGGTTCTTTGATTTTGCAGGAAGCCTTAGATCATCGGCCCTTGGCGCAATGTCTCGGCGATAGAGCGGAGATGAAATCCAGTCACATTTCTCACTATACAAAAACTATACCTGAGGAGCGGTGCGCTGTCAACGGGCTTTGCTCGATATTTTTCAATTTTATTTAGCCATTACATGAAGTTAACTTAACTCTACTGGCAAACACTCCATGATAACCCCGCCCAGACACCCGGGGAAAAAATTATTTTTACCCCACCCCTTAACCCTACCGCCATAAACCCGGCTGCCTATTGCCCACTGCCCATTGCCTCGTCACTCCGGCTTGAAATCGTCGATGATGTAGCGGCCGTAGTTCGCCTCCTTGACGCGCGCTTCGCTCATGGCAAAGCCTGACACCGAAATGCCGGCTTCGTGCACGGTATCGCGCGTTCCCGAAATCAGCGGATGCCACCACGCAAGGTCCCGCCCCTCGGCAATCACCCGGTAGCCGCAGGTTTGCGGCAGCCATTTCAGCTCGCGCACCTTTTCAACCGTGATTTCGATGCAATCCGGCATCAGGTTGAAGCGGTTCTCGTAATTGGTGCAGCGGCACGTCCTGACGTGCAGCAGCTTGCAAGAGAGCCGCGTCAGATGGATCTCACTTGTATCTTCATCTTCGAGTTTAACGAGGCAGCAGCGCGCGCAACCGTCACAAAGTGATTCCCACTCCTGCGGCGACATTTCTTCCAGCGTCTTTGTCTGCCAAAACGGCTTGTCTTTTTCGCTCAATCGGGTGATCTCCGCAGGGCACGTCCCGCCAACCGCCAAATAATCACAATTTGGTCGCCTTAGGATAGAAAACGTGGGAATCGTAACGCAGTGTTTTACCTGTTTCGAAGCGAGGCGCGAGGCTGAACCGCTGACTTATCCCGGCTTTGGCCCACAGTGCGGCCCACAGTGCGGCGCAAAGTGCGGCCCAAAACAAGGCACGACCTATTGAACGACTGGTTTCAAGAACTTGGCACACGCGACCGGCGCTTTAACTGGCGGCTCGGACTTGATTCCAAAATCAATTCCGGCCTCACCGAAACATGGTCGTGGCTCAAGGACGTATGGAACGCGGGCTCGAGCTGGTTCGCACGATTTACACTGACCGGCTGGCAGCGCTTGCTCAACGAATTGTTGTCGGAAACCGTATCCCTTGCAACCGGCGGCTTCGTTCTGCTTTACGCCGCCGCGCTCCCCGCGCTTCTCGAATTCGACGAAAGCAAATTTTCGACGGGCAAGTTCGCCGTCAAGCTCTTGGATGCCGATGGCAACGAACTCGGCAAGCGCGGCATCCTGCACAACGACGCGGTGCCGCTCGATGACATTCCAGACGCCCTCATCCAGGCGACGCTCGCGACAGAAGACCGGCGCTTCTTCGAACACATCGGCGTCGATTTCTACGGCACAGCGCGTGCGTTGTTGACCAACATCCAGGCCAACGATGTCGTACAGGGCGGTTCGACGATCACCCAGCAGCTCGCCAAGAACCTCTTCCTCTCGTCCGAACGATCGATCGAGCGCAAGGTCAAGGAGCTGTTCCTCTCCTTTCTGCTTGAAAGCCGCTACACCAAGCGCGAAATCCTCAAACTCTATTTCGACCGCGCTTACATGGGCGGCGGCGCTTTCGGCGTCGAAGCCGCAGCGCAGTATTATTTCGGTAAGACGGTGCGCGAAGTTAACATGGCCGAATCCGCTTTGATGGCCGGCCTCTTCAAGGCACCTGCCAAATTTGCGCCCCACGTCAATCTGGCCTCTTCGCGCGCGCGCACCAGCGAAGTTCTCGACAATCTGGTGGAAGCCGGATTCTACACAGCAGGCCAGGTTCACGCAGCCCGCATGAACCCGGCGAAAACCATCGATCATTCAAATTCGACATCACCGGAGTGGTTTCTCGATTGGGCGTTTGAAGAAGTGCAGCGTTTGGCCGAAGGCAAAGGCCAATACGTCCTCACCGCGCGCACTACCGTCAATATGAAGCTGCAGCGTCAGGCTGACGAAACGCTCCGTGCTGCGATTGCCGCTGAAGGCAAGCACATGAATATCGGCGCTGGCGCCATGGTCGTCACGGAACTCGACGGCGCCGTGCGCGCCATTGTCGGCGGCCAGGACTACGGCGAAAACCAATTCAACCGCGCAACCAAAGCGAAGCGCCAACCGGGTTCATCATTCAAGGTCTACGTTTACGCGGCCGCACTTGAAAACGGCTACAACCCGGAAACAAAAGTG
>JANOKZ010000150.1:0-4434 GCA_031419515.1 Hyphomicrobium sp.
AGGCGCGATTCTAGTTTTGAGGCTCGACCATGCTGCACATTCTCAGCAAGTCGTCTCGCGCACCTGTCGTTGGGATTCTTCCCACCCCCGCCCCTCCCCGCTGGGGAGGGGAGACGCTCCGCTGCAGATTCCGTTTCACCCCGGAAGAAATAGGGCGCGGCAGATCAATCCTCAGTTGGCTTTTTGGCGCTTTTTAAAGGGCAGGCCGATGAGCCAGCCGAGGGTCCAGCCGATGAGGAGCCCTGCGGCGTTGGCAGCCATGTAAATGGCGGCGTGCATATCGGCGACTTGGTCGGGATTATCAAAACGGTACGATGCGACGATGTTGTCGGCGACGTTATGGCTGACGTACATCATGGCGAGCGCCGCGCCGGCGATGGCGAAAAGAATGGCGATGACGTAGCGCATGGCAGTTCCTCAATTATTTAACCGGCCAGAACCACATCTCGCGCGCGTTGGCGTAGTTGGAATAATAGCCCGCCCACGAGAACCACTCCATCAACCATTTGGCGCTCGAGCGGTAGCCGTTCCAAACGTCGATGTGATCGCCGGTTGGCGCGCCATCCTTATCGTCGCCGCGCATCCAATAGTCTTGAATGTAGATGACGCCGGTGCGCCCGAAGATGCGCGTGTAGAAATTGGCAACATCCCCGCCGGTAATGACTTCCATGTCGCCGAAGCCCGGGAGCCGCGCGCGGCGAATGGCGTCGGCCAACTGGCGGGCGTTGATGGTGTGGAGTTCGTCCGCCCCGTGCACGCCGCAGGTCGTGACCTTGCCGAGCTGATCGACGCGGATGCCGGCGCGCTGCAGGGCAACGCCCATGCGGATGGCGCACTGGTTCGGGAAGACGGGAAAGCCGGCGCCGACAGTTTTGCCCGCGAGATTTGTCAGATCCTTCGGTGCAAGGCAGGGCGTTGACACGCTCTCGTTGACCGGATGCGCGCGCCAGAGATCGATAAATTGTACCATGCGAATTTTTCCAGAAAATCCCACTCCCGGAGATTTAGAGACAGTATGGGGCAGGACGTTGGCAAGAGATTTCTTTGCGCAAGATAAAGAAACGTAACGCCCGTCTTAACCGAGCATTCGAGGCGGCACGTCAACCTATTCCCCCATCGGGGCGAGCTGGCCGAAATGCGCGACGAGTGCGAGAATAGTAAATCCCAGAACAACTTCGCCAAGCGTCATACGGCAGAGGGCGGTCCGCGATCGGTCTGGGCGCGAGTTGAGTGCTGGCGTGAATACAAAACGGTTCGTCGCGGCAAGCGCCAGCATGACAGCAACAAGCGCGAGTTTGACGGCCAGCCAAAACTGATACGGCGACGCGGTCCATGACGGCCATGTGCCAAGCAGGGACCACGTGCCGATCACACCGGTTATAAGAACAAGTGAGACCGCCAGATATCCGGCACGCGAAAATCGGGCAACCGTTGCGGCTATGTCGGCGCGCATGTCATTGCCCTTGGCGAGCGAGAGACTGAGTGCCAAGGCTGGCAAAGCGCCAACCCACAATGCAGCCGCCGTGGCATGTACCGAATAGTTGGTGCAATGCAGAAGACCGGCAACGCCGTCATGCTCTGCGGGATGACCGATCCAGCCGAGTGTCGCGACTAACGCGGCCGTGAGACCGAGCATGACACGATCGGACAATTTTTTGCCGCTGATCGTGAGGGCAAGCAATGCGGCGAGCAGCGCCAAGCGCAACATCCAGACGCGGCCGAAATGCGTGTTCGCTAAAAACGTGCCAATCATGGCGGGATCGGTTGCGCTCGCAAGCCCGTCGCCAGCTTCAGCCACGGCAAGAATGAGCCAAAGAACCGCGGAGATCGCCGCGACCCAAATCGCTATGCGTTGCCAGTTAGCGATTCGCAGAGCCACAAGTGCCCGCACCTGCCCCGCCGCTATGACGCTGCGAAACGCAATCGAGCCGAACAGAATGAAGACAGCGGCAAAGTGCACGAAGCGGCAAACGGCGACGAGACTTTCCATGCAAGTCCTATGGTGCCGCCGTGAAGCTATAGTTGCCTTTAATTTTGTGGCCATCGCCGGCGGTCAGGACGCGCCACTCGACGGTGTATTTGCCCGCTGCCAGCGGCGTTGGCAAGGGAACGGCGATCGTGGTTTTGTCATCGCCAGCCGCTGCGAGGGTTCCAACTTTGACAAGCGCCCCAGCGGCGTCCTTGACCTCAATGGATGAGAAGGCGGCTTCAACACCTACGCTGAATTTCAGGGAAATCTCGGCCGGCGTCGGGACAGTCGCATCGTGCGCTGGTGTTTCTTTGACCAGCTTGGCGTGGGCCAAAGCTGCTGTCGCGAAAACGGGCATCAGGAGGGCGAAGGCGGCGACGTTCAAGATACGGATAGTTTTGAGCATAAAGGCGGACCCTTTAGTGACTGCCGAGAGATGATACAAAAACTTGGACACAAGGCGCATCAAGCCAGCACTTTCGCAGATGAATACCAGCTGAATACCGCGTGCCGGGGCCATTCATGCTGTGACGTCTATCGTGCTCCTACAAACACAGAAGTTCTTACCGAAGTTCTTGAAGCCACTCTTAACATCTCCCGGAGCCGAGCCATGATAAAAATCGCAACCTTCACCGGCGCCGTCGCCGCCGCGACACTGTCCAGCATCACCGCTGCCAGCGCCCACACACCCAATGAGATCGTCGACATCCTCCAAGAGCACGGCTACAGCCGCATCGAGTTTACTGATGCGTCGCCGCCGAACTACATGGCCAACGCTTGCCGGAATGGCGTGCGCTATCATTTCCATGTCAGTTTCTACGGCGACGTCACCGAGCGGAGCGAAGTTGGTTCGTGTGGCCGCGGGCGCCACTATGGTCACCGGGCTGAGCGTTCCGAGCAAGATGATCGCGTCTATGCGGAACAGCCGCAGCAACATCGCCGCTGGGGTGGATGGCGCCGGTGGAACCGCTGGAATAGCTGGAACTGATTATTGCCGTTTGCTGGTCTTGAATGTTGGGTTACGGCCCGCTCTTTGTTTGGCGCTGCCGACTCTCATTCGTCGAGCCGGCCGGAAGTGTCAGGGCGCGGCCCGTTAGCCTAACCATTGTTATCAATCCTTCGTTACCCATTTTGCGATTTCAGGATTCTCAACGATTTCACCCTCCGAATTGAAGCTATTGAAGAGTGATTGTTCGGCGTTTGAATATTCCAAAAAGACGAACCGAAACTCTCTGTCGTCACTGAATCGCTCGTGCTTTCTGAAGAGGTCCTCGTTCGAGAACCCGTTGACGGGTGGACTGGAGCGTCGGCGATTCACCACTTGAATTTTGCGGGGTACGTAGTTGACCGGCCCCATACGGCCATCTACACCAAATTTTGTACCAAGGTGCTGTGAGATCGAAATCATCAACACCTGCCCGAAGCTAAACGGGTCGGTTATCCTGTAAAAACTATCGTATCCAAGTCGAGCTGCTTTTTCCACCGATGGATCTGGGTCATCAGATACACAAAAGATGAATGTGTTGAATGCTGGCTTCGCCAACCACAGCGGCATATGTCTCGGAAGTTCAAGTTTCCATCCGTTGGCCAATTTCAGCGGACTGTTCGCTAGTAGCGACTCGTTGTCGTTTTCAGACAAGATCAAATCAGCTTCATCATCAAGGACGGCGGTTGTTGCGGCCCCTTCTTCCTCATCGCGCAGGACATCGCGTTCAATTTTGCTGTACCGTGAAAAGGTTCCGACAAATATCCTCCCCTTTTCCACTGCATCAGTTACATGCGAGGCTTTGCAATACTTTACGAGATTCATTGCGGCTTTATTCCTAATTCCCGGTTCCCAGAGCAAGCGGATGACTAGATCCCGGGCACAAGGCCCGAGATGACACTGTTGTTTGTCTCACCCCTTCCCGCCCCGTTCGCGCCGCAGCTTGGCCCAGTATTCGAGGCGCTTTTTGATATCGCGCTCGAAGCCGCGTTCGACGGGGTCGTAGTACTGCGGTCGTTTCTTGAAATCGTCGGGGAAATAGTTCTGGCCTGAGAAGGCGTCCGGCCGATCGTGATCGTAGAGATACTCGGTGCCGTAGCCTTCGTCTTCCATGAGTTTGGTCGGCGCGTTGAGGATTGCCTTGGGCGGCGCGAGGGAGCCGTGTTCTTTGGCGGCGCGCATGGCGGCTTTGAAGGCAACATAGTTGGCGTTCGATTTGGGCGCAGTCGCCAGATAAATGACGGCCTGGCTCAACGCGAGTTCGCCTTCGGGGCTGCCGAGAAAATCATAAGCGTCTTTCGCCGCGCTGCACACGACGAGCGCTTGCGGATCAGCCATGCCGATGTCTTCAACCGCCATGCGCACGAGCCGGCGCGCGAGGAACAAGCGGTCCTCTCCGCCATCTAACATGCGGCAGAAATAATAGAGTGCTGCATCGGGGTCGGAGCCGCGCACGCTTTTGTGGAGCGCGGAAATGAGG
>JANOKZ010000151.1:0-2837 GCA_031419515.1 Hyphomicrobium sp.
GTCGCGACAGATGACTTGGGCCGAGGGACTCGCGTCGCGGAAATCGTAACCGGCGAAGGCCAGGCGGCGACGCTCGTTGCCGTCAGAGCCAAAATGGACGACGCGGTGACACTCACCAAAGCCATCAAATTCGCCGCTCAAAGCCCGGCTCGCATCATCGCTATCGATCGCGCGTTCGCAACGCCCATCGACATGGAAATGTTCAACTCGGCCGCACATCACTATCGCGAAAACTTATTCATCGTCATGGCGGGTGACGGCATGGCGGGCGACGGTGGCACTGATCTCGACCCTGCGTTCAATGCCCGCTTTGGAGAAAAATACCCGCGCGCCGCAAATCTCCTCGTAGTGGCGGCGTGCGACCAAAAAGGCGTGCTGACGCCCAAATCGAATTGGGGCGCGGCGACAGTTGACGTTGCTATCGATGTCGTGTCGCACTTCGTGGTCGAAGACGGCGCAAGCCTACCCAACGATCCAAATCTATCGAGCATCGCGCTCTCGCGTGTGGCAGCGCTGGCAGCCCGGTTGCTCGCGGTCGAACCCCATATTCGCGGCGCGGCCTTTAAGGAACGCATCGTCAGGCTGGCTGCAGCGCTGCCGGATCAAGCGGGCAAGAGTACGCGGGCAGGCTTTATTGAAAGGCCGCAGCGCCATTTCTGGCTGGAGTAGGCCGAAAGCGGGACTTGCTCTTGCGCCCTTGCCCTTGCACTCAAGGCTCCCGATGTTAGGGTGAGCACGAGCCTCACCTTGGAGCCAAAGTTTATGACGAGTGAAGGTGCGCGTCCGCACGTTTCTGCCCCCCTGGTCGATCCCTTCGGCCGGGGCATCGAGTACCTGCGCGTGTCCGTGACAGACCGCTGCGACTTCCGCTGCGTCTATTGCATGTCGGAGCATATGAGCTTCCTGCCGAAGAAAGATTTGCTCAGCCTCGAAGAACTCGACCGGCTGTGTTCGGCATTCGTGAAGCAAGGCGTGAAGAAACTGCGCATCACGGGCGGAGAGCCGCTGGTGCGCAAGAACATCCTGTGGCTCTTTCAATCCCTCGGCCGTCATCTGGAATCGGGTGCGCTCGAAGAACTGACACTGACCACGAACGGCAGTCAGCTGGCGAAATATGCAACAGAACTTAAAGCTGCTGGCGTCAAGCGCATCAATGTCTCGCTCGACACCCTTGATCCAGACAAATTCAAGGCCATTACCCGCTGGGGCGAAATCGGCGTCGTATTGAATGGCATCGAGGCCGCACAAAAGGCCGGGCTCAAGGTCAAGATCAATGCGGTAGCGCTCAAAGGCGTCAACGAGGACGAGATCGAAGATCTGGTGCGGTTCGCGCATGAGCGCGGCGCCGATCTGACGCTCATCGAAACGATGCCCTTGGGCGACATCGATGGTGACAGAACCGATCAATATTTGCCGCTCTCGGTTGTGCGTGCGCGCCTGATGGATCGCTTTACTCTTGAGGACAATCCGTATCGCACGGGCGGACCGGCGCGCTATGTGACGGTGAAAGAGACGGGTGGCAGGCTCGGCTTCATTACGCCCATGACGCACAATTTCTGCGAGAGCTGCAATCGCGTGCGACTCACCTGCACAGGTACGCTTTATATGTGCCTCGGCCAGGACGACGCGGCGGATTTGCGCGCACCACTGAGATCGTCAAGTGACGACACGGCGCTGCACGCCGCCATACGCGAAGCCATTTCCAGAAAGCCCAAGGGGCACGATTTCATCATCGACCGGCGCACCAAAAAGCCGGCGGTAGCCCGGCATATGAGCGTGACGGGGGGGTAGTAAAGCTGTCATCCCGTCCCAAGCAAAGACGTGAATCGTCTTCGGGGTGAGCCGGGACGCAGGTTTACGAACTACATTTTTTGCTGCACCAATTTTTGGATCCCGGCTCTGCAAAATTGCACACGCGCAATTTTTCCGGCCGGGATGACAATCAGTGACTCCCGGGGGAGAAAACCTAATGTCCAAATCAAATTTGGGCCTGTTGCGGAGCGCACACCTGACGCGCCAGCAGCTTATCGCGTTTGCGCTGGCCTCTGCTGTTTTGAACGGCGTCATCACCGCAAGCGTCGGCGCGTGGCTGGGGCAGACCTACGCGAAGTATCAGGCGCGGCGCCAATCCATCGAAAGCCTCGTCCATCTCGTCTATGAGCGCCGCACACGTGCCGGTATGGTGACAAGCGCCTTGAAGCGCGGCGCGGACATAGACGAAATTCGCTACCGCAAGCGCGCCTATGACGAGTCCTACGTCGACTGGAATAAGAACGTCATGCAGAACATCTTCGCCATCCGCGAAGTGACAGGCGAGCATCTGATCTCAGGTCTTGAGAAATACTACGAGGATGGCCTGGTTGCAGCCATGGCCGATGTCGATCGTTGCTTGACGAAAGCCTATGACACGCGGCTCGCAAACGGCGATCCCAAGACCGAGTTCGAAAAGTGCCGCATGAGCGAAGCGCATCAATTTGTGCTCGATTGCGGCGCGACTTTCACCAACGAACTCTACAAGCTGACGAAGCTGTCGTTTGTTCCGTTTGCAAGCCGGGGTGTGGAAGGGCGCGAAACGTCCGAGCGGCGCATCAAGGCCTCGTGCGTGCGGCCAGAAGTAAAGCCGGTGCCCGCAGCGCCTGCCGTTACGCCGCCACCAGATCCAGGCGTTGCACCAGGACAAAATAGCGGTGCTCCGCCCCCTCCCCAGCGGGGAGCAGGGGAATCGCATTTGAAAACGGTTAAATTCGCTTGAGTGGCGGCGAATCATGGATTCTTGAGGAGGCTTCCGGAAAAGAGGGAGGCTCCGATGCTTTCGCTTGTTGCTCATTTTGCCGTTG
>JANOKZ010000152.1:0-7100 GCA_031419515.1 Hyphomicrobium sp.
TGCTTCGAGCTCTGAATCGAACGTATCGTTATCGTAATATTGGCCTTTAGCCGGCATATCGCCGGATGCACGCAAACGCTTGCGCAGCGCCGGCACGCGGGGATCGTTATCCCCTTCGCGCATCATGCGGCCGGCCGGCACGAGCGGCCACCCGCCACTGGCGACGATTTTTTCATAGCGTTCGATTGCCCCCGCCATAGCGTCGAGCATCACGTCGCTGCGCCAAGGGGTCGAGTCGGGTCTGATGTCGTTCAGTGCCTCGGCCTTACGCTCGACCGGCGCCGTGTTGGTCTTGCGCCCGGCCCCACCGCCCGGCATGCCGTCTAACCAATCCTGGGCATCGGCCAATCGCGACGCATTCGGTCCCGCCAGCAGAGCAACAGCAACCAGCGCAATTTGCGCAGTGCGGCGCAACTGCGGCCAGATCAATTGAAGCAGATTATTGGATCTCATTCCTGTCGCCCGGCCCACCCTGTCAAAGATCCTCACTGCCTTGCCTTCATGTCCCTGCCCGCGAGCATTGCGAAGCAGCGCTATGCCCTACATCTGCCGATGCATATGGCCAAACGGTGACCGTTTAACAGCCCCCCGCATAGCTAGCTATACGCTGAAAGGCACAGCAGTATTGCAGTTTGGCTGCCCGTTTGCGGCCTCGCTGGCTGCCTTTGCCAAAATAACAGGCTTCGATGTCCCGATAGCGATCCGCTATGCGGCGTTGTGTCGTGTTCCAAAACGCGGCTTCACCCAAAGTGATCGTAGCCACTGCTGCCGATATGCATCGCTTGGCCTTCCCCATCCAACAGCGTCACCCCGCCGCCACGTTCAAGTCTTCCGATTTCGGTGATTTGAACGGGGACCGCTGACGCGCCACTGCGCAACAATTGAAGCCGGTCCGGAGGAACCGCAAACAGTATCTCATAGTCGTCGCCCCCTGCCACGATCTGATCCGCAAAAGATGGCTCGGCTTCAATCATGTGCCGGGCTGATGGCGATAGCGGAAGCACCTCAAATCTGATCTTCACACCGGCCCCTGCAGCGGCGGCCATGCGGCCCAGATCCTTGAGAAGCCCGTCAGAGATGTCGAGAGACGCCGATGCAGCCGAAAGCAACAGCGGCCTCAGCGCGAGGCGCGGATTGGGGCGCAAATAGCGGCCTGCTAAAAATGCCCGGTCCCCACTCGTCAGCGCACGTCTTAAAAATGCAGGATCGCGGTGCAGGGCTATGCCAAGTGCGGCGTCGCCGAGCGTGCCTGTAACAAAGATATGGTCACCTGCCTTGGCTGTTGTGCGCTGAACCATGCGCCCGCGCGGCACACTTCCAAACGCCGTGATCGCAATCGACAAGGACCCGCTCGCACGATCGGTATCGCCACCAATGAGGTGGCACCCGAATTCAGTCTGTGCGGCTCGTAGTCCATCCGCAAAACTCTGCATCCAGGACCGCTCGGGAGCTTCTGGAAACGCCAATGCCATCGTATAGGCAAGCGGGCGCGCGCCTTTGGCCGCTAGGTCCGAGACGTTAACGGCCAGCGCCTTCCAAGCGATGTCGTCGGCGCGGTCGGTCTCGAAAAAATGCACACCTGCGCGGACTGGATCTGTTGTGATCACAATATCCGTCCCAGGTTCGGGCGAGATCAGCGCCGCGTCATCCATCAGTCCGAACGCACCCGGCGCGCCTGCGGCCAACGGCGCGAGATAGGTTTGGATGAGATCCGTTTCGGTTATTACGCGATCTGTCACGGCATTCGATCCAGAACTCGCCAAACTCTAATCGCCTAAGCCGTACCGCGCTTGGCTTCGAATTCCTTGGGCCTTACCTTGCGTGCAATTTTATCGAGCACACCATTGACGACGCGCGGCTCGTCTTCAGAGAAGAAAAAGTGTGCGACGTTGATGTACTCGTTGATCACGACACGAGCGGGCACATCCGCGCGCTCTAAGAGCTCGGAAACGCCGGCACGCAGAATGGCACGCAAAATGCTATCGACCCGTACAAGCCGCCAGCCGGTTGCCAGCTGGTCGTCGACCAGAGGATCGATATCGCGCTGACGGCGCAAGACACCCTTCAAGATATCGGCAAAGAACAAGCGATCCGCCTTTTTTGCGGGGATTTCCGCCGTCTCATCATCCGGGCCACTCTGAACTTCGAAACGTTCGCGCATAAATTCCGCAATGACATCGTTGAGATCGGTTCCAGCCAGATCCATCTGGTAAAGCGCCTGCACCGCCGCCAGCCGCGCTGCCGTTCGCGCGCTGATCAGGTCTGTCTCGGGTTGCTCCGGCACGGTCATGCCGTTTGACTCCCGGTTTGTCCCCAGAACGCGCGCTTCAATTCTATCAGGCGCAAACACGCGCGCGCCGCATCGCCGCCTTTGCCTTTTGATCCGCCTTCGGCGCGTGCAATCGCTTGCGCTTCGCTCTCAACGGTCAAAATGCCGTTGCCAACGGGCACGTCCAGGCGCATCGCAATATCCATCAGCCAATGATTGGCATTGTTGCAGACGATATCATAGTGTGCCGTCTCGCCACGTATGACGCATCCTAACGCAATCGCGCCATCAAACGACGTCCGCCCTGCGGCTCGCGCGGCCGCTGCGGCACCAAGAACTTGCGGAATTTCGAGCGCGCCCGGAACGGGTAGGCGCGTATACGTTGCGCCCCGTGCCGTCAGCTCGGCAATCGCCCCCTCGACCAGCATATCGGAGATTGCCTCGTAGAAGCGCGCTTCGATGATGAGCACGTGCGCGCGAATATGCGGCTCTGCTTTAGCGCCTGCGGCATCCCGCTCGTTCGTTTTCACAACCATTCCAATTACTCGATAATGCGGGTGCCGGTGACCCTAAGCCCAAATGCTTCGAGACCGACATAAACATGCCCCGCCGACGACGTCAGTAGTTCCATGTCTTTCACACCGAGGTCGGCAAGGATTTGCGAACCGACACCAATTTCCACTTGGCGCCGGTTTCGCGCCGACTCGTGCGCGCCCATAGGCTGCTGCTGGCGCTCGACCCAATCGGACACCGACTTCGGCCTCAAATCGCGGATGAGCACGATCACGCCGCGCCCTTCCTTTTCGATAGCCCGCATGGAGCGCGAGACGATCGAGTCGCCATCGGCCGCGCCGCCAATGCCAAGCACATCTCCAAATACGTTGACCGCATGCACGCGCACGAGCACTGGCGCAGAACCTGAAATTTTGCCCTTCACAAGGGCTATATGTTCGGCCGGCTCCGCCGTCGTCTCATAGACATGCAAATCGAACTCGCCGGCGATCGCCGTATCGACCACAGTCTTGGCGACGTGCCTGACGATACGCTCTTTCTTCAACCGGTAGGCGATCAGATCCTCAATCGCCCCAATCTTCAATGCGTGCTTTTTCGCAAACGGCACCAGATTTGGCATGCGCGCCATGGTGCCGTCGTCGTTCATGATTTCGCATATGACGGCCGCCGGATTGAGGCCCGCCAGCCGCGCGAGATCGACGGAGGCTTCCGTGTGCCCGGCACGCACAAGCACACCGCCTTCGCGCGCAACAAGCGGAAATACATGCCCAGGCGTGACGATATCGTTGGCGCCTTTACTTGCGTCAATCGCTGTCGAAATCGTGCGCGACCGGTCGAATGCCGAAATGCCGGTTGTGATGCCTTCACGCGCTTCGATTGACTGCGTGAACGCCGTGCTTCGCCCCGCGCCCGCGCGTGCCTGCGATTCGAGGCGCAGTTCATTGGCGCGGGTCTGCGTCAACGTCAAACAGATAAGTCCACGGCCATGCTTGGCCATGAAGTTGATGGCGTCGGGCGTTGCCATCTGCGCCGGAATAACAAGATCGCCCTCGTTCTCGCGATCTTCCGCATCGACAAGCACAACCATGCGTCCGTTCTGCATCTCCTCGACGATCTCTTCGACCGGCGAAAGAATGCTTGGTGGCTTCGCGCTCGCGGCGGTTTTTGGCAGGACCTTGCTCACGGGCGGAACTCCAAGAGACGCGCCACATAGCGCGCAAAGACATCGGCTTCGAGATTGATCAAGTCGCCAGGGGTTTTGGCCCCCCACGCCGTCACCGTCAAGGTATGAGGAATGATATTAACCCCAAAGCGGGTGCCAGACACCTCATTGACCGTCAAAGACGTGCCATCGAGCGCGACTGATCCTTTAGGCGCAATATAGCGCGCCAAGTGCTCCGGCGCCTCGAAGAGAAAGCGGCGGCTCTCGCCGTCTTCGGTAATTGAGACGATGCGCGCAACCCCATCTACATGGCCCGAGACGATATGTCCGCCGAGTTCGTCACCCGCTTTCAACGCGCGTTCGAGATTGACTTTACGTCCCAGCGACCAATGCTTGAGCGTCGTCTTGGAAATCGTTTCGTTCGACACATCAACTGTAAACAGCGCACCCTTTGGATTGGCTGCGATGGACGTTGCCGTCAGGCAAACACCATCGCAGGAAATCGACGCCCCAATCGGGATCGACGCTGCAGCGTAACGCGTCGCAATCGTGAACTGTCCGCCCGATCTGGCGATGACTTCGCCGACGTCCGTAATGAGCCCAGTGAACATGCTCAGCCTTCCTTCTTTTCTGCGACGCGGCGCAAGCGCCACAGTCTATCAGGTCCAATACGTCTGTTCTCGAAAACAGCGAGCGGAAACGACCCCAGCCAGCGCCCGGTAAAGGCCAGCGGGTCTTGCACGCCTGTTGCATCGCCCGCAATGTAAAGCGCTACCTCATCGACGAGGGCCGCGTCCGCAAAAGCGCGCCACATAGCAGGCCCGCCCTCAACCAGAAGCCGGGTCATGCCGCGCGCGACCAGTTCTTCCATCACGGCCGGAAGCCAAAGCTTGCCTGAAACTTCGTTCACTTCCGCGACGTCAACGCCCTGTCTTTCGATCGCTTTCCGGCGACCGGCGTTTACGCCGAATGCCGTGATGACGAGCGTGGGGACGCGCTTCGCTCCGGCTATGACGCGCGCTGCCAACGGAACATCGAGCGTGCGTGAGAGGACCACCCGTAAAGGAGAACGCGCGGCCAGCCCCGGTAAGCGGCACGTCAATTCGGGGTTGTCGGCCAGCAGCGTTCCCGAACCAACAAGGATGGCGTCAGCTTGAGCTCTCAAAAGATGCCCATGCGCGCGCGCTTCCGCCGACGTCACCAACAGCGGCTTGCCGCCTTCCCCGCGCGGCACATTCCCATTTGCGTCGAGTGCGAGTTTCAGCGTCACGAACGGACGCCGCTCGGTCACACGCACGATATGCCCGCGCGTCACCCAGCGCGCGTCTGCTGCGCCAACCCCGCGTTCGACTTCGATACCCGCTGCGCGCAATTTATCGAGGCCACGCCCCGCAACGCGGGGATCGGGGTCTTCGATTGCCACAACAACACGCTTGAACCCTGCGGCAATAATTGCTTCCGCGCAGGGGCCCGTTTTGCCATGATGCGAGCAAGGCTCCAGCGTCACATAGATCGTGGCGCCCTTTGTCCGCGCACCGGCTTGCGCAATCGCAATCGTCTCCGCATGCGGGCGCCCGCCAGCAGACGTGACGCCACGCGCGATGACTTCGTCCGTCACTTCATCAGCGATCACGGCTCCGACCGATGGATTGGGCGCCGTGAGGCCCAGACCGCGCCGCGCCATGGTCAAAGCGATGCCCATCATGTGACGGTCGAAGGCTTCAGACATCCCCCTCTCCCCATTCCACTTCACTTGGAATGGGGAGAGGGCCGGGGTGAAGGGCGGCGGCAAATTCGAACGCGCGGCCGCCCCTCACCCTAGCCCTCTCCCCGTAAAGAACGGGGAGAGGGGACACCACGCCCGCCATTTTGGTCGTCATAAGCATCACTATTGTTTCTTCGCGTGTGCGTCATCATCCTCAGCGGAGAACGCTTCCCCGCCACGCCGTTCCGTCACGTCGGAGGCTATTTCTCGCACAACCGCCTGGAAATCCGAGGCATCACGGAAATCGCGGTAAACGGAGGCGAAACGGACGTAGGCAACGGGGTCGAGATCGCGTAACGCGGCCATGACCAATTCGCCGATATCCGAGGTTGAAATCTCGGTTTCGCCCGAGCTTTCGAGCTGCCGCACCAGCCCTGTCACCAGCCGCTCGATGCGTTCGGGCTCGATTGGGCGTTTGCGCAGCGCCACTTCAATCGAGCGGGAAAGCTTGTCGCGATTGAACGGCACCTTCCGGCCCGATTTTTTGACCACGACCAGGTCGCGCAATTGCACCCGCTCGAACGTGGTAAAGCGCCCGCTGCAATCCGAACAGACGCGACGGCGCCTAATCGCCGAATTCTCGTCCGACGGGCGGCTATCCTTCACTTGGCTATTTTCGCTTCCGCAGAACGGGCAGCGCATATGGGGCTCCAAACAAAAAAAGGCGCCGGAGAGAATCTCCTCGGCGCCACGCTTATACCTGTCATCCCGGCTCGCCGCGCAAATGCTGGCGCAGCGGGCCGGAGCGAAGCAGAGTGCCGGGACCCAGCATTGGCAGTGCTCGACACCGCCTTCTAAGCGGCCTTCCTTCCACGTTTAGCCGAAACTATGGCCTTCGACAAATCATGCAACATTTGCAAGTTCATCCAGAACTCGGGCGACGTTCCAAAGCGGTCCGCCAGCCTGAGAGCCGTATCTGCCGTCATGCTTCTGCGCCCAGCCACCATCTCGGTCAAGCGGTTGGCGGGAACGCTGATTTCCGCAGCCAGAGCGCTGGCGCTAATCTTCAGCGGCACCAGGAACTCTTGCTTGAGCATTTCGCCTGGATGGGTGGTGATGCGCCGAGTCTGGCGGATTTCGTCTCGCAACTTCATTCGTAGCACCACTTACAAATAGCGCCGGGGAAGCCGCCCCAGCGTCTTTAACACTAGACCACTTCTGCAACTTCGCCGAGTGAGGGCATCAACTCTTGCACTATTGTAAAGATCGCGGATAGCATTGGAGCGTAACTCCCCTCCCCCCTGCGGGGAGCAGGGCTATCGCATTTGGCCGTGAGTCCGTGACTTCCCCTCCCCAGCGGGGAGCAGGGCTATCGCATTTGGCTGAGGAGGGCGATGAGATGAGCGTCGTTCCAGGCGGCTTTTCGCAATTTTCCGGCCAGCGACCCTTTG
>JANOKZ010000153.1:0-3819 GCA_031419515.1 Hyphomicrobium sp.
CTCGCCATTCTGCGGCGGCTTGCACTTAACATCGTCCGCCATGACAAGGCCAAAGGGTCGCTGGCCGGAAAATTGCGAAAAGCCGCCTGGAACGACGCTCATCTCATCGCCCTCCTCAGCCAAATGCGATAGCCCTGCACCACACTGCCCTTCGATAAAGCTCTTAACTAACTTTTTTCCCTTGACCATGGGAGCCCTCGGCAATCCGTCCGCGAATGCATCGCGATCGACTGTTGAATTTTCCAACACGAACCGTACGCGGAAGTTATGAAGCAATTCTATCGTCTTAGATCCGCGTATCTCGCTTGACTAACGATTAGTTAGGGGGCGTGCCGCAATGGCAAAAGCGATGCCGATACCTGCCCTACCCCAGCGACTTCAAGAGCCGGCACGCAGCATCGAATTCGGTGCGGCGCAAGACGCGGCGATGGGCGGCTTCTGCGTCCGCCCCCCAGAGCGAGATTTGATAATCTTCGTCGACGTGGGCTGCGGTCCAGAAATCGTCCGTAGAGAGAAATCCGCGCGCGTGGGCGAGTGCCAGAAGTGCCGAACCCGTAAGCGTTGTCATCACGTGCAAGGCAGTGAGCTTGAAGGCGTCGTGGGGCTCGAGGGCGGCCGAGAATTTCTTGAGCGTAAGCACGGGTTGATCGACGGGCATGACGCCATCAACAACTGTGAAATGGGCCGCCAGCGCTTCGCGGGCCCAATTGATGACCGGGTCCCAGGCTGCTGTTTGAAGGCGCGTCAGGTCGGGCGGAGTCACGGCGCGGTAGCATAAGAGATCACGCCCCGCATAGGCGGCGATATCGTTCGCGACTTCCTTTTGCGCGTCGGAGACGGCGTCGATCGCGGTGTTGGCAAAGCGCGTCAAGGGCATGGTGCCGGGGTTGATGTTGGCTTCTTGCACTTGCCACTCGGCGGCAACGGCGTCGGCTAAGGTGCGCGAGGGAAGAAGCAGCGCTCGTTTGCCGGGTGTTCTGACAACGCGGCCGTCGAGCAGGATCTGGAAGAATGCGCCTTCGCCGACGGTGACGTCTTTGTAGAACCTCTTGGCGAGCGGCTTCGCCATCGTGTCGGTGATCGGTCCCTTGGGCGCGCCGGAGGCCGGTTTGTGTGTGCCGTTTTTTCCCATATTTTTGTCGTCAGTGCCTGTCATCGCGCGCCATTTAGCTTTCCGTAAACGTGGGCCAGGGCGGCCGGCATCGCCTCATAGTCGTGGATGAGAAGATGGGCGCCGGCATCCTCGAGTTCTTGGGGCAAATGATAGCCCCAGGTGACGCCGAGGGCACCGACGTTGGCGGCGCGCGCCATCTCGATGTCGTAGGTCGTGTCGCCGATCATGATGGTTTGCTGCGGTGTGGCGCCCGTTTCCTGCATGGCGCGCGTCAGCATAGAGGGGTGCGGTTTCGAGGGGTGATCGTCGGCGGTTTGAATGGTGACGAAGTGCTTGTCCCAGCCTTCGCGCGCCAGCAAGCGGTCTACCCCGCGGCGCGATTTTCCTGTCGCAATGCCAAGCACGACGCCGTCTTCGCGGGCGAGCGCATCGATCATGTCCTTGGCGCCGGGGAAGAGAAATTCGCATTCGCCCGGATCGCGGTCGAGATCGCGGAAGGCGCTTTTGTAGCGTTCGGAGAGTTCGCGGCGCGCGTCATAGTCTGCGTCAGGCGCGAGCACGGAAAAAGCTTCCGGCAGCGACAGACCGACAACCGACAGCGTTTGCTTGCGCGTTGGAGCCGTGAGGCCAAGCGTGCGGAAAGCGTGATCCATCGAGAGCACGATGCCGGCCTGGCTATCGATGATGGTGCCATCGCAATCGAAGACGAGGAGTTTCATTCGTCGCGCACCCCGAACTTGTTGACGTCGAAGCCGAGCACGTCCCAAGTCCGGCGCATGTGCTCGGGGAGCGGCGCGGTGACGTCGAGTTTAGCGCCGGTCTTGGGATGCGGGATGATGAGGCGGCGCGCGTGCAAGTGCAGCATGTTGTCGATATTTTCGGCAGGCAGACGGACGTCGCCTTCATACTTGTTATCGCCGACAATCGGATGACCGATCAAATGCATGTGCGCGCGCAGCTGATGCTGCCGGCCCGTCACAGGCTTCAACGACACCCAGGCGGCTTTCTGCGCGACGTGATCGATAACGGAATAATGCGTCGTCGCGTGCATGGCTTTCTCTTGCTCGCCGGGCAGCGACTTGCGCACACGGTCCCCATCGGGGCCTGACGCCTTAACAAGAGCGGCTTCTATCCTGCCCTGAGGAGGACGTGGTACCCCGCGCACGAGCGCCCAATAGGTCTTCGCCGCCGAACGCGTTTGAAATGTGCGCCCAAGCTTGGCGGCGGCATCACGTGTCTTCGCAACAAGGAGAATGCCGCTCGTGTCGCGGTCGATGCGGTGCACGAGGCGTGGGCGTTCGCCGCCGAAGCGGTCCACCATGGCTTCTAACATACCGTCGATGTGTTTCTTGGTGCCGGTGCCGCCTTGAACCGCGAGACCGAACGGTTTGTTCAAGACGAGAACGTGGTCGTCCTCGTAGATGATCATTTTCTCGATTTGATCGCGGTCGCTTTGTGACGCGCCCGAAGGCGCCTTGAGGCCCGGGCCGGATTTTTTCGGTTGGCGCACGATGGCCGGCACGCGAATTTCCATACCGGCGCTCAAGCGCACATTGGCTTCGGCGCGTTTAGAATCGATGCGCACTTGGCCCGAGCGCAGAAGTTTTTGCAGATAGGTGTAGCCGACCTCGGGGAAGTGAACGCGGAACCAGCGGTCGAGCCGCATGTCGGCTTCGCTCTCGATGACGCGCAGGGCTTCAACTTTGAGATTGGGTTTGGATGTGGCGGCTGTTTCGCTCATGTCACGTTTGCTCATGTCAAAAGTGTCCGGGTGAGCCACATGCCGCAAGCAAGAGCGGCGAAGGCGAGAATGACGGAGCCAAGGGTGTAGGCGAAGAAACGCAGACTGAGGCCATCGACAGTGAGCATGTTCATCATATCGAGCGAGTAAGCCGAGAACGTCGTCAAGCCGCCCAGGATGCCGGTCGCGAGAAACGTGCGCCATTCAGGACTGCCGCCCATGCGCTCGTTCAAGTAGACAAAGAGTGCGCCCATCAAAAACCCGCCAACGACGTTTACGGTCAGCGTCGGCCAAGGGAAGGCGATCAGTCCGCGCTCAGCAAAGGCCTGGTTAACGAGAAAGCGGAGGCCGGCGCCGATGGCGCCACCGGCTGAGGCAAGAAATAGCAGTTGCATAAAGGGTCCTAGGGTCTGAGACCGATGCTATAGCGCCCCTGGCGGGTTCTGGCCAGTTGATGGAGGCGCGGCGGCGCATGGGTCGCGGGGCGATTTTCCCTGTCCCGCATCGGGGCAAGGAGAGTGAGACCCCGTTTGCACGCTCATCCCCGTGGATTAGGGGAAGTGCCCGCTGGTTGCTCGGTACCGGCGAGGCTGCGCACTGATCCCCCTCCACTCAGGGGAGGGGCTAGGGGTGGGGTGAAGAGCTAGGCGCGATTCTAGTTTTGAGGCTCGACCATGCTGCACATTCTCAGCAAGTCGTCTCGCGCACCTGTCGTTGGGATTCTCCCCACCCCCGCCCCTCCCCGCTGGGGAGGGGAGACGCTCCGCTGCAGATTTCGTTTCACCCCGGAAGAAATAGGGCGCGGCAGATCAATCCTCAGTTGGCTTTTTGGCGCTTTTTAAAGGGCATGCCGATGAGCCAGCCTAGGGTCCAGCCGATGAGGAGCCCTGCGGCGTTGGCAGCCATGTAAATGGCGGCGTGCATATCGGCGACTTGGTCGGGATTATCAAAACGGTACGATGCG
>JANOKZ010000154.1:0-5963 GCA_031419515.1 Hyphomicrobium sp.
AGGTGCGCAGGGTAAGTCTTGGTCAGATCCGCGAAGTGAATGAAATATGGAACGTCGGCAAAACGGGGCGTACGTGCCGGATCGTCGAGGCTTGCGACGAGGTAGCCTGCGACCGTCGCTTCATCAGAAAGCGCGACATAGGCCCAAGCTGGATCGTGCGTGAGATAGCGGCCAAGCCAGCGCTCGCGAAAGGCTTCGCGTGCTGCGCCGCTGGCGAAGGTTTGCGTGTTGCTCGATTCAAAGAAGACGCTGTCGATCCCGTTCGACAGAACCGGGCCGCGTTCGAGATCAGCGTAGCGATAAATCTGGAGTTCGTTTGTACCGGTGTACATGCGTTATCTTATCCCGTGTCGCAACATTCTAACGCGCGAGGGAGACGGAGCGCAAAAAAAAATGGGGACGGGCAATCGCCCATCCCCACGTCTATTTGCAATTTTAGCAGGCGGCTTAGTAGTCGTTACGGCAACGCTGATAGCGGCGCCACCAGTAATGGCTTCCGGTATAAAGGGCTTTACGCTTCAGCCAGCGGCAGCCCGAGTTATAGCCATAAACCGGGGCGACATAGAATCGCGGCCGATAGTAATGGCGCCGGTGGAATCTGTGGCCGCCGTAGAAGCCATGACGGCGGAACCCGCCGCCATAGATTCCGTGACGCCCATGTCCGCGTTGGCGGACGAGTGTAACGCCTTCCTGTGCGGCAATCGTCGGCTTTTGCAGGTTTAGTGCAGACGCGGGCTGGACAGCTGCACCCTGGAACATGAAACTCGCTGCAATCGCGAGCAATGCGATTTTAAGTTTGCTCATCTTAGTCTCTCCTCACTCACGCATGCAGGCGTGCTTTCAGTTCAAATCCGAGTGATTGGACACAACGATCCACTCTCTCTGAAACGAAAACGGATAGTGCGCGGATCTTCCGTCGCACTATCCGTCCCTGTTCGAAACGATAATTTCACTTCGTGCGCGCGATGTGGCGCGAAGCTGAATATCTATTCATCTTGTGCAAGAGCAGAGACAAGTTTTCTGCGGAAGTCGGGCGGCAAATCGTGTGGCACTGCGGGAGTTGGCTCGGGAATTATTCCCGAAGGCTCTCTGTCATTCGACTCATCAGCGCGCACTGAAGATGGATTCACGCCGCCGTAGTTGCGGCTATAGGGCTCGCTTGGATCATCGGGTAATTGGCGAATGCGTCCCGGCGGCGGCGTCTGTGCCGGCAGGCCATCATCTTCAACTTCTACGGCGGCACTTTGCGCAACAGCTTGAGGCGGTGCGACCGCTGCATTTTCAGCTGTGTAGGAATTGGATTGCGCCGACGAGCAGCCTGCAAGACCAACAAGTGCGGCAAGCGCACAGAACGTGAGAACCGGCTTGGCACCGGCTTGAAACGCAAACATGAGAGACGCCTTTGACTGAACGCTACAGGAGGACACAACTGGGGGACGCAACAACGAAAAGAACTGACTGTCCCGGATTGAAACATTCCTGGGTTAAAGAGCCCCTAACGGCCGGAAGAATTAGAGATTTCGCTTGTTGCGCAGACTAGGCGGCGCGGGCCACGAGGCCGGAGGCGAGTATGCCGTTGAAGACGGCCTGCACCGCGATAGCGGCCAGCAACAAGCCAAACACGCGCACGAGAACGCGCTGTGCCGTCAAACTCATCATGCGGTTGAGCTCGTGCGCGGCGACGAGCAGCGCCAGCGTGAACAGCATGACCGCCAGCAGAGCGCCGGTCACAATCGCGAGTTGGAGCGGCTCTCCGTGCGCGTTGGCAGCCAGCAAGATGCCGGCACTCATGGCGCCGGGGCCCGCGAGAAGCGGCGTTGCCAATGGAAACACTGCAACATCTTCGCGCGTCTGCGCTTCCTCGCCTTCAATCGGCGTCATCTTGAGCGCACCACCCGGTCTGGCAAAAATCATATCAATGGCGATCATGAGCAGAATGATGCCGCCCGCCGTTTGCAGGGCCGCTATCGATACGCCGAGCTGGCGTAGAATAGGTCCGCCGAGCAAAGTGAAAAATCCGAGGATGAGTGTCGCAATGATCGTGGCGCGCTGCGCGATGCGGCGGCGCGCGACGCGCTCCATTTTAGGTGTCAGCGTTGCAAAGAGCACCGCCGCTTCGACCGGGCCGATAGTCGCAAAAAAGGTTGTGAAGCTTTTTAAAGCCGTCTCAAGCACGGGTAAAACATCTTTCTTAGGCTATTTTCTTGATCTGACGATCGAGACGCGACTTATTGCACGATAGTGCCCGCGTGACTCAAGGCTTGTCGCCGTTACCTGGCACCCTATCAGCACTCAACCGCATAGGCTGCTAGCAAGCCTTTGTTCATCATACTTTTTTGTTGATGTGAAACGATTCTCGCATACCATCGGTAGCGGGGGTGCGCGTTTGACCATTCAAGGGAGAACTACCGTGACCGTTAAAGCGACAGACGTTACCGACACAACCTCTCGAGATCGGGACTTCAGAGCTCAGCTCGCAGGCTTCAGCCTGACGACGGCGGAAATCATCTACCGCCTGCCCGATCATCCAGTGCTGCTGCAGAGCTTTATCTGGCAGGACTACGATCTCGCCCCACGCTTTCCGAAGCTGAAGGCCTTTCTCGATTTCTGGACGGCGAAACTGGACGGGCCGCTCTTCAAAGTGACGGTCGCGCACTCAAAGCTGATCCGCCCCGCCGAACTCCGGCTGCTGGACGCCGAATTCAAAGTGCATTGAAGCGGCCCGAATTAGCGGACAATCGCGCTCGAGACGGCGCAGGAGCCCCTCCCGGCATGGGTGCAGGAAACATGGGTGCAGGAAAATTGTATCGGCCGGCAACGGGTTTGAGCAAAACCGGCTTTCGCTCCCAAATTCAATTCGTT
This sequence comes from Hyphomicrobium sp., assembly GCA_031419515.1. GTDB lineage: Bacteria > Pseudomonadota > Alphaproteobacteria > Rhizobiales > Hyphomicrobiaceae > Hyphomicrobium_B. The sequence continues at coordinate 2,863 of JANOKZ010000154.1, forward strand.
GCCCTTTACGCCACCGCCTATTCGCGAGCCCACGGCCCGGAATTCTAGATCACAGGTTCGTGATGAACGAAACTTTACCGCACTTGGGGCGTACCTCCAGCGTGGGCAAGGCTCCGCGCGCTTTCCTCTTGCCTGCCGCAGCATCTGCACTCGGTTTTCTGGGGTCAGTGCCCTCGGTTTTCTGGGGTCAGTGCCACTGCGCACTTCACTATTACCACAGTTAAACAATGGGCCACTGGCCCTCAGGAGGAATTACATGAAACTCAACGCCAAATCGGGCGCCGCTATTGCCGCAACCGCAGCCGCGCTCCTTATGTCGGGCGCCGTATCCGTTTCGACCGTTCAAGCAGCAGACGCTAAGGGCCATTGCGTCGGCGCCAACGCCTGCGGCGGCAAGAGCGCCTGCAAAACCGCGAAGAACGAATGCGGCGGCAAGAACAAGTGCAAGGGCCAGGGCTTCGTTGAAATGACAAAGGCCGACTGCGACGCCGCTGCCGCCGCTAATAAGGATGAGAAGGTCCAGATCAAGTTCGAAGCGGCCGCTATGCCAGAGAAGAAGTAAGCTGCTCACACCCCCGTAGCAGTGCACGAGGTCCGGCTGCGCAGCCCTTGAGGCGCGGCCGGGCCTCTACTTTTGCCGGGGCAACTGTGGTTTATTGAGCGAACCGGCGAAAGCGAGGTAGATATGGCGGCGAACCGGGAAAAAATAATCAATGGTCCTCCTGCAGCGCCACACGCTGCTGGAGATAAGCCTGCCCCACTCGGATTCGGATTAGGTCTTCGCCCTCAGCACTACACCGATATTCTCGCGGGCAACCCGCCCATCGACTGGTTCGAATTCATTTCCGAAAATTACATGATCCCGGGCGGCCAGCCGCTCAAGATGCTGGACGCGGTCGCCGAGCGTTACCCTCTCGTGCAGCACGGAGTTTCGCTCTCCATCGCCTCGACACAGCCGTTTGATGAGGATTACCTCGACGGCTTGGTGAAGCTTGCAAAACGCGTTTCGCCCAAATGGGTATCCGATCACTTGTGCTGGACAGGCGTGCATGGCGTCAATTTGCATGACCTGTTGCCGTTCCCTTATACGCGCGAAGCTCTCGATCACGTGGTCTCGCGCGTTGCCTACGTGCAGGAACGCCTCGGCCGCCCGCTTTGTCTCGAGAACGTTTCAACCTACGTATCGTTCAACGAGAGCGAGATGACGGAGTGGGACTTTATTTCTGAGATGACGAAGCGGACCGGGTGCTGGCTGTTGTTCGACGTGAACAACGTCTTCGTCAGCGCACACAATCACGGTTACGACGCCAAGACATTTCTTGACGGCATTCCGGCCGACCGCGTCATTCAATTCCATCTCGCCGGCCATAGCGACATGGGAACCTACATCATCGATACCCACGACGCGCCCGTGCGCAGCGAAGTCTGGGACCTGTACGAAACAGCGTTGCAGCGTTTTGGGCCGGTTTCGACCATGATAGAGCGCGACGACAATATCCCGCCGCTCGCCGAACTCGTCGATGAACTCAAGACGGCACGCGAAATTGCCGAACGCACGCTCGGGCAGCCATTCCCAGCGCGGACAGCCCCAGCCCCAGCCTTTGCCGCGGCGGAGTAAGAGTCAAGCCATGAAACTCGCCGAACTCCAGGCCCAATTTCAAAGCGCCATTCTCGATGGCGGCGATGGCGTTCTGGCGCTTATCCCTGATAGCCCGCTAGAGTGTAAAGAGACGTTGTTTGGCGTTTACCGCAATGCCTACGTGCTGCGCCTCATTGGCATCTTGGAGCACGACTTCGAGCGCTTACATACTTACGCAGGCGACGAAAAATTCGATTCTCTCGCGCGCGCATTCATTGCCGCCAATCCATCGCATACGCCGAACGCGCGCTGGTACGGTCAAGAGCTACCGGAATTTATTGCCACGCATCCGGAGACGGCTGCTTATCCCGCACTCATCGCCATCGCCAAACTCGAAGGCACGTTGAACGACGTCTTTGATGTAATCGATGCGCCGGTTCTAGCTCTCCCCGAGCTTGCGGCCTTCGCGCCGGCGGATTGGGCGCTATTGGCTTTCTTGCCCCATTCGTCGGCGCGACGGCAGAAAGCGGATATCAATCTCACGGAGATCTGGCAGGCGCTGGCAGACGAGGAAACGCCGCCTGCTGTTCGAAAGCTCGACACGCCCGAACATATTCTTCTCTGGCGTCAGGACGTCATGCCAAAGCTTCGCGTGCTGGCGCCCGAAGAAGCCATGATGTGGGACGAAGCCGCCAAGGGCGTAACGTTTGGCGTGCTGTGCGAAATGCTAGCAACCTTCGACAATCCTGACGAAGCGCCGTTGCGCGCGGCACAATATCTCAAAGGCTGGATCGAAATGGGCTTGCTGCAAAGCGCAGGCATCGCGAAGAAGAGCGGCAGGAAATCGAAAGTTGCGTCTCGCGTTTGAAACCGCTCACCCCATCTCCCACCAGATGCCGCCGGACCAGACGCCGAGAGGTCCAACTTCTCCATCGCGGTGCACAGCAAGTGCGGCGAGATCGGCGTACACCGCGCGCGTGACGAGCGCTTCGAGACGGCCGCGCACACGAATGTAGGGCTTCAACCCACCGGTTGGGTCCTGACGGCAAAATCGCATCGGATGCTCGCCTCCAACAGTCACCACATCATCCACATTGGTGCGCAGGGTGAGCAGTTGCTGAGAGCCTGAACCTTCGACCGCCATCTCGACGCCGAGAAATGGCGCATCCTCAACTTCGACATCGACCTTTTCAGCTGGCGTCACCAGATACGTGCGTCCGTCGGCGTCTTTCCTCAGGATGCTGGCGAACAATTTGACGAGTGCCGGGCGCCCAATCGGACTATTTAGGTAAATCCAGGTTCCGTCCCTGCGGATCCCTAACCCGATGTCGCCGCAATAGGGCGGATCCCAGGTCTCGACCGGGCGCGCACCAGTCCCCTCCCCGGCCGTCCTGAGGAGCGCTTCAAGTCCCGTCGTTTTCAGTTCTTTCATGCGTGGATTGCCTATTTCATTGGTATCGGGGCGGTGTACCTCGCCATACGTCGTAGAATACTAGCAATAGCAGCAAACTAACGTAACATT
>JANOKZ010000155.1:0-2359 GCA_031419515.1 Hyphomicrobium sp.
TCCTGTCGACCATCCGAACGGTGGCCGTACCAAGGGCGGCAAGCACTGGGCGACGCCGTGGGGCAAGCCGACCAAGGGCTACAAGACTCGTAAGAACAAGCAGACCACCAAATACATCATCCGCGGCCGGCAGAAGTCGAAGTAAGCGCGGATAAGTGAAGGAGACGAACATTGTCACGCTCAGTCTGGAAAGGCCCGTTTGTAGACGGTTACATCCTGAAGAAGGCCGAAAAGTCGCGTTCTTCGGGCCGTAGCGAAGTCATCAAAACGTGGAGCCGCCGCTCGACGATCCTGCCGCAATTCGTCGGTTTGACGTTCGGTATCCACAACGGCAAGAAGCACATTCCGGTTGCGATCTCGGAAGACATGATCGGTCACAAGTTCGGAGAATTTTCGCCGACCCGTCACTTCCAGGGTCATGGCGGAGATAAGAAGTCAACGAAGGCGAAATAAGATGAGCAATCCCAACGCAACTCAGCTTCGCCGCCGGGCCAATAAAGAGGCGCAGGCTGTTGCAAAGAGTCTCCGGATCTCGCCCCAGAAACTCAATCTGGTGGCTGGCATGATCCGCGGCAAGAAGGTCAACCAGGCCATGGCTGAACTCGAGTTCAGTCAAAAGCGCATCGCTGGCGACGTCCGCAAGGTCGTCATGAGTGCTGTGGCCAATGCCGAGAACAACCACGGCCTCGACGTCGACGAACTCGTCGTCGCGGAAGCGTACGTTGGCAAAAATTTGGTTCTGAAGCGCTTTCATGCACGCGGCCGCGGCCGTGGCGCCAGCATCTTCAAACCCTTCTCGCAGCTGACGATCGTTGTCCGTGAGGTCGAAGCAAAGGAAGAGGCGCCGAAGAAGGCCGCCGCAAAGACAAAGACTGCGGCCACGCGCCAGCCCAAGGAGACCAAGTAATATGGGTCAAAAAGTAAATCCCGTCGGGCTTCGCGTCGGCATCAACCGCACCTGGGACAGCCGCTGGTTTGCCCGTACCGGCGAATACGGCAAGCTCCTGCACGAAGACCGCGCCATCCGCGCGCACATCATGAAGCAGCAGCGCGAAGCCGGCATCTCCAAGGTCGTCATTGAGCGCCCGCACAAGAAGTGCCGCGTCACGGTTCACACCGCCCGTCCCGGCATCTTGATCGGCAAAAAGGGCGAAAGCATTGAGCGCATCCGTTCCGATCTCGCCCGGTTGACGGCGTCGGAAGTGCATTTGAACATTGTCGAAATCAGGAAGCCTGAAATCGACGCCTCGCTGATCGCTGAAAGCATCGCTCAGCAGCTCGAACGCCGCGTTGCCTTCCGCCGCGCCATGAAGCGCTCGGTGCAATCTGCTCTGCGCCTCGGCGCAGTCGGCATTCGTATCAACGTGGCCGGCCGTTTGGGCGGCGCTGAAATCGCGCGCACGGAATGGTATCGCGAAGGCCGCGTGCCTCTGCACACACTGCGCGCCGACATCGATTTTGGTTACGGCAAAGCTGTTACAGCTTACGGAATCATCGGCATCAAGGTTTGGGTCTTCAAGGGCGAGATCATGGAACACGATCCCATGGCGTCCGAAAAGAAAGCCGCCGAGATGCAAGAGGGCGGCAGCCCGCGTCCGCGTCGCGATGACGGCGAACGCACGGATCGCCGTGAACGCCGCGGTGGCCGTGGCGGTCCTGGCGGCGGACGTGGCGGATCGACACGGGGCGGTCCCGGCGGATCTTCGGGCGGCGGCGGCGACGTCACTCCCGAAGGCTCAAGCAGCACTTAAAAATTTCGAGGCTAGATAGACATGCTGCAACCGAAACGAACAAAATTCCGCAAGGCCTTCAAGGGCCGGATTCACGGCAATGCCAAGGGCGGCACAACCTTGAATTTCGGCGAAGTTGGCCTCAAGGCGATGGCACCGGAGCGTCTGACGGCTCGTCAGATCGAAGCGGCCCGCCGCGCTATCGCACGTCACACGAAGCGCGCCGGGCGCCTATGGACCCGCGTGTTTCCAGACGTGCCGGTGTCCAAGAAGCCGGCCGAAGTGCGCATGGGTTCGGGCAAGGGTTCGCCTGAGCTTTGGGTTGCGCGCGTCAAGCCGGGCCGGATTATTTTCGAACTCGGCGGTCTCAATCAGCAGATCGCCAAGGAAGCTATGTTGCTCGGAGCTGCAAAGCTGCCGATCAAGTGCAGGGTTGTGACGCGTCTCGGATAATTCCTGAGAAACGTCGTGAAGAAACGAGTGAGGAAAGACTATGGCAGCCGGGTTCAGCGATTTGTCGCTTGATCAGCTCGACGACCAGCTGGTGAAGCTCAAGAAGGAGCAGTTCAATCTGCGCTTTCAGAGAGCGTCAGGTCAGCTCGAAAACACTGCGCGTATCCGGCTTATCC
>JANOKZ010000156.1:0-3775 GCA_031419515.1 Hyphomicrobium sp.
CGTGTGATCGCCTTTATGGGCTTCGATGATGACATCGCGCCACCACATCCACGCACATGCTAAGAGCCCAACCATACCAACGGCAAAGAGCCACGAGCCCGTGATGCCGAAAACCCCGGCCCCATCGACATGGGTGCGCATCCATGCGATGGCACCGATCGCCATTGCGAGCGCCGAGGTTGCAGCCAATACGGGCCAGGGGCTCGGATCAACCAAGTGATAGTCGTGATGTTTTACGTGCGAGTCTGCCATTTAAATCTCCGTCGTCCCCATGCCGTGTAGTTGTTTCGTTTCTTTTTCCTCAGCCCCCGCCGGACTTGCGCGGCGCTTCGGCCGTGCGTTCCGAAGGGTAAAACACGTAACTCAGAGTGATATTCGACAAGCCTGCCGTATCGCGGTCTTCGACCATTTTGGGATCGAGGAAGAACGTGACAGGCATCTCGACAGTTTGTCCCGGCTGTAGCAGCTGCTCCGTGAAGCAGAAGCATTCGATCTTGTTGAAGTAGATGCCGGCCACGTCGGGCGCCACGTTAAAGGCCGCTGTGCCCTTCAATGGTTTGTTGGATAAGTTGGTTGCGCGGAAGAACGCCAATCCATTCTCGCCGATTTTGACATCCATCGTCGCCTGAACGGGCTCGAACTTCCATGCGAGGTTCGGAGAGACATTGGCGTCGAAGCGCACGGTGACGATCTTGTCGAGCACCTGATGAGAAGGTGCCGTGGCGCGCTGCGTAGTGCCGCCATAGCCAGTCACTTGGCAAAAGATCTTGTAGAGCGTAGGCGACGCCGCAGTGACGCTCCCCATGACGGCGAGCGCAGCGAGACACCCAAGCACAACCTTCCGGTTGCTACCGTTTCCTGGCGTCTTATCTGGTCCGTCGTTCGTCACCAAAGCCAACTTTCAAACTCTGGGCGCTCGTTAGAGAGCCTTGTTGATCGCGTTCCCGCCGAGCCGCACGATTGTTGCCGCGTAAAACAGCAAAACCATCAAGCCGAGCAGTAGCGCAATCGCAATTGAGCGGCGGCGGCTTGCGCCCCTCGCCCCATCTTGATCAGTCTTGTCTTTGTCATCGGTCATTCAACCTTCATCCCATCAACCGTTGCCACGCGTGCTCGCCAAGGAGCACGACGAACAACAGGAACAGATAAAGGATCGAAAATAGAAACAGCTGTTTGGCCGCGTGATCGCCCTCGCGGCCCTCAGTCACGCGCCGCACCTTATCGGCGAAGTAGAGGAAGATAGCGCCCGAGATAACCGACGTAACGAGATAGAGGTTGCCGGCAAATCCCATGAACGCGGGCAGCGTTGCCAGCGGTACGAGGGCCCAGGAATAAAGCACAATCTGGCGCCGCGTTTCGGCGGGGCCCGCCACAACCGGCAGCATCGGAACTCCGGCGCGCTCGTAGTCGCGGCAGCGATAAAGTGCCAGCGCCCAGAAGTGCGGCGGCGTCCACATGAAGATGATGAGAAAGAGTACGACACTCTCAAGCGAGACGCTGCCGGTAACAGCCGCCCAGCCGATCATGGGCGGGAATGCGCCGGCCGCGCCGCCGATGACGATGTTCTGCGGCGTGCGCCGCTTCAGCCACATCGTATAGACGAAGAGATAGAAGCCGATCGTGAGCGCCAATAGCGCGCCAGCCACCCAATTGACCAGCACGCCCAACGTCAGAACCGAAAAGACAGAGAGGACCGAACCAAATTGCAACGCCTCTTCAGCCGTGACCTTGCCTCGCGGAATAGGCCGCGCCGCTGTGCGCGCCATCTTGGCGTCGATGTCGGCATCGTACCACATATTGAGAGCGCCCGACGCGCCCGCGCCAATGGCAATGGCGAGAATGGCGATCACGCCGATCACAGGATGAATATTGCCAGGAGCCGCAATCATGCCCGTCACGGCCGTCAAAACCACAAGCGACATTACGCGCGGTTTCATCAACTGAACGAAGTCGCCGACCGACCCTTCGGACGTTTCGGCGTGCGCGCTCATATCTGCGTTAATGCCGATGTCGGCCATTTGGGTTCTTGCTCGCTTCCCATGGGCGGGGCTGGATCCCCGCGCCGTTTGGTAAGTTGTGGAGTGTGATGGGCGGATTTGCCCGCCCATCACGCGATCTCGATCAACGATCAGTGATGATCGCCGGCCGCAATGCGCGGCAGCTTTTCGTAGGAGTGGAAGGCTGGCGGAGACGGCAGCGTCCATTCCAGTGTCGTGGCACCGACGCCCCAAGGATTATCGGCCGCCCTCTCCTTGCGGATGAAGTAGGCGTAGAGCATCGAGAATACGAACAACACCGTGCCGGCCGCCGTGATGTACGAACCGATCGACGAGATGTTGTTCCAGTAGGCGAAGGCATCCGGATAATCCGCGTAGTGGCGCGGCATGCCGGCAAGGCCGAGGAAGTGCTGCGGGAAGAACAGCACGTTGGCGCCAACGAAGGTCAGCCAGAAATGCAATTTCCCAAGCGTTTCATTGTACATGTAACCCGACATTTTCGGGAACCAGTAGTACCAGCCCGCAAAGATCGAGAACACGGCGCCAAGCGACAGCACGTAATGGAAGTGCGCGACGACGTAGTAGGTATTGTGCAGCGAGCGATCAATACCAGCGTTTGCGCACATGACGCCCGTGACGCCGCCAACCGTAAACAAGAAGATGAAGCCAAGCGCCCACATCATCGGCGTGCGGAACTGGAGCGATCCACCCCACATCGTCGCGATCCAGGAGAAAATTTTCACGCCTGTCGGTACGGCGATGACCATGGTCGCGAACATGAAGTAGGCCTGCGTATCGACGCTCAGTCCCGCGGTGTACATGTGGTGCGCCCACACGATGAAGCCGACGAGGCCGATCGCAACCATTGCGTAAGCCATGCCGAGATAGCCGAACACGGGCTTCCTTGAGAACGTCGAGATGACGTGGCTGATCATGCCAAAGCCCGGGAGAATGAGAATGTAAACTTCCGGGTGGCCGAAGAACCAGAACAAGTGCGCGTAGAGCAACGGGTCGCCGCCGCCAGCCGGATCATAGAACGTGGTGCCGAAGTTGCGGTCCGTCAGCAACATGGTGATGGCACCGGCGAGTACCGGCAGCGAAAGGAGCAGCAAGAACGCTGTTACGAGAACCGACCACACGAACAGCGGCATCTTGTGCAGTGTCATGCCCGGCGCACGCATATTGAAGATAGTCGTGATGAAGTTGATAGCGCCAAGGATCGACGACGCGCCCGCCAAGTGGAGTGCCAAAATACCGAAATCGACAGCGGGACCCGGATGGCCAATCTTCGCAGAGAGCGGCGCGACCACGATCCAGCCTGTACCGACACCATTCGCGTCGGCGGTGCCGGGCACGAACATCGAACACAACAGCAGGATGAATGCGGCTGGCAGAAGCCAGAACGAAATGTTGTTCAAGCGCGGGAACGCCATATCCGGCGCACCGATCATGAGAGGCACGAACCAGTTGCCGAAGCCGCCGATCATGGCCGGCATGACCATGAAGAACACCATGATCAGCCCGTGGCCGGTCACGAACACGTTGTAGGCGCCTTCGTCGGCGAAGTACTGCAGGCCCGGCTGTTGCAGCTCGAGGCGCATCATCACCGACAAGAAGCCGCCGATGAGACCGGCAATAATCGCGAACAGCAAATACATCGTGCCGATGTCTTTATGGTTCGTCGAATAGAACCAGCGCTTGAAGAATGTCGGCGCGTGATCGTGATCGTCGTGCGCCCCGTAAGCCGTGCTACCCATGTGTCGAAGCCCTTATTCCTA
>JANOKZ010000157.1:0-9212 GCA_031419515.1 Hyphomicrobium sp.
TCACCCCACCCCTAACCCCTCCCCGTCGAGGGGAGGGGGATCTCACGGCGCTCGGCGTCGCCACAAAAATCCGGTTGTGTCTGTGAGCCATGTCGAACCGCACGACATTGGCAAGACTATGCGCCGCACTCCTCAAAGCCCCCATCTACCTCTACCGCACCACGCTCAAAGCCTTCGCCGGCCAGAACTGCCGACACTGGCCGACCTGTTCCGACTACGCGCTTCAAGCCATCGACACAAACGGCGCCTGGCGCGGCTTCTGGCTGATGCTGTCGCGTATCGTGCGCTGCGGGCCGGGCGGCACGCATGGCGTCGATCCTGTCCCTGACATAAGAGATCAGCATCATACCTTCGCGCCTTGGCGATATGGCCGGTGGCGTTAGCTTAGGCCGCCATCTCGGACGCCATCGCTTCTAGTTGGGCAATAGCAGCGTCGGCCGAGAATACGATCGGCGTGACGGCGGCGACCCCCTCGTACACGAGATCGCAATTCAGCTCAGTCGCCATCGCCGTGACCGCCAGGAAATTCTCGAATGCAAGCTTCGCAACAAATTCGAAGCTCATCATTTCCCACGCCGTCGCGCCTTGGTGCAGCTGACCCTGAAGCAGGGTCTTGACCGTGATTTCGGGGCAGGCGTCGTTCTTCAAGAAGTTATTCAGTGCGGGTGCCAGAGCGGCCGGCATCGCCAGCGCGCCTTCCGGCCAGAATTGGGCATATGCCGCGCGTTTAAATAAAGACTCGTTCAGGAAGTGTTCGTCGAGGACAGTGCGCAGTTCCGGTGCGACATCGGCCTGCACCCAGCAGCACGGGCGCACTTTACCCTGAATAAACTGCATGCGCTTTCTAATGACGAGCTTTGGCGCGGCCATGAAACGAAACCCCACAAACTGGATCGGTAACCCCGAACCGGGAAGGTAACGGCCTAAGGTTTCCAAACCGCGCCGGAATTCGTTGCAATTTTATGGATGTGGGGTCAGGCCGGCCCGCAAGAGCTTATTTACTGGCGTCGCCCCCGGCTTCCCCGAGAAGCTTGAACGACAACAAATATTTTTCGGTCGTCGCCGACTGTTCTTCAGCCTTCGAAACGATCGCCACGATTTGATAGAGGCGGTTGCCGGCGACACCGATGCGTCCCCGCCAGACCATGCCCATGACATCGGCTGTCACGTCGCGCGCCTGGTGCCCGCCGATCTCGATCTTCGTTTCGCTTTTCAGTTTCGCGTGCAAGCCATCGAGAGTTCTCTCGCGGAAGTTATCCAGAACCTGGCTCACGTTTTCAGGCCTGACAGTCCCTTCCGGTAGGTCCCAAACCGTCACGTCGTATGCGGCGGCGGGCGAAGCGACGGCGTAGGTCCGGATTTTTCCACCATCGTCACCTTCCTCCTCTTTGTATTCGGGCTTTCCCGGAAATTCGACCGAGAAGCCGAGATTGTCAGGCTTCACGAGTTCCCAGGCTTCGGCGGCGCATACGGCCGTGTGAGCCGTGAGTGCGAGGACGATGGCAATCAATTTATGCATTGGAGCCTCAATGGCTAAAGGCGAAAATGGCTGAATCTATCTGCCGCCAAGCCTGGCGGGCAATGCGGAAATTGGAACGCGGCTAATTCGTTGGATACCTTCTTAACAGACGGGGGCGGGCGAGGACCAAGCTCCGCTTGACTTTGCATCGGAAAATCGCCGATTTACCGCCTCGACATCGACTTACGCTGCACATGTTCGCGGCGAGTGAGCAACAGGAGGCTTGAATGACTGACGTCACACTGACGTTCCCCGATGGCAAGACCAAGCAGGTCGCGAGCGGAACAACCGGCCTCGACATCGCGAAAGCCATCTCGCCCTCGCTCGCCAAGCGCACCGTTGCCATGCAACTCGACGGCGTCTTAAGCGATCTTAACGACCCCATTTCTAAAGATGCGAAAATCAATTTCGTCGCCCGCACCGACGCGCCGGCACTCGAACTCATTCGCCATGATGCCGCGCATGTCATGGCTGAAGCCGTGCAAGCGCTGTGGCCCGGCACGCAGGTCACGATCGGCCCCGTCATCGACAATGGGTTCTATTACGATTTCGCCAAGGCCGAACCGTTCGTGCCCGACGACATGGCAAAAATCGAAAAGAAGATGCACGAGATTATTGCCAAGAACGCGCCCTTCACCAAGGAGGTATGGAGCCGCGACAAGGCGAAAGTGCATTTCCGGTCGAAGGGCGAACTGTTCAAAATCGAACTGATCGATGCAATTCCTGAGGATCAAAGCCTCAAAATCTACAAACAAGGCGAGTGGCTCGATCTGTGCCGCGGCCCGCACATGACCACGACGGGATCAATCGGCAAAGCATTCAAGCTGCAACGCTTCGCGGGCGCCTATTGGCGCGGCGACAGCACCAAGGCGCAGTTGCAGCGCGTCTACGGCACGGCGTGGGCGACCCAAGAGGAACTCGACGCGTACCTCAAACAAATCGAGGAAGCGGAAAAACGCGATCACCGAAAACTTGGCCGCGAAATGGATCTGTTTCATTTCCAGGAAGAGGCGCCGGGCAGCGTGTTCTGGCACGCCAAGGGCTGGACGTTGTTTCAAACCTTGATCAACTACATGCGCCGCCAGCAGCAGAAGGCGGGATATCAAGAAGTCAATTCGCCCGACATGATGGAAAAGCATTTCTGGGAACTCTCCGGCCACTGGGAAAACTACGGGGAGAACATGTTTACGACCACGCTCCCCGACGAGCGCGTGTTCTGCTGCAAGCCGATGAACTGTCCGGGGCACGTGCAAATCTATAAGCACGGGCTGAAAAGCTATCGCGACCTGCCGTTGAAGATCGCCGAGTTCGGCAAGGTGCACCGCTATGAGCCGTCGGGCGCGCTGCACGGCATGCTGCGCGTGCGCCACTTCACGCAGGACGACGCGCACATCTTCATCACCGAAAATCAGATCATGGAGGAATGCCTCAAGATCAACGATCTGATGCTCTCGATCTACAAGGACTTCGGCTTCGAGGACATTTTCATCAAGCTTTCAACGCGCCCTGAAAAGCGCGTCGGTGCCGATCACTTGTGGGACAAAGCCGAGAAAGCGTTGGGCGATGTCTTGGACGAAGTGAAGCGCCAATCGAACGGGCGCGTGAAAACCGCGCTGCAGCCGGGCGAAGGCGCGTTCTACGGACCCAAACTCGAATACGTGTTGAAGGACGCTATCGGGCGCGAATGGCAGTGCGGTACGACGCAGGTCGATTTCAATCTCGCCGGCCGCCTCGGCGCGTTTTATATCGACGAGCATTCCAACAAGGTGACGCCGGTGATGATCCACCGCGCGATGTTCGGTTCGTTGGAGCGCTTCACCGGCATCCTGATCGAGAACTTTGCGGGCCATTTTCCGCTCTGGCTCGCACCGTTGCAGGTTGTCGTCGCTTCGATCACGTCCGACGCGGACAGCTACGCCAACGAGGTCGTCGCCGCTCTCAAGGCCGCTGGCCTGCGCGTGGAGTTGGACCTTCGCAACGAAAAGATCGGCTACAAGGTGCGCGAGCATTCGCTTGCCAAAGTCCCCGTCATCCTGGCCGTTGGCATGCGCGACGCCGAAGCTCGCGGCGTTTCCGTCCGCCGCTTAGGCTCGCAAGATCAAACCGTCATGAAGCTCGACGAGGCGATTGCGGCGTTCAAGCAAGAAGCGACCCCGCCGGGGTAGGCACTTCCCCCTCTCCCTACGCGCTTCGCTTGCGGGGGGAGAGGGTTGGGGTGAGGGGCGGCCGCTTGCTCAGAGCCTAGGCCCGCCTTGACAAAAATACGGGATACCCGTATACATGCGTAATGATGATTATGAATGGGACGATGCCAAGGCACGGATCAACTTCCTTGCCCACAAAATCACATTCGAAGTCGCATGTTTGGTGTTCGACGATCCAAACTCTGCAGAGGAAAGGGATGACGATCCCGACGAAGTCCGTTTCAATATCGTTGGTATGGTCTTGGGGCGGCTTGTAACGGTCACCTATACCGAACGCCCGCCGCGTACACGCATCATATCGGCCAGAAAGGCCAACCGCCGTGAGCAAAACAAATATTTCGGCCAAACCTAAGCGTAAATCGGAAACAGCCTTGCCTTCCGATGGCGGCATGGATTGGGCCGCCTTCGACGCGCTCACCGAAGACGAGGTGATGGCTGCGGCCCTTGCCGATCCAGATGCGCAGCCAATAACCGACGAACGACTGTCGCGCATGCAGCGCATGTCTGTTGCAAAGCGCATTCGTTGGCAATTGAGCCTCTCCCAAGAACAATTCGCCGAGCGCTTCGGCATTCCCATCGGGACCTTGCGAGACTGGGAACAGCACCGCTCCAAGCCCGACGCCGCCGCCGAGAGCTATCTCAAGGTCATCCTGAAAAATCCCAAGGCCGTGATGAAGGCGCTGGGGTGAGGGGGGTGATTGCTTCCCCCTCTCCCCTTGGGGAGAGGGCCGGGGTGAGGGGCAGCCGCTTGCACTGAGATCGACGACGCCATTGCGGCGTTCAATGCAGAGGCCAAAGCGCCAGGGTAGGGGTGAATATCATGCACAAGGCTAGTCAAATTGTTTTAGGCCTAGTGTGTGTGCTCGTAGCATTAGCCTGCACAACGTACGCAATTGTTTTCATTTACGAGAAAACAGGGTCACAAGTGGTTGTCACAATTCTAGGCATAGCCGGTGCTTTGGTTGGTGCCGCTTATCAGTTCAGACTTGCGAAGGAAAAAGAGGCAGAGGCTCGACTTTTTACAGAGAAGCAAAAGGTTTATTCCAATCTCATCTCGACCATATTTTCAATTTATCAGCCAGAAGCGCTCAAGCAGAAGCAACCAAAAGACATTGAGTATGCTCGGAAATTTAATGAAATTCGCACGTCTCTGATCGTATGGGGGAGCTTTGAAACGATAAAGTGCCTCGACAGCCTGTCGATGTCAGATGCTGAACTTCAACTTGATCCCTTGAAATGGGGTCTTAAACGACAAGCAGCGCTGTTCGCCGCAATTAGAAAAGACCTTGGCCACAAAGATCCAGACGATGCTGGGTTAGAGATTGCCATCGGTGCAATCAAAGGTGCTGAGCGAGCGGAGGTTCGGACAAAGATTCTGAAGTAGCGCAATCGTAGGCAGCGCATAGACTGCAGTGTGTTAGTGTCTTGGGAAACATAAACAGCAATCGCCGATGCTTTGAACCCACCCCACCCGCATTCCCGTGCGCGTCGTGTCGAAGACACGCCTTCGGCATGATGCAGTCGCCGAAGCAAAGTTCCGCAGGTTGGGTTAGGCGCGCACTTCTCTGTCAACTTGTCATCCTAGGCCTTGTGCCGAGGATCCATCGCGCCGCTGGCGCGAGCGGTTAGGGAAAGCATGCTGTGCAGTCCGACCGCAATTTCAAGCCTCAGAGCATGTTGATCCATGGATCCTAGGCACAAGGCCTAGGATGACAGATTGGGGCGCGGAAATACTGCTCCGCATCACTCCGCCCGGGAACGCGGGTGGGAAGGGTGCGCGTAAAACCCCCACACCCGCATCCCCGGAAGCCGCGGCCCAGGTGCAAATAACTGGTAGCGTCCTCTCATCCGCGGCTATCCGGGACCTTTACCCGTCGCTGCATTTCCCCAAAATCGCCACCGCGAAAGATCCCGGCTCTGCAATGCGCGTCGCGCATCTCCGGCCGGGAACGCGGGTGGAGTGGGCGGCGCGCATCCCCCCACCACACCCGCACTCCCGGAAGCCGCGTCGCGCAGACGGTGAGGTTAGAATCAAATCCCGAAAACGCGGCTATCCGGGACCTTTTCCCGTTGACGCCTTTTCAACAAGCCACCGCGAAAGATCCCGGATCTCCAGAGTTCCGCGTTCGCTCCACTCCTCCGTCCGGGACGCGGGTGGGGAGATGAAGATGCGAGCCACACCCCCCTATAAAACACAAAACGCCAGCTCGCATAACGAACTGGGGTTCCGGTGGACTTCTCGGCACTGTATCAAATTACCACAGATCACCGTCGCGCTCCACAACGATCAGCGTTAACGTCAGCGGCTTAGCGCGATCCTCTTCTGCGCGCTCGGCTAATGTGCCCGCACCGGCAGGTGAATCATGTTCCCCACATCCGAACTCCTCGACGCCTTCCGCGCCGTCGATCCCGCAACTCTCGCCAAATACGCCGCCATAGGCGCTGCCATCGGCGCGGTCGTGATGCCGCTTATTGTCTACCTGGCCATAAAAACGAATTACAAACGAATGCGTGATCTCTACGCGGCGACGCTCATCCCGCAGACCGCACGCTTCTACCGTCTCTTTGCAATCTCTGGTGCGGCATTATTCGCGATCATCGCCGCAAGTCAGCCCGTGCTCGACGCAGCAGGCGAGAATGAGATCTACATTCGGGGCGCCCTCATCCCCGTCATTATGATCGTCATCGGCATTCCGTTCGTGCGTGCGTTGCGCCGTCTCAGAAGCGGCGGATAATACCGCCGTCTTCACGTCTCTGACGCGTCGAGAGATACGCTAGTGTTCTGGATCAAACGCTTGATTCCGGGCGAAGGTCGTCAAGCGTTTGTGAATCCAGAACACAATCAAGAGCTGGCTAGAGTTCCGGGCTGACGCTGAGGGCACGAAGCATCAGAGTCGGAACGCTAATGCCGCGGCGGTGCAGGCCCAAACGCCAAATCGAGATCGTCCTGAATATTGCGTGCGGCTTGGCGCCAATCGGCGCCGTTGCCATTCGCACCGTGCCCGCCGGCGTTACCATTCAATGCGTCGGCGATCTCATCGGCAACGTCCGTCACCGCCGCGTTCTTCGCGAACGCCGGGCGATCAATCGCGGCCTTGATGGACGAGGCCGGCCGTGACGGCAGATGACACATGCGCTGCGCCAGAACTTGCAGCTCGCCCAAAATTGTCTCGCGTCTCAACTCGTGATGAAGCGACAGATTGCGCAGTTCGCGCAAGGTCTGGTCGTCGGCCTGGCGGATGGCTTCAGCCAGCGCGCGGAGGAGATTGAGTTCGGATTTTGAGCTGGTTTCCAGCCGTTTCAACATATCTTCGACGTTTTGAGAAAGTCCGGTCATGAATATCCCCCTGCGGTTAAATAGTGCCCCGCAACGGTCTCGAATTCGCGTGATTCTGATGGCCGAAAAATGGTCCGCTCCCGCGAACTTATGCTCGCACCCACGCCTTGCCATTGTCATGAGTGCCCTTGGCAGGCTATGCGTGGAGTGACTGACGCTACTCCGCTGGCCGGTTTTGATGACGTCAGATCGATGACTGCGGCGGAAAAAAACGGAGCCTCACCACATGAGCAGCGGACTTCTGGCACTACTCGACGACGTCGTAGCGTTGGCCAAAGTCGCCGCCGCGTCACTTGACGATGCCGCGTCGCAGGCGGTTCAAGCCAGCACCAAGGCGGCCGGCATTGTCGTCGACGATACCGCCGTCACGCCGCGTTATGTTGTCGGCTTTGCCGCCGGCCGCGAATTGCCGATCATCGGAAAAATCGCCAAGGGTTCGATAAAGAACAAGCTCCTTATTCTTCTCCCAGCCGCGCTCGCGCTGTCAATCTTGGCGCCCTGGGCTATAACACCTCTTCTCATGCTCGGGGCTGTTTATCTCTGCTTTGAAGGCTACGAGAAAGTGCATGACTGGTTTTCCGGTCACGATGGCGCGCATGATGGCGCGGCGTCCTCATCCAGCACTGCGGGTGTGGATTCACAAGCCTTTGAAGACGAAAAAGTCGCTGGCGCCATCAAAACCGATTTCATTCTCTCGGCTGAGATCATGGCCATCGCGCTGGCCAGCGTCACCGCGCCGGATATCTTCACACAAGCGTTTGTCCTGATCGCCGTCGCGCTGCTGGTTACGGGCGGGGTCTACGGCGCCGTCGCGCTGATCGTCAAAGCGGATGACGCGGGCTGCGCGCTCGCCCAAAACGACCGGCCTGTGAGTTCGATGCTCGGGCTGCGCGAAACGGCGGCGGGTGCCGCGCCCCGGGCACCCAATGTCGTGGCACCCAATGTCATTGACCGCGCGCTCGCGCCGGTCACAAAGGCGATAGGCCGGGGTCTCGTCTACGGCATGCCGCCGTTTCTCAATGTGCTGAGTACAGTCGGCACGCTCGCGATGTTGTGGGTCGGCGGCGGCATCATCATCCACGGGCTTGCCCAAATGGACATTCACGGACCCGAGCAAGTGGTGCTCGCAATCGGCAACGCTTTAGGAACGTATCTGCCGTACTTCGGCGGCGCCGTGACGTGGCTCGCAGGAGCATTAGCCTCTGCTATTTTCGGTGTCGCAATCGGAGCTGTTGCAGCGTTGCTATGGGGCTTAGTCCAACCGCTCTTCAGACGCAACCCGGGCCGGACGCATAGCGCCTGAAACAGTTGCCAGGCAAACTTAGGTGCGCGGCTTGCGCCGTAAGGACGGGGCCTCTTTGGGCCCAAGCGCCTGGACAACCTGAATGCGTTTGGGCGGCGCTTTGCGTGGCGGAGACAAAAATTTAACGCCAACCAAATTGACTTTGCGCCAGATCACTGCGCAATCGGCGACGAGGCCATCGAGTTCGATGATGAGTTCGAATGTGTCAGGCACGTCCTGCGCTGAGGCTTCAAGGCGGGCGCCGGTCTCAGAAATATCCCTGACACTGGCCGGCATTGTTGAATGCCGGTTGTTGAACAGAATGATTGCGCTCTTGAGCTGCTTACGCCGCGTTGTCACGCGCGCGTTGTCTGTCATGCGTTGCGCTGCCATTGAGTTTTTCATTCAGAGGTCCGCCATGTGCCCGGCGCAGGCGATCGCCGAAACTTCTAGAACGCCGTTCAATCATGTGCAGCACAATCCTTAACAGCGCATTACGAGGACCAATCGAGATGTCAATGAGGACGTTTCTATTTTGCGCGGTGTAAGAGGTTCCCGGCTCGCAAAATCCGTATGGGTACGTAGCCAGCTCTTGCTAGACTTCGGCATGTTTCACGGAGGCGCTTGCAGTCGTTTGCCGCCAATCGCGAAAATTGATCACTTCGCCGTTTTGCACACACTCAGGAGAAGCCAGCTCCAAGAAAAGCGGAACCATGTCTTCAGGAGCCGGCAACGTCATCGGATCTTCGCCCGGGAAAGCTTTCGCCCGCATATTGGTCCGCGTTGCGCCGGGATTGATGAGGTTCGCGCGCACGTTCGTCGTCTCGATTTCGTGCGACCAGGTTTTCACAAGCGCTTCGAGCCCGGCTT
>JANOKZ010000158.1:0-3488 GCA_031419515.1 Hyphomicrobium sp.
CTTCGGCGCAACGAGCCGGTGTGAAGCGATTTGTTTTCCTGTCGTCCGTCAGGGCTCAGACAGGGGCGAGTGCGCTGGGTGTCGTGACGGAAGCGCTAACGCCCACGCCAACCGATGCTTACGGCCGCTCCAAACTTACGGGCGAGCGTTGGATTTCGGAAACACTTCGCGGCACCGCAACAGAGGCCGTTCTGCTCCGCCCCGTCTTGGTCTATGGGCCGGGCGTCAAAGGCAATATGGGAACGCTGATGCGCCTCGCACGCTCCCCCTGGCCATTGCCGGTCACGGGTTTTGGCGCGCGGCGCTCACTCGTCAGCCGCGTCAATCTCGCGAGTAGCGTATCGCATGCGCTTCACTCACCCAAACTTGGCGCAGGGCCCTATCTCGTGGCCGACGACGAGGCACTCACTGTAGCGGAAATCTTGGGCGCGCTTCGCCAAGGGCTCGGCCGCCCCCCCGGCACTTTCAGGGTGCCGCAAAAACCCTTCGAGCAGGCTCTGCGATTTTTCGGCCGCGCCGCCGATCTCGAGCGCTTGTTTGGCGATCTGCGCGTTTCGACATCCGCCCTGCAGACCACGGGTTGGAGAGCCGTAGTGCCAGTACGTGAGGGGCTTGCGGCTGCAATCCGGGGTGTGTGATCCCGGCTGGAACGTCGCTTGAACGTGAAGGCTCGATATGGATGGATGGGGTCCATTGACGCTGGCGCAAGACCCGGATTGACCCGGCAGTAGGTCTTGCCTATTTCATGTTCATGAGCGTGCTTCCTATCATCACCATACCCGACCCCGTACTGCGCAAGATCTCGGATCCCGTCGAGCGTATCGATAACGCCGTCGTCAAGCTGATGGACGATATGCTGGAGACGATGTACGACGCGCCCGGCATCGGCCTCGCCGCTATTCAAGTTGGCGTCCCGCAACGTATCGTCGTGATCGATACGGCGGACGAAGGTGAAGGACGCCAACCCTTGTGCTTGGTCAATCCCGAAATTGTGAAGCTCGGATCGACAACCCGGCTTTACGAAGAAGGGTGCCTGTCGATTCCCGATGTCACGGTTGAGATCGAGCGGCCGGACACTGTGACTGTGCGCTATATCGATCGCGCGGGAAAGCAGCAGGAAATTGAGGCCGATGGCCTGCTTGCAACCGCCCTGCAACACGAACTCGATCATCTCGATGGGCATCTCATCATCGATTTTCTCTCGCGCTTAAAACGCGACATGATCATCAAAAAGTTCAAGAAGCAGAGCCGCAGCTGACGGCGGCGGATTGTGCCGGTCTTTACGTCCGCACGGAAGGAAACTCCCACACGGAAGGAAACCCAGGCGATGCGCATTGTATTCATGGGCACGCCGGACTTCTCGGTCCCGGTTCTCGAAGCAATCCTCGCGGCAGGGCACGATGTTGCCGCTGTCTACAGTCAGCCGCCGCGTCCAGCGGGACGAGGCATGGCCGAGACCAAATCGCCCGTGCATCGCTCGGCAGAGGCGCGCGGCATTCCCGTCTCGACGCCGGTCAATTTTAAATCAGATGCCGACCGCGCAGCTTTTGCGGCTTTACAGGCAGACGCAGCTGTTGTGGTTGCCTACGGCTTGTTGCTGCCTGAGGCTATTTTGGCCGCACCGCGACTTGGATGTTTCAACGTCCACGCGTCAAAGCTACCGCGTTGGCGGGGAGCGGCGCCGATCC
The DNA here is from genome assembly GCA_031419515.1 of Hyphomicrobium sp. Taxonomy (GTDB): domain Bacteria; phylum Pseudomonadota; class Alphaproteobacteria; order Rhizobiales; family Hyphomicrobiaceae; genus Hyphomicrobium_B. The sequence continues at coordinate 1,689 of JANOKZ010000158.1, forward strand.
AACGCGCCATCATGGCAGGTGATAAGACCACTGCAGTCATGGTGATGCGCATGGAAAAGGGGCTGGATACCGGTCCGGTATGTTTGGCGAAAGACATTGAAATCGGGCCAGAGATGACAGCGGGTGAACTGCATGACCGGTTATCTGAGGCAGGTGCGGCGGCCATTGTCGAAGCCCTTGCGCTGCTCGAATCCGGAAAACTTCTCGCTACTCCCCAGGCCGAAACGGGCATCACTTATGCGGCCAAGATCGGCAAGTCAGAAACGCACATTGACTTCACAAAGTCTGCGGACCAAGTTGTAAACCATATTCGCGGCCTCTCGCCTTTTCCGGGCGCGTGGTTCTCGATTGCTGGACCGCACGGCGAGGAGCGCGTCAAAGTCTTGCGGGCCGTCCCTGTGGCGGGCAGCGGTGCCCCTGGGATGGTCATAGACGGCGATTTGACGATCACGTGCGGGGAGGGTGCCGTGCGCCTGAAAGAGCTTCAGAGGGCCGGGAAAAAGGCTGTAACAGCGGCCGAGTTTTTGCGTGGTTTCAAGCTTGAGCGCGGAACGCGCGTGACCTAGTCGCGGTTAATTTAAGCATAGGTTGAGAAGCCGGAGTTTCGGAGCGAAGTTAAGGGTAATCTCGATATGGGTTGTTTCATTTCGAGGAGGACGTCGTCCGATGTTACGCAAAATTGCGATCTCACTTTTCGGTCTTGCAGGTGCTGCTGTCATGGCGGCCGCTCCCGTCGCGGCCCAAAGCTACACCACCAGAATCGAGACACGTCCCTTCTATGGCGCTGTCGTGACGCTTGAAGAAGGTGTGCGCGTTTTTCGCCCTCTTCCACCCGAGCGGCAGGTGATCATCAATCCGGGCGGGCAGACGCCACTGAGCCTCGGGTTCAACGAAACAAACGTCTACGAACACAGGAACGTCTATAACCACAACTCTCATGATGGCGCGTCCTATCGTTCCGGACGCACCGGAGGCGGGTTCTATGGCTATGCTCCAGGATACGGCCGCTCTCATAGCAATGGCCAATCGGGTGTGAGCGGCACGCCTGCAGTGCGCGGTGGCGGTCAGCATTGATCGTCAACACGTTACGACCGGGTTGAGTGGCAACGGCGCGCGGGCTAGGGAATAAGCCCCGTGCCGGACTTTTTTGATTTGAGCCACCACAGCCATGCCGCGTTATCGCCTCCTCATCGAATATGACGGAACGTCCTTTGTCGGCTGGCAGCAGCAGGCGGAAGGCAGTTCGGTTCAGGGCGAGCTCAAAGTCGCGATTGCGAAGTTCTCAGGTGAAAGCGTGAGCGTCAGGGGCGCTGGACGAACCGACGCGGGCGTGCATGCCTTGGGACAGGTCGCCCATTTCGATCTCACGAAAGACTGGGATCCGTTTCGCGTTCAAGAAGCGATCAACTTCCACTTGAAGCCGCGGTTCGCTGCCGTGCTTGAGTGTGCTGTCGCTGATCCCGGCTTCGACGCCCGTTTCAGCGCCACCAAACGCTACTACATTTATCGCCTCTTGTGCCGCCGCGCGCCGCCCGTGCTTGAACGCAATCGCGTCTGGTGGCTCAATTACGCGCTTGACGTTGATGCCATGGCTGAGGCGGCCAAGATCTTTGTCGGGCACCACGATTTCACGACCTTTCGTGCGGCGCAGTGTCAGGCCACCTCGCCAGTCAAGACAGTTGACGCCATGAGTGTGGTGGCAGACGGGTCAGAAATCCGCATCGACGTTTCCGCCCGGTCATTCCTGCACAACCAGGTGCGCTCGATGGTAGGCAGTCTCAAACTGGTCGGCGATGGCAA
>JANOKZ010000159.1:0-15515 GCA_031419515.1 Hyphomicrobium sp.
TCTGCTCAAGTTCAAGCGGGCCTTTGGGAAGCTTGAGTGTGTGGCGACCAAGCGCGATGGCGCCCGACGAGACAAGCACGATATCCTTGCCGGACTTTGCCAGAGCCGCGACGTCGTCCATGAGTGACGACAGCCATTCGGATTTCAGCTTGCCCGTTGCCCGGTCGGCCAATAGAGCCGAACCTATTTTCACAACGATGCGGCGGGCGCTTGCCCATTCGGGCCGGGCGTGTGTCGCTGCGGATGGATTTTTGATTGAGGTGCGGGACATCTATGGGGCTAATGGCTGTGGCTGGGGATGTGGGTTATGTCTGTCCGTCATAACAGGATTTGCGCGCCCTCGCATAGCTCGCAAGATACGAGACGTGCACAATGAGTTAAAAGGGCGAACGGTGCGGGCCAATCAAGGGTTACATCAAGGGTTAATTGGCGCATGACAGAGACCTCGGTCTGGACAAAAGATTATTTGGCGCAGCAACTCGAGCGCGCCTTGCTCAATCCCGTGCGCGCGTTCCGCCTGCAGTATTTGCCCTTGCTCATGGTCTATTTTGCCTATGGAGCGATGGGTCTCATTTCGATTGCCGAGACTTTCTGGATCAAGAAGAACCTGACGCTGACGCCGGCGGAACTTGCCTCACTGAGCGTGTGGCTGACGCTGCCATGGACCATAAAAATGGTTTTCGGTGAGCTGGTCGATGCCGTGCCCATTTTCGGATCGCAGCGTCGCGTTTACGTGCTGATTGGCGGCGGCTTTATCGCGGCCGGGCTGCTCATGCTTGCGGGCGCGGCTGGCGGATGGCTGACGTTTGCCAGCCCTGAGAACATGTACCGCTTGGGCTCGTTTTTGTCGATCGTCGGCGTCGTGCTGCAAGACGTGACGGCCGACGCGATGAGCACGGAAGTGGTCGAGCGGACGAACGCCGACGGCACGCCGCGCGTAAAGGCAGACGTCGATCGCGACCTCGGCATGGTGCAGGTACTCGGGCGGCTGGCATTGTCATTGGGTGCGTTTGCAGTCGCTGGGACGGCCGGATGGCTCGCGAGCGTCTATTCCTACGAGACCGTTTTCCTCATCGGGCTCGTCATTCCGGTTATTTCGGTGACAGGCGCCATGCTGGTCAAACTCGACAAGGTCGAGAGACGCCCAGTTGATTGGCGCATACTTGGCGGCGGACTTGTGTTTGGCGCGGTTGTGGCGGCGCTGGCTTATTCGGACATTCCGGGCAATCAGGAGATCGTTTTTGCTATCTCGCTCGCAGTTGTGATTCTGATGCTGCGGCGTGTGGTCGGCGATCTCGACGCGGAGACGAAGCGTAAGATTTTCTACGCTGCTATCATCATATTCGTGTTCCGAGCGGCGCCAAGCGTCGGCCAAGGGTACACGTGGTTCACCATGGACGTGCTCGGCTTCGATGAAGCGTTCCTGGGTACGCTTGCTCAAATCGGTACGGCGTTGGCGTTGCTTGGCACGTGGCTTTTTTCTGATGCCATTACGCGTCAGCCGGTGGCGCGGGTTCTTTTCTGGCTGACGATTGCCACGCTTGCACTCTCGTTGCCGAGCCTCGGTTTGACGCTCGGTCTGCACGAGTGGACGGAGCGGATGTTCGGCTTCGGTGCGCGCACGATTGCAATTGCCGATACGGCGGCCTCGTCGCCTTTCGTGCAGCTCTCGATGATCCCGCTTTTGACACTGACCGCGATCTATGCGCCGCCAGGACGGCGCGCGAGCTGGTTTGCGCTTATGGCGTCGTTAATGAACCTCGCTCTGGTCGCAGCCGCATTGCAGACGAAGTATCTCAACGCTTTGTTGGTTGTGGATCGCGGCAACTATGTCAATCTGTCAACGCTCTTGACGGCGGCCCTGGCCATCGGCGGGCTTGGGTCTCTGGCGGCGATTATTGCCTTTGGGAAGCGGATCGACGGAGGAGCCGTGACTACGTCGAAACCAAAGTTAACTATCTAATTGGTATGAATTAATGCCGAAAAACCGCAAAGTTGACCGATCGGTGTAACGAATTGGCCGTTCGGACCGAACTAGCGTAGAATGTGCAAAATTCCGGCGAACCGGTTTGAGGAGACCTTTCGATGCTGAAACTGAATGCAAGCCGCAAATTTGTTTCGGGGCTGGCCTTGGCCGCCGCTTTGACGTTCTCGGGCGCTGCTCTTGCTCCGGCTTCTGCCGAGACCGCGACCAGCGCCGTTTGGCAGAGCTTGCACAAAGACCTCTTCGGCGGCCGCGACTTGCTGGACGCGAAGGACATGATTTCCATGGACGCGCCGATCCGCGCGGAAGATGCCGCGGTCGTGCCCATCACAATCAAAATGCCGGCGAGCTTTGCAGCGAACGTTAAGTCGCTCACTCTCGTCGTCGATCAGAACCCTTCGCCGGTTGTTGCCGCGATCACGTATGGCGCGGCTGCCGGGACCGGCGACCGCATGCTATCGACGCGCATTCGCATGGATCAGTATTCGGACGTGCGCGCGATTGCCGAAACCAACGACGGCAAGCTCTACATGATCTCGAAGTTTGTCAAAGCCTCGGGCGGGTGCTCGGCGCCGGCCGCAAAGGACGCGGAAGAAGCGGCGAAAAGCATCGGCAAGATGCAGATCAAGAAGTTCGTTTCCAAGGAAGGCGACGCGTTGACGGCTGAAGCGCAAATCATGATCAAGCACCCGAACACGACTGGCATGCAGATGGACCAATTGACGGGCCTCTATACGCCCGCGCGCTACGTCAATAAGATCGAAGTGAAAAGCGGCGCGGACGTGATCTTCTCGATGGAAGGCGGCATTTCGATCAGCGAAGACCCGAACTTCCGCTTCACGCATGGCGGCAAGGCGGGCGACGCGATTGAAGTGAAGGCGCAGGATTCAGACGGCGGGTCGTTCGCCGGACAACTGGCGCCGAGCCAGTCTTAAGCAAGCCAGTCGTAAGGCGCGCTCTGTGTTCCGTGAGGTTTCGTAGGATCAACAGATGAAACCGACCCTTTCCGGCGACGACCTTATCCCCGTCGCCGGAAATGGTATTTTGCACCGGCGACTTTTTCTCAAAAACAGTTTGGTCTTGGCCGTTGCTGGCGCGGCGAGTGCTGCGACTGCGGCAGAGCCTGAGGCGTCGCCCGCGATTGACCCAGCCTCTCCGCCGTGGATGCACAAGCCAGGTCTGCCGTTCAGCGGCTACGGCAAACCTTCAAAGTTTGAAGCGCGCACGCTGCGCAACATCGGCGGAAACCGCGATTTAGCCGGCAACGGCGTGTCCTGGACGCCGCTTGAAGCGCTTGAAGGCATCATCACGCCGAGCGGGTTGCACTTCGAGCGCCACCACAATGGCGTGCCGGAAATCGATCCCGCCCACCACAAGCTCGTCATTCACGGCGCGGTGCGCCAAGCTCTGAGTTTCACGGTCGAAAATCTGCTGCGTTATCCGATGCGCTCGCACATCATATTTTTGGAGTGCGGCGGCAACAGCAACGCGGGTTGGCACAGCGAGCCGATACAGCGGCCCGTTGGCTCGTTTCATGGGCTTGTGTCGTGCAGCGAGTGGACAGGAGTGCCGCTGAGCGTTCTGCTGGATCAAGCGGGCGTCGATCCAAAAGCCTCGTGGGTGATTGCGGAAGGCGCGGACGCGGCTGTCATGAATGTCAGTCTGCCGCTCGCGAAGTTGATGGACGATGCGATTGTTGCACTCTACCAAAACGGCGAACGCATTAGGCCCGAGAACGGTTATCCGCTGCGCTTGATCGTGCCGGGGTGGGAAGGCGTCGTCAACGTCAAGTGGCTGCGGCGCTTGCAGGTGACCGATCAGCCCGTCATGGCGCGCAACGAGACGGCGAAATACACCGAACTTCTCCCTAACGGTAAAGCGCGGCAGTTTACATTTGTGATGGAGGCGAAATCGCTCATCACGTCGCCGTCGCCGGGATTGAAAATGCAGGGCGCCGGGGTTTATGAAATTCGCGGGCTCGCCTGGAGCGGGCGGGGGAAGATTACCAAAGTTGAAGTCTCGGCTGATGGCGGGAAGTCGTGGGGAGAAGCCGCACTGCAAGAGCCGGTGCTGTCGCGCTGCTTCACGCGTTTTCGCTCAGCTTGGGCGTGGGACGGGGGACCGGCCGTCATGAAGAGCCGGGCGACGGATGAAACCGGATACGTACAGCCCGAACGCGAGTTGCTTGTGTCGGAGCGCGGACGCGACGGATACTTTCATTACAACGCCATCGTTGCCTGGGGCATCGATGAAGATGGCAAGGTCACCCATGTTTATGCGTGAGTTTCTTTTGCTTGTTTTGGTGCTGTGTGCGGGTGGCGCGGCGCTTGCGGCAGATGCAGTGCAGGCGCCGAAGCTCGGCACGCCCATGAGCGCTGAAGACATCGTCAAGTGGGACTTGACGATTTTCCCCGACGGGCGCGGCTTGCCGCAAGGGCGCGGTACCGCAGTTGAAGGCAAAGCAATATTTGAATCTCAATGCGCCAGTTGCCACGGCGAAGGCGGGCGCGGCGCAACGGCGGAAGAATTGGTTGGAGAGCCGAAGCCGCCGCACAAGGACAACATGTCGAAAACGATTGGATCGTATTGGCCGTATGCGACGACGTTGTTTGATTTCACGCGCCGTTCCATGCCGCCGTCTGCGCCTGGCTCGTTGAGCGCGGATCAGCTCTACGCGGTGACGGCGTATCTGCTGCACGCGAATGGGATTATTGGCGAGAAGGACGAATTGACGGCCGCGTCATTGGCCAAGATCAAAATGCCGAATAGGGATGGGTTTGTGAAAGTGGATGGGGAGTAGGGGACGTCACGCAAAATGGAACAGCATGAGTTTTCTCCGATCATTGCCGGAAATCTATTCACCCGCGTCCCCGGACGGAGCGCTTCGCAGGGCGAAGTGCGCAGATCCGGGGTCTTCACCAATCTCATAGAGGTGAAGGTCCCGGCTCGCGCGCGGTTCATGCGTCTGTATATTGTTTGCACATGAGGGCCGCGCTTGTCCCGGCTCTATGGCCGGGAGGGAAAGCGGGTGTTTGTGTTCGACACCTCCCCGCCTCCGCAGGAATGATGTATCGTTACCTAAGGCCGCCAGGGCGCATCCGGTTCGGAACCGTCCGTGTCATCGTCGCCACCTGCGCGATCGACCTCGCGGAAGAGGGCAAAGAGCGCGTCCTTCACGCCTTGGCCGGAAACGGCGGAAAGAATGAGCGGCGTCTTACGCGTGGCTTTTTTAAGTTCCGCGAATTTCGCTTCTATTGCGTCAGCGTCAAGCGCATCGCACTTCGAGAGCGCGACGATCTCCTTCTTCTTGGCAAGTTCTGCACTGTAGGCCTTGAGTTCGCGCCGCACGGTTTTGTATGCGGTCGCTACGTCTTCTTCCGTCGCATCGACGAGATGCAGCAAGACCCGGCAGCGTTCGACATGGCCTAAGAATTTATCGCCGAGGCCGGCACCCTCGTGTGCCCCTTCGATCAGCCCCGGAATATCGGCCAGCACGAAGCTGCTTTCTCCCGCGCGCACCACGCCAAGGTTGGGATGCAGCGTTGTGAAGGGATAGTTGGCGATTTTCGGCTTGGCGGCGGAGACGGCGGCGAGGAACGTCGATTTGCCGGCGTTCGGTAGGCCGACGAGACCGGCGTCGGCAATCAACTTGAGATGCAGCCAGATTGTGAGTTCCTGGCCGGGCAAGCCTGGGTTGGCGTGCGTCGGCGATTGGTTGGTGGCGCTTTTGAAATGCGCGTTGCCGAAGCCGCCGTTGCCGCCGCGCGCGATGAGGCGTCGCTCGCCCGGCTTCATCAAGTCGGCCATCATGGTTTCGTTGTCTTCGGCGAAGACTTGCGTTCCCGGTGGAACCTTGACGACGATATCGTCGCCATTGGCGCCGGCGCGGTTCTGGCCCATGCCGTCGCCGCCGCTCTTGGCCTTGAAGTGCTGCTGGTAGCGATAGTCGATGAGCGTGTTGAGGTTTTCGACGCACTCGACCCACACGTCGCCGCCGCGCCCGCCGTCGCCGCCATCGGGGCCGCCGAACTCGATGAACTTCTCGCGCCGGAAGCCGACGCAACCGTTGCCGCCGCTGCCGGAGGCGACATAGATTTTTGCGGTGTCGAGAAATTTCATGGTGATGACTTCTTGGGGGCTTTCATGGGGGCTAATGTCTCATAAGTCTATTTCTCTGGGGGCACTCTATCACGGCGCAAGGGCCAGGATCGCGTGCGTCCAGGAGCGGTGGCGCTCATACTTTAGAGTTGGCAGGTCTACTTGGCGTGCTTCGCACCAGCCCGTCGAAGGTCCGAGCGACTTGAAGCCGAGCTTTTCGATGACGCGCGCGGAGCTAGGATTATCTGTGAAGTGGGAACACGTGAAGCGCTTAATGCGGCCGTTTGTGAAACCGAAACTCATCAGCGCCCGTGCAGCTTCTGTTGCAAAGCCATTGCCCCAATAGGGTTTGCCGATCCAGTAGCCGAGTTCTGCCGAGCCATCGGCTTGCGGGCTGTAGCCGCACAGACCAATGAGACCATCGGCGTGCCAAATGCCAAAAACCATTTCGCCGTTCGCGACGCCGGCAAGCCAGTGCTGTGCGGCGTCCGCTGAATAGGGATATGGGATGCGCCCCGTCATGCTCGCGACATCCCAATCGCCGCCGAGCAACGCAATGCGTTCGGCGTCGTCGTGCTGAAGCGGGCGGAGGGTGAGCCGATTGGTACGCATGAGGTTATGAGGAGACAGGGGAGTTGCGGCGATAAAATGAAAGAGGGGACGGCGTGCCATCCCCTCTCGAAATCAACGGTTTCTGCCGGGGAGTAGGCGTTACTCTGCGGCGACAGTTTTCAGCGGGCGCACCGAAATGAAAATGCGGCCGTTGCGCTTGGTATTGAATTCCACCTTGCCTTCTTCAACCGCGAAGATGGTGTGGTCTGTGCCAAGCCCGACGCCCGTGCCCGGATGCCATTGCGTGCCGCGCTGACGGCACAGGATGTTTCCGGGAATGACGTGTTCGCCGCCGTAGCGCTTGATGCCAAGGCGTTTCGATTCTGAGTCGCGGCCGTTGCGCGTCGAGCCGCCAGCTTTCTTTTGTGCCATCGTTCAAGTCCTCGTCTGCTAAAGGCGGCCCGATCAGGCGCCCGTGATGCTGGTGATGCGAACGGTCGAAAGATCCTGACGGTGACCTTTCTTGCGGCGCGAGTTCTTACGGCGGCGCTTCTTGAAAGCGATGAGCTTGGGTCCGCGCGACTGTTCGACGAGCTCGCCCGTGACTTTTGCGCCGGATACGGTTGGTGTGCCAACCTTCACGCTGGCGCCAGTTCCGACCATCAGAACTTCACTGAATTCGATTTTTGTACCGGCTTCTCCGGCAATGCGCTCGATCTCGAGAACATCGTCCTTGGCGACACGATACTGCTTGCCGCCTGTCTTGATGACAGCGTACATGGGACTTCCTTTCTTGGTCCGCGCCCTATGGCGCCGCTGGAAAACAGCGGACTTTCAATGGGTTGCTGGATTTCTCCAGCTGAGCCTCGGGCAGCGCGTTGAGCGCGGCTGGCTTTCTGCCGCCGCGTTGAAGGGGTTTATTGTCGATATCCCAGTCAAAGTCAATTGTGGGGCCTGGTTCTGTTGACGCGGGTTCAGTTGGTGACGGGGCGAGGCCGGGATGCTGGGCAAAAGGTAACATCCGGTTTCCGACGAGAGTCACGCTTTAACCGCATGCTGACCGTGGATTTGTCGTGACCTCGCATCATATGACATTGGTCAGGGGGCCTCATGTCTGCCGTGTCTACGTCAAAGCCGTTCGGATTTGTCAGCGGGATGCTGCCGTCTATTCCCGTTCTCGAAACGGGTCGCGATTTTCCTATCGCCACGCTGATGCATCAGAAGGCCCGCGCGCATGCGCTGCTTGATCTCGCGACGCGGCGCTATCCGGCGCGCGCGCTTCTCGCGCTCGACAAGGTTTCGCGATCCTGGCTCGTGAAATGGGACAATGCCCATCTCGATGAAATCGATGCCGTGGCGCAAGCACTTGGCCGTCCGGGCGCCTACTTCTTTTCGGTCAATTACGAGTGGGGCTGCACCTGCCGCGTCGCGCCTTCCGCCGATCGTAGCTCAGCGCGCCTGATCCGGGTGCTGGATTGGACTACAACGGGCTTGGGGGAAAATCTCGTTGCCGCGCGGGTCTCGGGTGCGCCTGCGGGGCCGTTCGTGCTGCTGACGTGGCCCGGCTACACGGGTGTTTTGCAGGTCATGGCGCCGGGGCGCTTTTCCGCCGCGCTTAATCAGGCGCCGATGCGCAAAGCAACGGGGCTCTATTACATGGACTGGGCGTCAAACCGGCGTCGCGTGTGGGGCATGCCGCATCCGACGCCCGCGCATTTGCTGCGCGATGTATCAGAGAAAGCCGAAACGTTTGCCGATGCGCGCCGCATGTTGTGTCAGGCTCCCATCTCGACACCCGCCATTTTTACGCTCGCGGGGCTGGCGGCGAGCGAGCTTGCCGTCATTGAGCGCACGGAGACGGATTTCAGGATGCGTGAAGGGGCGCAGGTGGCGGCCAATCATTGGGAATCTGCCGGGTGGCAGGGGCACGCGCGCGGGATCGATAGCCCCGGCCGTGCCCGTCAGATGAGCGCTGTTGCGCCGGAGCTGGACAAGACTTTTCGATGGCTCACAGCGCCGGTTCTCAATGATCAAACCCGCCTTGTAATGGTTGCCGATGCCAAGGAAGGTCACCTCGTGGCGCAAGGCTATGAAGCGGGACAGGCAGCGACAGAATCGCTGGAAATTAGGTGGCGGCTCACCGCCTAATGGTGCTTGTGTGAACAGGCCTTGCGCGGCCGGGCATCAGAAGTTACAAGCCGGGCTCGCCGTAAAGGCGCCACGGCTTGCGGAGAGGTGGCAGAGTGGTCGATCGCGTCGCACTCGAAATGCGAAGTACGGGCAACTGTACCGGGGGTTCGAATCCCTCCCTCTCCGCCAGTTCATTTTTTCTTATAAGAATCAATTAGTTATGAGCGGCATCGAAGGACTCGAACCCCTTCGCAAGTGCCTGAATCAGAGCATTTATTTCAGAGCAAGACCGAACTCCACGGAACATCCAATGCGTGCGAGAGCAAAGCTACGAATGCTTTGTGTGGGGGAAAATGTGGGGGAGCGCTGCGCGATCTCGCAGTGCTGTCCCCTGGCCCTGGAAGGCCGAGGTTCACTGAGCAAAATCACAAGAACTTCCGCCCACGCAACTTCCGAAGTGTCGGGTCAAAGTGCGCAAGCGGAATTTTCAGCGACGTCGGCGAACTTCACCTTCGGGCCATGACCGGAAACTCTGGCACCCACGCAACAGCCAACCTTACCAATCCGTAGTCCCGCCGCCCGCTTTCGGCACCAGGGACAGTTTAAAATTTCAATCGTGGACCTGAAATCGAGGCCCGCGCGCCGATCAATCGTGACGGGCGCACTCATTTTCCAGAATTTGAAGGATGGATCCCATGAAGCTGATTAAGTACTTGGCCGCTACCGCGGCAATCATGACGCTGAGCACGGGCCTCGCCCTGGCGGAACCTGCAGCGACACAAGCCACCGCGGCGTCGAAAGTTTCCGAGACCAAGTCTGCGCACATGCAGTCGATGCACAAGTCCAAGCAGCACGCCTCTGTCCGAAGCGAGGCCAGCAAAGTATGTTCGGCCCAGGCTGATGCCAAGCAGTTGCATGGCAAGGAACGCAAGGCATTCCGCAAGGCCTGCATGAAGGACGAGAAGAAGTCGGCGAGCATTTCACCGGCCTCCGCTCTCAAAGCAAAGATTGCTACCCAATCCGTTGCCCATTGAGCTGCAAAGCCCAAATTTCATGCAGCAAACTTGGGTTTGCCCGGCTCGATCTGTGGCGCCGCATTTCCCCGATGCGGCGCCCAGCGTGCGTTGGGAGTGCGTTGTACCTACGCCTTCAGGCCTGTTCCACTCTTAACGCCGATCCTCTGGAACCAGTGAATCGCACGGTCTGGGAGTTTAACGCCCATATCGCCGACATATTCGGGCAGACGCCAGGTTATGCGGGCGCACCCCAGGACTTCATAGTCACTGGGCTGTCGAATATAACCGGCAATCTGCGCGAACCTCTCAATTTCGCAAATGCGCTTCTTCAAGGCCGTGACTGCGCGGCAGGCGTTTCGCTGCGCCGGTTTCTGACCAATTCGACACTGGGAGCTGGCGGCCTGTTCGATGTTGCCAAGACTCAAGGCGGTATTTCCGAATACCGCACCGGCTTTGGCGAGACGCTTGGTGTTTGGGGCGCGTCCGCAGGCCCATATGCCGTCTTACCCTTATTCGGCCCGACTAACGCGCGTGGCATTTCCGGCACGGCAATTGAGTTTGCTGCCGATCCTATGAGCATCGCAGCCTCGCGGCTTGGCTCAGTCAGCGTCGACGCGGCTCTGATGGGACTGCAAGTTGCCGGCGAAGCCATCGCAATTGACGAAGCCGGTACCGGTTCTGCTAGCAGCGAACAATCCGATCCCTATGTGATGCAGAAGCTGGACTTCGAACGCGCACAGCAGAAGGCTCTTGCTGGGTACGCATGTCCCGACGCGCTCAAAGGCGCGTTCTGGTCTCCGAAGCCGTAATCCGGCCAATGAGAAACATCGGGCGCATTCCACAACCTTACCAAAAGTCGATCTTTGCGCCGCATTCGCGACAGTCAGAGAGACGACCGTCTAAAACGCGAGGCTGGGGTGGCGGTAGCAAAATGAAATCGAAAATTGGGGGACTACAATGGGATTAGAAATCAGCAAAAGCTTGCCTGTCATGAGCGCAAATCAGCTGCCGCGACACCGCATCTCCAAACGTCCTGTGAAGCCGTGGAATACAGCAGGCGCAATAGAGCGCTTGCTCGTTACAGGCGGCACAGGGTTTATCGGCGGAGCTGTGCTCGCCGAACTCTATAACGGCCCAAACTGGCCGCGTACGCTGATTATGGTGAGGGCGGCGAATACAGCTGAGGCGCGCGAGCGCATCATAAAGAGCCTCCAGCGCTTCTTGCCGCACGCAGCAATTGATGCCCACCTATTGAACAATCAGATCATCCTCGGCGGTCTTGAAGATTGCGAGCGTCTTCGCGCCGATCCTCGAGTGTGCGACGTCAGCCATGTTGTTCATTCGGCCGCCGTGACGGCATTCTCCAACCACCCGCGCATTAGGGAAATAAACGTCGATGCCAGCCTGCGGTTCGTCGGCGTGTTAAACGAGTGCGCACGGGTTGAACGGTTCGTCAATGTCGGTACGGCCTGGTGCGTGGGCATGGATGTAGACAAAGTGGTCATCGAAGACGGAGAGCAAAATTCACCTACTCACGTTGTCCCCTATACTCAATCCAAACTGGAATTCGAGCGCACGCTCCGCCGCCAATATCCTGGATTTCCGATGATCTCGGCGCGTCCGTCGATTGTCATTGGGCATACGCAACTTGGCACTTCACCATCGGGAAGCATCTACTGGGTGTTCCGATCGGCCCAGATTTTAGGGCAGTCTACGTGCTCATTTGACGAGCGCATCGACGTCGTGCCAGTTGATTGGGTGGCCCAAACACTCATCCATTTACTGACAAAAAAGACTTGTGGTTTGACACCTATCACCTGTCGGGCGGGGAAGGCTCTTTCTCCACGTTCGCTGAGATCGAAGAGGCGATTGCAATAGGCCGCAACGTGACTCCGCACGGCCACGAGAATTTCAAAAGGGTCAACCCGCGCGAACTGACTAAGTGCGTCTATGACAACAGGAAGCTCCTGGGCAATCCCAATCCTATGATCCTGGCAAGGGCACTGGCGCTCTACTCGAACTTCGCCGAGAGTGGCGTCCTATTCGAAAACAGCAGAACATTGTCGGAAGGAGTTACGTCTCCTCCGCCTTTCCATACCTATGCGGGCGCATGTGCGCGAAGCGCCGAAGGAACATCGATAGCGGTGCAGATGGAAGACGATTTCAAATAACAGGAACAATGAATATGCCGCAGGGCTACCTCTATCTCGTCATTGCTATTGTCGGAGAGGTGGCCGCAACGGCAGCGCTGAAAACTGCAGGAGAACTGACAAATCCTGTGGCAGCCGCTACGGTGATTATCGGGTACGCGGTCGCGTTGCTGTTTCTATCGCTCACGTTGCGCACGGTGCCTGTCGGCGTCGCCTATGCGATTTGGGCGGGCGCCGGCACCGCACTGATTGCGCTTTCGGCCTATCTCATCTATGGGCAAAAGCTCGATGGTTTGGCTATTCTTGGTATAACCCTTATCGTATTGGGCGTAGCCCTAGTGAATGGCTCGTCGAGTTCGTCGCTGAAGTAGCGCAAACCCTTGTCGCGGAGCGCGACAATTGAGGTGCCTATGTCGCCTGCCCCACAGCAAGCGCTTCGAGTTCTCATAGTTGAGGATGACGTCAGCACGGCTCAATTCATTGAACACGCCCTAGCAGCGGAAGGGCATTGCCCAGACGTAAAATCCAATGGAACGGATGGGCTAAAGTTTGCTGTTGCCATGAGTTACGACATTGTGATCGTTGATCGCATGTTGCCGGGCACGGATGGCCTGACGATTGTAAAAGAAATGCGCCGTGCCGGAGTTGCGGTACCCGTGCTGTTCTTAACAGCCCTCGGCGGTATCGACGATAGAGTTGAAGGGTTGGAGGCAGGCGGTGACGACTATGTTGTCAAGCCTTTCGCGCAGACCGAGCTGATCGCCCGGGTCAATGCGTTGGTGCGGCGTTCGTCCGGCAAGCAGGATACGGCCGTTATGAAGGTTGCGGATCTCGAGATCAATTTGATCGCCCGCACCGTGCGCCGCGGCGGCCAAGACATCGCTTTGCAGCCGCGCGAATTCAAGCTTCTGGAAGTCTTGATGAGAAACGAAGGCAAAATCGTCACCCGGACGATGTTGCTCGAAGCAGTTTGGGATTTCCATTTCGATCCCAAGACGAGTATCGTCGAAACGCACATCAGCCGGGTCAGGGATAAAGTCGACCGGCCATTTGCCCAGTCTCTAATCAAGACGATCCGCGGAGTTGGCTACAGCCTCAATGACGCCTCGTAAGCTCACGCAAAGAACCGCATTTCGTATAGCTGCGATTTTTTGCAGCCTGTTCTTATTCACGATCGCCGTTATTTTCGCAGTTCTCTACCAAATGATCGCTGCCGAAATTCAAACAAAGCTCAAATCGCATATCACGGAAATACGAGATGCCTTGGTCGTGCAGCACGATAACGAGGGTCTAGCAGAGATCATCAAATCCATTCAAACCCTCGGCCCACCCACCGCTGAGGATGAAGTTATCTATCTCCTGACGGATCAGTCTGGAAAGTACTTGGCCGGCAATATCGAGCTGATACCGAGGTTCGAAGGTTGGAAGGAAATTGCATGGCCTTCATTGAGGTTCATCGGCAATGCGCAGAAATCAAAAGCGACGGACGCGCTGCTCGCTTTCTGGACTCCCCTGAAGGGAGGCTACCTCATGGTTGGCGCGGGCGATGGCGACATCGACGAAGCGGAAAATCTATTTATCGATGGGCTCATTTGGGGCGTCATTATATCACTATTAATCGGCCTCCTTGGAAGTACCTGGCTCGGCATAGGTGCGCAGCGCCGCATGGACGCGCTGGAAAATACTCTTGCTTCCGTTGCGCAGGGGCAGCTGTCCACAAGAGTCCCGTTATCGGGGGCCAATGACGATCTTGACCACGTCTCCGAGCGCGTCAATAGCACGCTCGATCATCTGCAACGCACGGTCTCGACACTCGAGCAAATTTCGACAGACATTGCGCACGATCTGAAGACGCCCATCGCGCGCATCCAACAGCGTGTGCATACCGCTCTGGCCGGGGCTCCACCAGCGGAGGAGAGCCGCAGTGCGCTGGTGGAAATTCGTGACGAACTTGATGGTGTAATCACAACGTTCGAAGCGCTCTTGCGAATCGCTCAAATTGAAAGTGGGGCCCGGAAGGCCCGCTTTGCCGACATTGATATCGAGGACGTCGTCGCCAAGGTGGTCGAAGCTTATGAATATGTGGGCGAGGATACAAACCATCGCATATCATTGCGATCATCGATTGGTTCAGGCGCCCAAGTCCATGGTGACCGGGACCTTCTCACGCAACTCCTCGCAAATCTGATCGAAAATGCCCTGCGACACACACCGGAAGGATCGCTGATCAATATTAGCGTCGAGGGTTCCGCTGGCCGTGCGCGGGTGTCGGTGTGTGACAACGGACCGGGCGTACCTGATGCTGAGAGGGAGCGCGTATTCCGTCGGCTGTATCGTCTCGACAAAAGTCGCTCGACGCCGGGCACCGGGTTGGGCCTCAGCCTCGTCGCCGCGGTGGCCGCCCTACACGACGCGTCAGTCGAATTGTCGGACAATGAGCCGGGCCTAGCCGTCATCGTCGAGTTCCCGTTGGTCTGATTTCAAGGCCTGGATGCAGCGAAGCGGCGCTTAAGCTCTCACCTTACAAAACCGTATGCCCGCCACCACACCTTGGCCCCCGGCACGGCGGAGATTGGTCCGCGCCGCCAATATGCTTTGGTGGTCAATGACCTCGAAAGGATTTGCCATGAGACGTCATCAAATGATGCTCGGCGCATTGCTGACCTTTGCCGCTACAGCTGCGATGTCAGCAACGCCATCCTATGCCATGTCAATGAAAGACTGCTCCGCCAAGTATGCCGCGACCAAAGCGAACGGGTCTTCGGCTGCAAAGAGCTGGATTGATTTCCGCCGCTCGGAATGCAGCTCGGCCGCGACTCCTACCCCAGCGGCGTTGGTTGCTCCGCAAACTGCGGCTGCGTCCGCAAAGACAACGGCTGCAGCACCATACAAACCAGCGCCGAAATTGCCCCAGAACCAGAGTGCAAGTGCAGCGAACGCTGTCTTTCCGTCAGTCATCGCGGCGGCCTATGCGCAGAAGTCCGTGGGCAAGGCCCGGATGCAGACCTGCCTTGATCAGTACGATGCCAACAAGGCGACGAACGCAAACGGCGGTCTCAAGTGGATCGAGAAAGGCGGCGGCTACTACAGTATTTGCAACAAGCGCCTAAAGGGCAATGCCTAGACCAGGCCTATCTAAAATCGATTCAATCAACCAAACAAGGAATACCGTAAGATGATGAAACCCATTATTGTAGCACTCAGCATGCTCGTCGCTGGCAGCGCAATGGCCGATACGTCAAGTTGCCAAAAGTCCGCTACAGACAAAAAGCTCGCTGGAGCCGCTCTGACGAGCTTCATGAGCAAATGCGAAACCGACGCGAAGCTTACGTGCGCAAAGACTGCGGGAGACCAGAAGCTCGCGGGCGCTGCGAAGTTGAGCTTTGAGAAGAAATGTCTCGAAGACGCGACCGGACAAAAGGTCGTAGAAAAGAAGTAACGATAAGAGAGTTGGAGGCGGCAGGCTTGCCGCCGCCATTATATATTTATCAGGGGCGGCCCCTTCAAAAATAAGTCAGCAAAGTTGCGGCCGGTACGACAGCCGTCTGGATCAAGAAGATTTTAGCGACAAACCTACGCGAGAGG
>JANOKZ010000160.1:0-7474 GCA_031419515.1 Hyphomicrobium sp.
CTTGATCAAGAAGTCTGGCGTTCAGATCGCCGACGCCCGTCCCGCTGGCCGTTTCGAAGGCCGGGACGACGAGCCTCGCGCAGGCTTGCGCAAGGGTCACATTCCGGGCTCGAAAAATATTCCATCGCAGTCGCTCCTCAACCCCGACGGCACGTTCAAATCTGCCGAAGACCTTGGCGCGCTCTTTAAAGCCGTTGGCATCGACGTCGCGAAACCCGTTGTCAATACGTGCGGCTCGGGCGTCACCGCGTCCATGCTGGCCTTGGCACTCGCAGTTGTCGGACAAACCAATGCGGCCGTTTATGATGGCTCATGGGCCGAATGGGGCCAGGAAGGCAGCGATCTGCCGGTTGAAACCGGTCCTGCGCGCTGATCGATATGAAACGCGTCATCGAAGGCCGGGCTTGGACCCACACCCGATCTCCTCACTGGCTTCCCAACTGATCTGGCGCCCAACCCTTCACGTTGTTAGGTTGACAGGTGGAAGAGGAGGCCTTCGCATGGGGTTCTGGGGGATTAGTGGGTTCTGGGCATTCGGGATTAGAGTCTGCAAACTCTGGCGCGCCGCTTTTTGCGCAACCGCCTATGCCGCGTTACTACCGAACCCGACATTGGCCGCTGAAGTCACCACATGCCGGGACGATGCCATCATCGTTTTCGACTCGTCCGGTTCCATGAGCAAACCGACTGAATCAGGGGCAACGCGCATGGACCTTGCGCGCATGGCCGCGCATCAAGTCATTCCTCTTGCCGCCAAGAACCGCAATCTCGGCCTCGTCATCTATGGTCCCGGTGACCAAGCCCGCTGCCAGAAGCTCTCGCTTGAAGTCGCGCCTCATGCCAATGCAGGCGACGAAATTCTTGCCGCAATCGACAAGACTAAAACCGAAGGCGAAACGCCGCTTTCCTCGGCAGTCGAAGCCGCAGCGGTGGCACTCGACTACACGCGGAAGCCCGCCGTCATCGTACTCCTGACGGACGGCGAAGAAAACTGCGGGCGCTATCCCTGTCAGATTGCGCATGAACTGAAATCGAAAGCCCACAAGCTTACTGTTCACGTCATTGCATTTAGGCTGCATCCGCGCTCGTTCCGCGCTTTGTCATGCCTGTCGCGGGAAAACGGCGGCCTGTTGCTCCCAGCCAATACAATGGAGCAGCTTGCGGAGGCTCTCTCGCAAACTCTGACGTGCTCGCAGATCACGCAAGGCAGAACCATAATCACGGAAAATATTGCGAGATCCACGTCTCTGTTAGCGCAACACTCCCTTTGCGGAGAAACGCGCGCAGATCAACGGGCTCAGTGCCATCAGCCTTGATATCGAAAAAGGCGCGCCAGCGTTCGCGCTGATCGACCACGGGGTGACTATAAGAGTTCGATACGTCGCCGCGCGAGGTTGTGACCACCAGTTCGACGCCATCGTTGCGGCCTAGTCCTTCGAAAATCTTACCCTGAAAATCGATCACGAATTTTCGAACGCCATCTGGCCGTTTGAACCCGGGCCTGCCGCCCATGCCCGTCCAAGTGCCGGTGGCGCGGGCGACGTCAGCCGGGAATGGCGGCTCGTCCAGCCACGTCAGCCGGTAGCGATAACGGCGGGTTTGGCCGCCCTTGAAGGGTTCGGCTGGCGCCCAATAGGCAACAATATTGTCGAAGGTTTCATCATCCGTTGGGATTTCAACGAGGTGCACCGCACCCTCTCCCCATTTTTCGAGCGGCTCGATCCAAACAGACGGGCGGCGTTCATAGAACACGCCGTCGTCCAGATAGTGGACAAAGTCGCGGTCGCGCTGCAGCAAGCCGAAGCCTTGCACATCCTTGTCGATGAAGGCGCTGGTGATGACTTTGGGCGGATTGTTGATCGGGCGCCAGATGCGCTCGCCCGATCCTGTCAGCACCGAAAGCCCATCGCTGTCGTGGATCTCCGGCCGCCAATCGGCCGATTGCTTGCGGCTCGCTTCCCCATACCAGAACATGCTGGAAAACGGCGCGACGCCGAGCCTCGCGATGTCTTTACGCGCAAACAATACAGACTCGATTTCCATGACAACGCGATGCACGTCGCGCGCGTCCGTCAGCCGTTCGAGCGTCATGCGATAGGCGCCAGTGAGGCTTGGCCCATCTAGCATCGCGTAAATCGTCATTGGCGCGCGCGTGCCGCTGTCGCCTTCAATCCAATAGTGGCTGAAGCGCGGAAATTCTTCTGGATGCGGCATGGCCGTATCGATAGCAATGCCGCGCGCCGAGAGGCCATACTGGTTGTAGGGCCCGGACGAACGGAAATAGGACGCACCCACGGCCGCAAACCAATCCGTTTTGAGATCGGGCGCCATGATGCGAAACCCCGCAAAGCCCGCGCCATCGGCCAATTTGCGCGCAGGGTGATCGGGCGGACTGTCGAACAGCTTGGAGCTATAAATGATTTCGCGCGATGTTCCGGCCTCGACGACGTGCAAGTGAACCGGCTCGTTCGCATAGTTGCCGAGGTGGAATAGCTGAACCGGCAATTTTCCGTCGCGGTCGAGCTTCACACTCTTTTCCGGCCGGAAGTGAATCTTCTGGAATTGGTCGTAATCGATTTCAGCGAGCGTCTCGGGCGACGGAACAACAGGCAGCGTGTACGGTACGCTTGCGAGTTTTGCCGCGCGGCCTTGCAGGTCTTCGAATGAAAATGGAACGGGGGCGGCGAGTTCCGATGCGTCCAATCCCGACAGGGCCCAAGCCAACGCTGCGTTCTGTGTCACGCCTGCAGCGAGCGCGAGGCTTGATCCCAAATGCATGAGCTGACGGCGTGTGAACTTGCTTGTCATTGATTATGCTGCGCGAGGCAATTTTGATGAGTGGGTTCACTGACTAGCCCCAGTAAGGCATGCCTCAGTCAACCGCCCCGCCTCTGCTAGCCCAGTTCTGCACGTTCCGCCACCTGGGTGCTCAAAAACGTGCCATTCCGCCACAGTCCCCACGCGCTGTGACTGCCTGGAGCGCCCCTCAATCGGCGGCAGCAGCTTTCATTGCGAGAGCGTTGTCAATTTCGCGGGTCAGTTCATCGGACTCGGGCGCCATGCGGGAAGAGAAAGAACGCAAGAAGCGCCCGTCTTTGCCGATCAGATATTTATGGAAATTCCACCCCGGCGCCCCGCCGTCTCCTGCCGAGGCCGCGGCCCATTTGAAGAACGGATGCGCGCCCGGCCCTGTGACGGGCTGCTTATCGGTTAATGGGAACGTTATGCCGAATGCGCCTTCACAGAATTTCTTGATCTCGCCTTCGGCTTTGGGCTCTTGGCCGCCAAAATCGTTCGATGGCACGCCGACGACCACGAGTCCTTTGGATTCATATTTGGACCAGAGCGACTGCAGCCCTGCGTACTGTTTTGTAAAACCGCAAAAAGAAGCCGTATTGACGACGAGCAACACTTTGCCGCGCCAATTGGCGAGCGGCATGGCCGTACCGTCGATCGAGGTAAAAGAAAAGTCAAACGCGGAACCCGGGGAGGTTTCCGCCGCAGCTGTGCTCATGAGCGCAGCCCACATGGATACAAGGCTGATGGACACAAGGCTGATAACCGTCGCCAGTATTTTCCGCATCGCGTTTTGCCGTCCCCGATCATGACAATTTCACCATAGCACTGATACGCAGGGCGGGAAACGCAGGATCACGAAGCCGGTGTCATTAACGGAGAAAGTGCGAGTGGCGGGGCGGCATGCACGCCCGCGCCATACTCATTCATGTGGTGTTACCCGTTAGCGGCCGCCGTCGACCGTGATTTTGATCGGGCCCTGCGAGGCGTCGATCATGAGGCCGGCGTTGGCGGTTGCAGTCAGCGACGAAAGTGCAACCAGTGCTGTAATGATGAGCGTCTTCATGGAAAGTCTCCTGTCTCGATGTTGAATTCTGGATATTGTGTTTCGATTTCCTAATTCTGAATTTACCTTAGCGGCCGATCCAGTAGGTATGCATCAGGTTGGCGGATGCAGCGTTCGCGGTGACGGAAACCGATGCGGCGGCCGCGAGTACTGCAGCGGCGAGGAATGCGGTGTTAAGAAACGTCTTCATCAAAGTTCTCCTTGTCTAAGTTGCTTGTCTAAGATGCGTTGTCGTTAGTGCGCTGGATCTCAATCGATCCATGCAACGAGTTACGCCGGCAAAGCGCTAAAAGTTTCGCTGCTCGCGCGCTTGTGTTCGATGTGCACGATCTGGTGAGGCAGAACTTTTTTTGTAACGCAACGAAAATGCTCGCAGTTGCTGCGGTTGCGATCTTGATGCGCGCGTAAACCTCGCACCTGTTGCACATGGCTGGTTTGCATGGTTGGCAGAGTGAAGAAAAGAACTCGGCTCCGCGGACATTATCCGGGGAGCCGAGTTGATATGCGAATCTAGTATTTCAGTTGAGCGCGCTTAGCGGCCAATCCAATACGCGTGCATCACGCTCGTGCTTGCAGCCTGAGCAGTGACGGCAACCGAAGCAGCGCCTGCGAACAAAGCTGCGGCGAGAAAAGCAGTGTTAACAAAGTTCTTCATTTGAATTCTCCTGGGGTTTGTTGGCGGACCACAACCGGTCCATGGCAGGAGTTACGCCAGCGTTGCGTGCAAAGTTTCAGCCCTCGCGCTTTCGTGAGAATGAGTCAAAGGCGCGTCATCGCGCGACATTTTTTGTAACGATTGACAGCTTTTACCCGTCTCGCGCCGCGCGCCGGTTAATTTTTGCCCCTGTTACGCCCGGAACAGCCAGGCGGCTTGCCTGCCCGTAAAGTTCTCTACATCGGACATCAACCGGGCCCGAGCAGCCCACCCCAGGAGGACCTAAGCCATGAAGACCATCAACCAGACATTCGCTCTCGCCGCCGCCCTCGCAACGATTTGCGGCACCACGCTTCTGACCAGCACAACGGCAGACGCTGGCGGCAAAGGCCGGGAACTTTACATCGAGACCTACCAGTCGAAGGAGGCCTTGCACGGTTACTCAGGCCACGCCGGCAACCACTACTGCGACTATCAGCGCCTGCCGATCCGCAAATGCTCGAACGGCCACTCGGACTGCAAGATTGTGGGATGGACGCTCCAACAGATCTGCCAGTAAGCAACAGCATGAACCTCTAAGCCGGTTCGAACGACAGAATAGGGTCCCGGAGCTAGCCTCCGGGGCCCAGAACTTTTTTGCCGTCCTGACGACTGGATCTTTGCGAGTCCCGCGGAAACGACTAACGTGGTGAACGATATTGTGTCGTGCTGATCCGATTGTCACCACCGGGACAGCGCCCGCGCCGCACGCAGCCTAGGTTCGCTTTAGATGAAGGATCAGCCTTCGTCCCGTTATCCGTTTTTTGACTTCCGAGGAGACCACCCCGTGACGAATACACATGATGATGCCGAAGACCGCCCGGCCCGCGCCCGCAAGAGCTTGGGCAGTTCGCTGCTGATGCTGACGCTTGCCGCCGGGGCCGGAGCACTTGGCGCCATGAACGTCGGCCGCTTCATCGGCACGGATACAGTGACGGCTCCGCCAGCGGTCGCCAAACCCGCCCCCGTGGCCGCCACCGCCGCCCCGCCTGAATTGCCGTGGGTCGCCGCCGCACCCGGACGTATCGAGCCGAAATCTGGCCAGGTACGCGTCGGCGCCGGTCTCCTTGGGCGCATTGCCGAAGTGACCATCAAAACCAATGACGCAGTCGAAGAGGGCGAACTCCTGATCCGCCTCGATGACGAGGAAGCGCGCGCCCGTCTGCAGGCAGCCGAAACCGAAGCATCGTCGCGTAAGCGCGAACGCGACGCCCAAACCCTCGACAAGGCGCGCGAAGATTTACGCAAAGCCGAAGACGCAGTCTTTAATGCCGAACGCCAGGTGACCAACGCCCGCTTTGAACTCGAATACGAGTTGCAAGCCAAGCGCTCGGGGTCGGGCTCGGCCGACCGCGTTTCGGACGCGCGCCGCAATGTCTCTAGCGCACGCGATAAACTGCAAAAGGAGCGCGGCAACTACGCTGTTGCTCAAGCCAAGGCCGACGTTCCGGCCCCAAGCCGCCTCGAAAGCGCGCTCCAGGCCTCCCGCTCGGATGTGGCCGTTGCCGAAGCATTGCTGGAAAAAACCCGTATTCGCGCGCCGGTAGCCGGCACTGTGTTGCAGTTGCCAGCTAAGGCCGGCGAGATGGTCTCGCCCTCGCCGGAACAAGCGCTCGCTGTGATCGGCGACATGTCGGTGGTGCGCCTGAAGGCCGAACTCGACGAACATGACGTGTCAAAAGTCAAGATCGGCGGAAAAGTCATCGTCAAGAGCGGCGCGTATCCCGGCAAGGAATTCGCTGGAACCGTGACCGAGATGGCGCCGACACTCGCGTCACCTAAGTTCGCGCTGCGCGGCGCGCGCCGTCCGACCGACGTCGAAGTGCGCGAGGTCACGATCGATCTGGAAGGGGACGTGCCGCTGCTGCCGGGTATGCGGGCGGACGCGTTCTTCAAGAAGGCCGAATAGGCGAGGACTGCGCGTCTTGCTGGCCGCCGGTATAGACCGCACGGCCCAATTTGCCTGAAGGTTGCCCGAGATTTTAATAAACGGCGCGAGTGTTATCGCGCCGGCAATTCTTTGGGTGACGGCCTTAGTCTTCATGCCGTTGTCTTCATGCCTTTGTCTATGACTGGTGCGGTTGCAGGGGCGCTCAAAGTCTGCACAATCGTTTTGCCGTTCTCCGACTGCATCCGCATCTTGACGGCGCGCCCTTTGAACACCGTTGCTTGTAACTGGGGCAGAAATTGCGCGAGCGCTTTCGGTTCGCCTGCCAGCGTCATCAGCCACAATATGTCTCCCGACATCCATTCGCTGGCTCTGAGCAGCGGTGGTTTTTCAAGATCTTGACTGAGCCGTTTGTCGACGCTCGCCGAGACCCGCGCCCACAGCGCCACCGCGACAGGTACGATGGGGCCGTCTTTGGAATAGCGCGACAGTGCAACTTTGCTTTGCCCTGCAAGCAGTGGCGGAATGACCAGCCATTCGAGATCGCTGATGCGCAAATTCTTGTAATTCGGCGCGCGCATGAGGACGGCGGTCACTTGGGAAAAATCCCGTGCGAATAGATTTTGCCGTGCAGGCACCCGGCCTTGCGCTGGCAGTTGCGCGGCGGCTTTCGCCGCAGACGGGGCGGCCGCTAAACCTATGGCCGCTTTTGGTGCTGTTGTAGGGGTAGCTTTTCCCATGGTTGCCTCCTGCGCCGGCTTACCGTTGCCGTTCGTTTTACCACCGTTTTTGTGTCCGCGCTTCTTATTGCCCTTACCCATTCCAATTGCCCTTACCCAATTTTCCACCGATCCAACAGGGATCAACCGGCCCCGCTGTCCATTACGGTAGGCCGGCACAGTTCGCAGGGTCAATCGGACCAAAGCCTTTTTTGCGCGGCCGCGCCGGGCGCAGCACGTGCCAATAGTGCCGCGTGGTGTCCCACCGGCGTTATAAAAACGGATTTGGAGCGCGCTGGCACCAGGTGCCT
>JANOKZ010000161.1:0-1727 GCA_031419515.1 Hyphomicrobium sp.
GTGCCCCAGCCGGCGCGCCAGTCGAACTGCAGCCAATCCTCTATTTTGACGGACTGGGCCTTGGGGTTGTGGGGGAAGATGCCGGGGTGTGCGATTGAATAGCCCGGGCCGATGAAGCGGTGATTGGCGTGCTTACGTCCCGGGTTGATGTCCTTGCCGCCGACGATGGCGGAGGGCGCCTTCGTATATCCCTCGGGCTTTCCAGGGACTTTGCCCATGTGGCAGTCCTGGCAGGTGACGCCGGCTTTGCGTGCCGGGCTGTCGCGATACTGATCCCAGACGATCTCCAGCTTGATTCCGAGGTTGACAGCAACTTGGTGGCAGCTGACGCAGAACTCCGACTTGGTGATCTGATCGTTCGTGATCATGCCCTTGTGGATATCGTTGCCGCGCCCGTCAGGACTGGTTTTGACGGAGTAAGTGTCCTTGTTGGCGAGGACGTCTTTGATGACGCTCTTTTCGCCGCTGCCGTAGACCGGCTCGTAGATCTTGCCCGGCTCGACGCGGCGTTCGCCATTGACCTTGCCGTATTGCTCCTTGACCCGGTGACAGGTGATGCAGGTCACGCCCTCGCGCGAAATCTGGCTGCGCTCCCAAAGCGGCGTTTCGCGGCTCTCGCCGAGCTGGGTGCCGACCTGCTGGTGACAGCGCACGCAGAAGGTGCCGACCGTACCTTGGGTCAGATCTTGAAATTTCTGCTCGAACTTGTGGAACATCGGCGAGATCGACGCATAGGCATGGTTCGACGACGACCACTCTTCGTAAATCTGCTTATGGCACTCGCCGCATTGCGCGGCAGTGGGATAGAGCGACTCGTCGTTGGCAAGGCCGCTGTGGCCATCGGACTTGGCGTTGCCGCTGTGGCCATCGGACTTGTGACCTTCAGATTGAGCGTTCGCGGTTTCGGGTTTATCGGTCTCTCCATAATTCTCGGCATGCCCCGCAGGTCTCATCCCTGGCTGTGCTTCCACGGTTTGGCTTCGGTCTGCCTCGTTCGACCCGGCGACGGCGTTCTGGCCCCGGAACGCTGCGCACATCAGCATTGCGCACGCGAGAGCGCCAGAAAGCAAAGAAATACCGGACGATTGTTTCATCGCCTCACCCCCTTCCCCCAAAGACTGTAGAGCGGTATCCCAATGCGCATCGTGCACACGATAAGAGCGCTTGGCCGATACGCTGGAATGCCAATCTGATAGTTATTTAATTCGCGAAGTTGGCCGTCATATGACCGAGATTATATTGAAACATTTGAGACTATTGATTTGGCCGTTATCGAAATTATTAGAAATGATCAATTTGAAATTAGAGCATTACGAAATGAATTGTGCTCCACAAGTGCTTATGCGACCCCCGGCTAGGAAACGAGAAAGCGCCGAAGCTATGATGGAATCTATACAATCCAGTAGTGTGCCTCCCACTCATCTTGATCTTGCGTACCGCCATCAAAGTAGAATGTGTTTTGCTCCGTTTGGTATTTTCTATTCCGGCCGCACTACTCGACGCCTTTTGCCGGCCTTTTTAAACGTCGGCCGGCCATTCTCTGACCATGTTGGGCGCATAGACAGCCGATAATCACGCGGACTAATCCCGCAATGATTGAAGGGAGCGTTTTCAAGTTGCGACCGTATTCGGCATCGCAATTCAATTTGGGGGGTAAAAAATGACGAACGAAAGGAAGTATTTGAGTTTCCCTGCCGGACGGATGGAGGTGTTTCAGTTCCAGCACA
>JANOKZ010000162.1:0-10663 GCA_031419515.1 Hyphomicrobium sp.
GGTCTGCTCGCCGCGAACCTTTGCGCTGCGGCCGGCGTCAAACCAGATATTTTGTGCGATTCTGTACATCCAACTATCCAGCCTTGTTCCTGGCTGCCATTGGTCAGCCCGGGCCAAAGCCCTTTCACACGTGTCCTGTACCAAGTCGTCGGCTTGCTCCAAGCTCCGCGTAAGCGCATACGCAAATCTGCGTAGTCGCGGCAACAATTCGATCATTTTGGATCGAACGTCTTCCGTCACGTGGTGTCCTCGTTGCGAGCTACAGGGATAACGGTGCGTGCTGTCACTTATTCCGCAGCAAGACGTTGCAATTATGCCGCAACTATCATTGAGTAGAGAGCCGAGCCGGTTAGCTTTGCGTTTTCAACCTGCTAAAGGCTGAGTCAAGGTCGGCCTTGAGATCGTTTATGTCTTCCAGGCCTATATGCAGCCGCAAGGCCGGACCGTCCGCCGCCCAGTGGGTGGCTGTGCGATAGGCTTTTGGATCAAAGGGAATGATGAGGCTTTCATAGCCGCCCCATGAGTAGCCCATGCCAAAGAGCTTTAGCCCATCTAAAAATGCGGCAAGGGCTTTCTCGTCGGCCGGATTGAGGACAATTGTGAAAAGCCCCGAGGCGCCGGTAAAATCACGTTTCCAAATGCCATGGCCTGGATGGCTTTCGAGCGCTGGATGCAGCACACGCGCCACCTCGGAGCGATCTTCCAGCCAGCGGGCCATCTCAAGCGCTGATCGCATATGATGCGCGAGCCTGACGTGAAGTGTGCGCAGGCCTCGCAAGGCCAGATAGGTTTCTTCCGAGCCCGGGCACGTTCCAAGCGCTTCTTTGGCATTGTCGAGATACTTTGCAGCCCGCGCGTTGGCGGTTACGGCGCCCAGCATCGCGTCAGCGTGTCCGACGATGTATTTGGTGGCCGCCTCGATCGTCACGTCGGCGCCGAGCGCGAGAGGCTTAGAATATAGGGGACTGGCCCAGGTATTGTCAGCCAAGAGCCAGATGTTTTTGGCCCGCGCGACTTTGGCGATAGCCGGAATGTCCTGCATCTCGAACGTCTGCGATCCCGGGCTCTCGACGAAGATCAATCGTGTGTTGGGTTTGATCAGATCACTGACGCGCTCGCCCAGCAGTGGATCGTAGTATGTGGTCTCGACACCAAGACGCGTCAGCATCTTGTCACAAAACGTGCGCGTCGGCTGATAGACGCTATCCACCATCAAGATGTGATCGCCGGATTGGACGAACGCCAGAAGCGCTGTTGAAACCGCGCACAACCCCGACGACGTCAGAATGGTCAATGCGCCGCCCGCGAGATCTGTAATGGCGTCTTCGAGGGCGTGCGTTGTCGGTGTGGCACGCCGGCCGTAAGTGTAGGCTTGGTCGCGCGACTTGATCTTGGCAAGGGTTGGAAAAAGAACGGTCGAGCCACGGTAAACGGGCGTATTCACGAAGCCGTGCTGGGCCTCTGGATGGCGGCCGTGATGGACAATTTGGGTCGCTTCGCTGTGCCTAACGCCAGCGTTATCAGCGGATATATCACCTACTTTGGGCGGCGCGCCGTCGTTTGATTTTGCCATGCCTCGTGTCGCGCCTCCAACCGTTCTAGGCCCTGGTGGCGCAAGATAGGACTTTGGTCAAGGGCTTGACCAGGGGCTTGCGGCGCGGGATGTGTGCTATCGTTGGTTTTTCCCCGGAGGGATTGTTCTTGTCGCGGCATGCTGGGGTCGCAGTGGGATGATCATCCAAAGAGGTGCAATGTTGCTAGAAACGTTGATTGTGGCGCCCCTAACGCGCCTTCTGGCTGCGGCCCTGATTGTCTTGGCGTTCTTGGCGATGGGTACCGTGCAGCCGGCCCATGCGGCGAAGAAGCCGACGCTCGACCAAGTGAAGGCCCGCGGCTACATTAACTGCGGCGTCAGTGAGAATGCGCCCGGTTTTTCCCAGGTCAGCGCGCAGGGAGAGTGGAGCGGGCTCGAAGTGGAATTCTGTTCGGCACTTGCCGCCGCGGTTTTTGGCAAGAAAGATGCGGTCAAGTTTCGTGCCCTGCAGTCGACAGACCGTTTCAAGGCGCTGCAGGATGGCGAAGTCGATGTCTTGCTGCGCAGCACGGCCTGGACTTTGTCGCGCGACACCGATCTACAGGTGCGTTTTGCCGGTGTGATCTTTTACGATGGTCAAGGGTTTCTCGTTCCGCGCAGTCACGCTGTCTCGAGCGTCCTCGAACTCTCGGGCGCTTCAATCTGTGTTTTGCCGGGGAGTTCAGGCGAGCGTGCGGTCACGGAATTTTTCACGCGCAACAAGATGCGCTTCCAATTGATCACGTCGGATCGTTGGGAACAGCTTGTTAAAGCCTATGGTGCGGGAGGGTGTACCGTACTGACGGGTGACCTTACTTTACTTGCACATGAACGCAGCCGGCTGACCAACGCGGCGGACAATGTGCTCTTGGCTGAAATCATCAGCAAGGAACCGCTGGGACCGGCGGTGCGCACGGGCGACGATGAGTGGTTCGCTATCGTGCGCTGGAACGCCATGGCGCTCATAGCGGCCGAGGAACTTGGCATTACAAGCGCCAATATCGATTCCATGAAGGCATCAGCTGCACTTGAAGTGCGCCGGTTTCTCGGCGAAGAAGCCAATCTTGGTCAGCCACTGGGCTTGGCGCATGACTGGGCGTATCAGGTTGTCAAACAAGTAGGCAATTACGCTGAAGTTTTCGAGCGAACGCTCGGCCAGGCGTCACCCTTCCAGCTCGAACGAGGTTTGAACAACCTGTGGACTAAAGGCGGACTGATGTATTCCGCGCCGTTCAGGTAAGGGTTAAACTCAAGAATCAGCACTGGCACGTTAGGCCAGTCAACGGGTGGGGGAGGAGGGTCCCGTGTCCGATGTGTTGCAATCCGAAGCGCTGCTTCGGGCCATCATTCTCGTAGTACCTGTGCTCGTATTGCTTGTGCTTTCGAGCGTGCTTATAGCGCGCAAGCGGGCGAGGCGTCAGCGCCTGCTGAGCGCTTACGCCATGCCAGCCGATGAAGACCGCGTGACAATCCAGGAGACGGCGACGCCTATGAATTCGATGACTCAGCACACTTCAGTTCGGTCCTTGGCGCGCGACGAAATCGTCGCAATTGAACGCCAAATTGCCGCCGCTGACGCCAGCGGCAAACATCATGTCATGGCGGCAATGTACCTCGATCTTGCCGAGCAAAATCGCGCCTTGGGGCTGGATAAGGAAGCGCAGTCCGCCCTGCGTTCGGCGGCGGGCATTGGGTCGCAACACGGTCCTGAATACGTCCATGCAGCCGCGCGTATTGCGCTGGCGGAGGCGGCCGTCGATCATGGAGATCTAACTGCGGCGTGCGAGCAGTGGCAGCTCGCGCGTACGGCCTTTCAGCGCGATGGCAAAACGGCGGAAGCTGATGTCGTCGATAAACGCATGCGTGCCAACGGGTGCCCGACGGATTGGATCCTTACGGATTTTTGAGTTCGAGCGAGGGCGTGATTTCAAGTGACGGATTTATATCGTCTGCCGTAACGGCGGCGTCTTGACCTTCGGCCATGACTTCGACGTTGGCCATTTCGCCCTCGCGCAGAGAGAACTTGCGCTGGAAAACGCGACCTCCGGATTTGGCGTTGACGATGTAGTCGCCAGGCGCGAGCATGTGTGTCGGCAGGGCGCCAACACTTTCCTTGACCATTTCTCCCGTTGCCGCGTGGATGCTCCAATGTGTGTCAGGAAGGGCTTCCCCGCCCTCGCGCGTGACAAGCTTGAAAGCGGCCTTGGCGGCCGAGTGTGCGACGGCCGCTTCCGTCAGTTTGCCAGCTTCCACAGTGACGTCGGTTTCTACGCGCGCGTTGGCATCGCCGTAAGTTGAGACCACGCGATAGATACCGGCGTTGAGGCGAATGATGAGACCAGGCTTTGCGCCTGTCATCACGGCCGTGCGATTTGCGAATTGATCGCGGTCGTCCGAGTAGATGGCATACGTCACCATGCCGTCTGGCGCCGGGTTATTGGCGACGTTGGCGTTCAGTCGCAATCCGCCGGCGTTCAACACGAACTGCTCCGTTGTTGTGGAGCCGGACTTTACCGTGACTTTGCGCGTCAGATTGGCGCGGCCGAACGAGGCATTGATGGTGTAATCGCCGGGTTGCAATTTCAGCGCTGGGCTGGCATCGCGATTTTCTGTGACGAGCTTGGATTTGGCCGCTGCCCCCGTGCCGTGCTGGAACACACGCCACACCATGCCTTGATCGATTTGCTGGCCGTCCGCCGTCAGCAGGGCCACGAGTTTCACTTGCGTGCTGCCGGGTGCGCCAGGTGTGTCGGACGATGTGCCATTTCGCTCGATGACCGTAGTATTGGAATTGGCCTTCGCGGGCTTGGCAGTCTTAGCCTGAGCAGGCGCCGACTTCTTCACTTCGACGTCGGCCTGCCAGCCAGATTCGGGTTCGGCCCTAGCAGTACCTGCGGCAACAGTCAGCCCGAACAGCGCCGCCGCCGCGATCGAAATGATCGGACGCAAGAGCGCTAAAAATGAATGGGCGGCGGTTTTAGTTTTTGGCATCGCTAAATCGGTTCGTCCTTCAACATTGATATGCAAGCTTAGTTCAGAGCAAACATTTGCGCGTGTCAGAACTCGGGCAATGGCCTTCAATTTTGTCCTAAGTCGATTTGCTGGCTCTCACCGGTACGGACTTCGAACGCCGCTTGCGTGCCGCGGTCGCGTGTTTCGACCCGCACTGTGTACCGGCCGGGCGCAAGAAGCAGTTTTGGCTCGGTAACGGCTGCGTGCCAAAAGGCGCGGCCGTTTTGATCTTTGATCTCCCAGAAAACGTCGCCTGTGGATGCGGCTGCACCGGCTGAAAGCTTGAAGCTGATTTCTGCGGCTTCGAATTTCATGACGACGTTCGCAGGCTTGCCGGCTTCCAGGACGACGTCTTGGGTTGCCGTAAAGCTATGCGCTTCGAGCGTTGCCGAGACGCGATAGCGGCCCGCGGTCAAAAGAGTTTCGAATTCGGGTTTTGACGATCGCGCGATCTCGCGCTTATCGCCGTCGAGTGCGAACACGCGGTAGACAATGCCATGCCCTTCTTGCTGCGTCGTTGGACTTGCGGGCGCAGAAACTTTGAGGCGCGACGCTCCGAGCACGAGGACGCGCTTGACGACGTCGCCGGCGCCAACCGCGATACGCTGGCGTGTTTCAGCGTCGCCCGATCGCGCTGACACGTAATAGGTGCCAGCCGGCAGTTGAAATTCGGCTGTTGGTGCAAACGAGCGCGCGAGTTCGCGCCGCCCATCCGGGCTTTCGGGATCGTCTTCCGCAACGGAGAATGTGACGTCGCTGAGTGCTTCGCCACCCTCGTTCAAAGTTGCTGTGAGTTCGACGCGACCGGCGCCAAGAACGAAATCGGTGGTCGTGTCCGATCCTGCGCTCAGCGTGACTTGGCGCTCCTGACGGATGTTCC
This sequence comes from Hyphomicrobium sp., assembly GCA_031419515.1. Classification (GTDB taxonomy): domain Bacteria; phylum Pseudomonadota; class Alphaproteobacteria; order Rhizobiales; family Hyphomicrobiaceae; genus Hyphomicrobium_B. Next base: position 5,466 of record JANOKZ010000162.1, read on the forward strand.
CGTCCGCAACGGCGACGGTGTAGGTGGCAGCCGGGAGTATCGTATCGGCCGCGTCAAGCCGTCCGAGCCAGACCGTGCCGCCGCCGCTCGATTTCGCTTGTGACACGGTGATGATGGCGGAACCAGCGCTCTCGCCATCCTTGTTATACTTGGCCAGCACCTTGAGGCGCCCGGCATTGAGCGGCACGGCGATTAAAGCAGGCTTTCCAGTCTCTATCGTCACGTCTTGCTTTGCCGTTATGGTACCAGTCTGGGCTTCGATGCCGTAGGTGCCAGGTTCGAGGGCGGCTGAGAATTGCGCGGACTCGGCGCTGGCAACAACCTCCGTTCCGCCAGCTTTGATCGCGCGCCAGCGCAAAGGCTGCACGAGTGGCGCCTTGCCTTCGGCCAGAACCGCCGTTGCTCTGAGCGTCGCCCCGGCCACGCCGCTCGTATCGGGCACGGCGACGGCGGCTTGAGCCGCGTTTTGTGGAGAGGCTGAGGGTGTGCGCCCCACCGCGTCGCCGATCGCGGCCGCGAGTGAAATTGGGTCAGTCACATCGAAAAATTGTCCGCCGGTTTCTTTGGCGACGCACGAGAGGCGTGGCTGATCAACAGGATCGACGCCGATACTGATCATGTGAATGGCGACGCCCGGCGCGTTTTTGGCAATCTCGGCAGCCACTGCACAAGCATCCTGCTGACAATTATCGGCGCCGTCATTGATGACGATGATCGAGGCAGGACGGTTGGCGCCTAAGGCCGCCACAGACTGGCGCAGACCTTCGGCGAGCGGTCCCTTGCCCTTTGGGTTGAGTTTTTCAAGCGGCGCGAGAACGGGATCGCGCTCCGTTCCGGGTACCGCAATAATTTCAACGTCGCTGCAGTCGCCCTTGCGGCGGTGACCGAATGAGGCGAGGCCGATGTGCGATTGGCCAGCGGACGTGATGATGGGCTTCAAGAGTTCACGCACGGCATCGATCTTGGCGCGCTTGTCGGGTTCGAAACGCCCCCACATCGAACCCGATCCATCGATCAAGAAAAGCGTCGATGGTGCGTCTTCGGCACGCGCTACCGGCACCAGCCAGAACAGCAGTGGAAGGAGGGCAAAGCTTAAAGCACGATGGTGCATGGGACCTGTTCTGGCTCAAGCCTGGTCGGGATAGAAGCCGATATTGTACCAGAGACACTTTTGCGATAGCGAGGGGACTGATACGCGTCCACCGGAAATAACATGGATCATCCCCTCTTAGGACTTCTTGCCACCCGCCGTTCTGTCAAGCCTGACAAACTGTTAGCTCCCGGCCCGAGCGCTGAGCAGCTGGCTCTTATCCTCAAAATTGCCACCCGCGTTCCCGACCACAAGAAACTCGCTCCGTGGCGCTTTATTGTGTTCGAAGGCGCGGCCAGGGCGCGCATGGGCGATATTTTTGCCGAAGCGTGCCGATTGGAGGAAAAAGAGCCGCCGAGCCGCGTGCGCCTCGACATGGAGCGGGGCCGGTTTTTGCGCGCTCCCCTGGTCGTGGCCGTGATTTCTGAGATTAAGCCAAAGCCCGGCGCACCGGAGTGGGAACAGGTGCTGTCAGCGGGGGCGGCCTGCTTCAATACCTGCCTCGCGGCCAACGCGCTGGGGTTCGGCACATGCTGGATTACCGAGTGGATTGCCTACAGTCTGGCCGTTAGGGCGGCTCTGCAACTCAAGGACAGTGAGCGCGTCGCGGGTTTCATCTATATGGGGACGGCAGTTGAAAAGCCCGAAGAGCGCGAGCGGCCCGACGTCGCGAGCCTCGTGACCTACTGGCCGGCCTAACCGGCGTCTTCAAAACTCCGTAATGCACCTTAACCCGCTGTTCATTGTACTCCGTATACACTGACGCTCAGTGCGCCCTTCATAGGGGCTCTCGAGTTGCGTTCCCTTCCGCGTCGGTATGGAGTGTCTCCTTGAGTAGCCTTTGGGAAGTACCCGCATATCTCATTATGGCCTTCTCGCTGGCGCTTGATGCTCCGGTCGGGAAGGCCTGTCGGGTTTCCACCGCCCCATCCTCCCCAATTTCAGCCATGTTCGCATTCGATGCGCAACGCCATGTAGCGATGCCAGAAACTATTTGGCTGCGCGCCGGCTTGCCCGATGGACGCGTCGCGCGCGCGCGTTGAATAGCGCTACGATCAAAACCGGAATTGCTCGGTGAGAACCCGCTCTTCCAGACTATGGTCGCTATCGAACATCATGAAGAGTTCGACATTCCTGGCTTTTTCGATTTCGACCTTTACGACGTGGCGGATTTCGCAATGGTCGGCGACCGCGCTCACGGGGCGCTTTTCGTGCTCCAGGACTTGCACCGTAATGCGGGCTTTGTTGGGAACGAGCGCACCACGCCAGCGGCGAGGGCGGAACGGACTGATGGGCGTTAACGCCAAGAGCGGCGTGTTGATGGGTAGGATCGGCCCGTGTGCCGACAAGTTGTAGGCCGTTGATCCAGCGGGCGTGGCCACGAGAACGCCATCGCAGATTAGTTCCTCCATGCGCACTTTGCCGTCGATCGTGATCTGGAGTTTCGCCGCCTGATAGCGTTCGCGAAACAGCGACACTTCGTTGATGGCGAGACCCTTGTGAGCTTTGCCCGCGCTGTCATAGGCGATCATGGCGAGCGGATGGATGCGGGTCACTTCGGCCGCCGTCAGCCGCTCCAGCAAATCGTCCTCGCGGTACTCATTCATCAAGAAGCCGACCGAGCCACGGTTCATGCCGTAGATCGGGATCTTGTCATTGATGAAACGATGCAAGGTCTGCAGCATCAGGCCGTCGCCGCCGAGCGCGACGATGGCGTCCGCCGTTTCGGGGTCCGCGGCTCCGTAGCGGCGTTGCAGGCTTTCACGGGCCTCGATAGCCTCCGGCACGTCGCTCGCGACGAATGCGATTTTCTCGAATTTGCCCTTGGATTTTACCATTGTGGATCTTTGGATCATGCCTTGTTAGATCTGGGCCGGACCGGGCTTGGTCCGGTCTCAAGGTTGAATCGGGAAGGGGAGGCTGGCTCAAGTGACGGAAAACAACAAGCCCCACGAGCAGGGGGCCGTGCAAGGGCAACCCCAGGCCAAAGATAGCGGGATAGGCGCGTCAAGTCCGGACTTTGCCGCAACAATGGTTTACGCGACATTTCCAAGCGTGGCAGCCGCTATGGACGTGGGCCGCGCCCTGGTCGAAGAGCGCCTCGCTGGCTGCATCGAGATCCTACCGGGCATGACCTCGATTTTCATTTGGGAGGGCAAGATTGAGGAGGCCTCTGAGGCCGTATTGATCGCGAAGACGGTTGCCGGCCGGGCAGAGGACTGCATTGGTTTTATCAAGGCCCGCCACACCTATGACGTCCCCGCTATTCTTGTTCTGCCGGTCATTGGTGGTTCGGCCGATTATCTCGAATGGTTGCGCGCTGGCGTCTCACAATCAGGAGCGGCATAAAAACGGCCGGACTCTTTGGGAGCCCGGCCATCAATTTTTCCAACATGCTTCGGCCAGTTGACTTCGGCAAGTTGCCTTGGGACGGATGTAAACTAGCTTCGACTGGCCGCTTAGTAGAAACCACCGCTCAGCGCTTGCATCATGTTGTAATGCGGTTTGTACGACTTCGACTTCTTAGGCTTTTCGCCACCATTGTAGGCGAAGTAATAAAACTTCGGCTTGGGTGCCCGGTAAGCATAGGCGGGTAGCGGGCGCCGCTTGGCAACGACGCGTGGCTTGTTCCCGCGAGGGGTAGCGAACTTGCGCTGAGCGGCGAGGCCAGATTTGCTGCCGGTTAGTCCACGAACTGCTACGCCGGACTTAGTTCCAGGACGTCCGCGTTCTGCGGCGGCGCCAGACTTCGTTCCGGAATAACCCTGCTGCGTGGTATTGGCCGGACGTTCCGCATCTATTGGTGCGGGCGCAGTTAGTACAGGCGCAGCTGAATCATCAGGTGCTGCTAGACCATCAGTTGCGTCCAGCTCCATTGGTACGGGGCCGGCATCAGGCGTCACGCTCAAGGCACTATCAGGAAGTTCGGCCTTTGCGATTTGCGGGCCACCCACCGACATCATACCGTCGGGCCGCTTAGGCCGCGCGGCGTTCGCCGGCTGGAGTTGCAGCTGATCGTCTTTCAGCCAAGGAAGTTGCTCCGGACCTGCTTCCGCGACGACCTGCCGGCTAACCTGTGCTGATTGTTCTCTGCGTACAACTTCCGCTGCGGCCAATTCCGCCTTGGCTTTGACCTTCAAGTCAGCTGCGCGCTGTTCAATGGCTTTTTTCTCGTCTGCCAGGCGGCGCTGGGTGGCAACGCGCTTCATTTCCTGCACGCGCTTTGCCTCAACAGCGCGTGTCTCGGTGGCCACGCGCTGTTCGTCAACTATACGCTCTTGGCTGGCAATTCGCTGTTCGCCGGATGCCCGGCGCTGCTCGTCGCGCTGGGTTTTGCGGGTTGCGCCCGCCACGACAGCATTCGGCACGCATCGGCCACTTTCCGAAATGGCCTGCCCCGACGGGCAGTCGGCGCCACACGCGGCGGCGGTGTGCCCCTGGACAAGCGTCAAGAGAATGTAGTCGGGTTCGTCCATCGGCAGTGTCGCGTTGACACGATCCATGAACGTGCTCATGGCGCGCTTGGTCGATGGCGTCCAATGCCCCGTGATCTCACCTTCATAGCAGCCTACGCGCTGCAATTCGCGCTGCAGGTCGCGGGTCAGCTGAACACGAGCTTCGCCGTCGCCCGGTTTGGATGACGTCAAGCGGCCCTGTTGTGCTGCGGGCTCAGACGAAACAACGGCGCTCCATGTGCTCGACGGGCGCACAGGCATGGCGGCCGCGAGTTCGGAAGCCTTTTGAGGCGCTGCATCTATAACGGCCGGCGCGTTTGTGTCACTCGACGCGACAGCGGTCCTTGTGCCGGGTGCCGAGGGCCGGACGGCCCGGTCAGGCGCTACCGAAATGCGCGTAACTTCGCGCAATTTTTCCTCGCCATCGTGCGGCGGCGGAATCAACGAATACGCTCCAAGCGATGCACCCGCGAGCATCAGCAGTAAACCACCGAGCCGTTGCATAATCTTCCACTCCTCCAGTCAAAACCCGACGCAGTTACAACTTTGGTTCGACGTTCCCGCTCGCGGCCTTAAGTCCGTCCCCCGGTGATGGTCCCGCAACCAGCGCAACTGCTTGAGTGGCAACGGCTTAAACCGTCCGCGCAGCGCAT
>JANOKZ010000163.1:0-3336 GCA_031419515.1 Hyphomicrobium sp.
GAACATCGTGTCCGGCATGATGATGCTGGTCAAAGACAAGGGCCGTGACATAGCCATTTTGCGCACAATGGGCGCGTCGAAATCAGCTGTCATGCGCGTGTTCCTGATCACGGGCGCATCGATCGGTGTTGTTGGCACGATCGCCGGATTGATCCTTGGCATCGTGTTCTGCTGGAACATCGAAGCCATCAAGAATTTCGTGTCCTGGATCACGGGGACGACGGTCTTCGATCCGAGCATCTATTATCTGACGCGGCTGCCAGTCGATATCGATGTACGCGAGACGGCGGGTATTGTTCTTATGGCACTGGTAATCTCGGTTCTGGCGACCTTGTACCCCTCCTGGCGGGCTTCAAAGCTCGATCCTGTTGAAGCTTTGCGGTACGAGTAGCTCATGCAGGATGTGACGCAAGCGATGACGGATACGGCGGTCTTGAGGCTTGAGGGCGTAACGCGTGCGTTCAAGCAGGGCACGCGCGAGATCACAGTGCTGCAGGGCGCGAGTGCGGAACTGAGGAAGGGGCAAGCTGTTGCGCTGGTTGGGCCATCGGGCGCTGGCAAATCGACGTTGCTGCACATCGCCGGGCTGTTGGAGTCGCCAAGCAGTGGCAAGGTAATCATCAATGGGCGCGATTGCGCCAAGTTGTCGGAAGCCGATCGCACGCGCTTGCGGCGTCAAGAAATCGGTTTCATCTATCAATTTCATCAACTGCTGCCCGAGTTCTCGGCGCTCGAAAATGTCGTGATTCCGCAGATGATCCTCGGCCGGGGGCGGCGTGACGCAGAGTTGCGCGCGCGCGATCTCCTTGGGTCCCTTGGGCTCGCCACGCGCGTCGATCATCGCCCGGCCGAGCTTTCAGGCGGCGAGCAGCAACGCACAGCGATTTGCCGTGGCCTCGCAAATGCGCCGAAGCTTTTGCTGGCGGACGAGCCGACGGGAAATCTCGATCCCCACACGTCCGAATATGTTTTCCAGGAACTGCTGGCGCTGATCCGCCATCACGGCGTCGCGGCTTTGATTGCCACGCACAATATGGATCTCGCGCGGCGCATGGACCGCGTGCTCAAGATGCACGAGGGCCAGTTGATTGAAGTGATGCCGACGGCACTCTGATTGAGAGTAGAAGTCGCAAAGTGCCGCAATTGCTGGGCACGCATTGCGATTTGACTGTGTCTAGCGGCCAATCCGGGCTGGACCGGACGGCACCGGGATCTACAATCGCAGTATGACCCAAGCGATTCAAAAGACGCCGGACCGGAACGGTTCAGCTCCGAAATTCATTCACCTCAAGGTGCACTCTGCCTATTCATTGCTGGAAGGTGCGTTGCCGATTGCGATGCTGGCGAAGCTTGCCGTGGGCTATGGCTTTCCGGCACTCGGGTTGACCGATACCAACAATTTGTTCGGCGCGCTGGAGTTCTCGGAGAAGCTTTGCGAGGCGGGCGTGCAGCCGATTTGCGGTTGTACGATCGACATCGATTTTGGCGACATTGCCGATACGTCGAACCCGGCGTTGCGGGCGGCGACAAATGCGCCGCGCGCAACATCAGCCGGCAAAATCGCGCTGTTTGCCATGGACGCGGACGGTTACGCAAACCTGATGCGGCTGTCCAAGAGCTTGTACTTCGAATGCGCGGCGGACGAGCCCGCGCATATCAAAATTGCGAGACTTGAAGAGGCCTCAGCCGGGCTCATTTGTTTGACCGGTGGCCCGGAAGGCCCCGTCGATAAGGCCCTTTTGGATTCACAAAATGAGCGTGCGCTCGAACGGCTCAAGTCGCTCGAAAAAGTTTTCGGCAACCGTCTTTATGTCGAGCTGCAGCGTCATGGCCGCGAGAGCGAAGCGCGCGTCGAGCCGCAGCTGATTGATCTTGCCTACAAACGGGGCTTGCCCATTGTTGCGACGAACGAATGCTATTTCGCGACCCGCAACGACTTCGAAGCCCATGATGCGCTGCTGTGCATTGCCGAAGGGCGCTACGTCGTCGAAGACGACCGCCGCCGGGCCACGGCCGAGCACTATTTCAAGAGCCAGGACGAAATGGCGGCGCTGTTTGCGGATCTGCCGGAGGCCTTGGCCAACACGGTTGAGATCGCGGTCAGGTGCGCGTTCAGGACGAAAGGGCGCAAACCCATTTTGCCGCGCTTCGTTGCGAGTGATGACAGTGTCAGCGAACTCGAACACTTCAGGCTTGAATCAAGCGAACTGCGCCGTCAAGCAAAACTCGGCTTGAAGGTGCGGCTCGAAACGATGGGCCGGGCGGATGGGTTTTCCGTCGAGGATTATGAAAAGCGTCTCGCCTACGAAGTTGACGTCATCACGCAGATGAAGTTTCCTGGTTACTTTCTGATCGTCGCCGATTTCATCAAGTGGTCGAAGTCGAATGGCATTCCGGTTGGCCCTGGGCGCGGCTCGGGCGCAGGCTCGCTCGTGGCCTACGCATTGACGATTACCGATCTCGATCCGCTGCGGTTTGGCTTGCTGTTCGAACGCTTCCTCAATCCAGAACGCGTGTCGATGCCCGACTTCGACATCGATTTCTGTCAGGAAAAGCGCGACCGCGTCATCGAGTATGTGCAACAAAAATACGGCGTGGGGCGTGTTGCGCAAATCATCACGCACGGCAAGCTGCAGGCCCGTGCCGTGTTGCGCGACGTCGGGCGCGTGCTGCAGATGCCGTACGGACAAGTGGACCGGCTGTGTAAACTTGTGCCCAATAATCCGGCCAGTCCCGTAACGCTGCGTGAAGCCATTGATGGCGAACCCAAGCTGCAGGAAGAGCGCGACCGCGAGCCGATCGTTGCGCATCTCTTGGAGATCGCGGAGAAGCTTGAAGGCCTTTACCGCCACGCTTCGACCCATGCGGCGGGTATCGTCATCGGCGACCGGCCACTCGAAGAGCTTGTGCCGCTTTATCGCGATTCCAAGTCGCATTTCCCGATCACGCAGTTCAACTGGAAGATGGTCGAGGCCGCAGGCCTTGTGAAATTCGACTTCTTGGGCCTGAAGACGCTGACGGTTCTGGAAAAGGCCGTGAAGCTAGTGAAGGAGGGGCGCGGCATTGAGGTTGATCTTCTGGCGCTGCCGCTCGACGACAAGAAGTCCTATGACATCCTGGCACGGGCCGACACAGCTGGCGTGTTTCAGCTCGAAAGTACGGGCATGCGTGAAAGCTTGAAGCGGCTGAAACCCGACCGTTTCGAAGATATCATTGCCATGGTCGCGCTCTATCGCCCGGGTCCGATGGATAACATTCCAACTTACATCAATCGCAAGCACGGCGAGGAACCCGTCGACTGCTTGCATCCGATGCTGGAAGGCATTTTGAAAGAAA
>JANOKZ010000164.1:0-2177 GCA_031419515.1 Hyphomicrobium sp.
GCGCTGAAGGCCGCAACCGGCGCTGTCGTCCACGCCTACAAACGTCCGGCTGCCGGCATCATCCCGATTGAACAAACGCCGTCGGGCCGCGCCTTCGTCGATCTCGCCTTCGATCCAGATGTCCACCTCTCCGGCGGAGACGTGATCGAGGGGCGCGATTGGGCATTGACCGCAATTCACACGCCCGGTCACGCACCCGACCACTTGTCCTTCGCGCTCGAGGGCCGCGACACCGTCTTTTCCGGCGATCATGTCATGGCCTGGAACACGACGGTGGTCGCTCCTCCCGAAGGGCGCATGTCGGATTACATCCGCTCTCTCGAAATCCTGCTCGACCGCAACGATACGGTTTTTCTGCCCGGACATGGCGGACGGCTAGAGGAACCGCAACGCACCGTCAAAGCTTACCTGTTGCACCGGCGCTGGCGCGAGCAGGCCATCCTAAAAGCACTTAAAGATGGTGCCGAAAGCATCCGCCTCATCGTGCCCGAGATCTATCAAGGGATCGCACCTGAACTCGTTCCCGCCGCTACTCTAACGGTTCAGGCGCACGTCGAGTTCTTGATCGAGAAGGGGCTGGTTTTGAGCGGGCACCCGCTGACGGCCGATCGCGCGCTTCAGGCCGTTTGATCAGCGCCTTGCCATCCTTTAGCGCCCCGGCAGCCGGTTTCTTGTCGCCACTCGGCACTGTCGCTTCGAGACGGCCGACAATCTCTTTCAGGATCGATCGTACACGCTCGGCGTTTCGCCCGAAATCGTGACGCCCAAAACGCGACGCGCTACGAATGTCGATCCGCGCAGCATTCGTTTCACCGGGGCCATCGCCTGCAACGCGAATGGCAATATCGTCAACAAAACCGAGAATAAGCGTATGGTCGGACAGCTCGATAGAGCCCGCGCCGTCAGCCGCTGCCGCAGGCGGCACCTCGCTCAGCGTTTTGAGACGCAGTTTCGCAAGCGCCTGCAGGACAATTTCAAAGGCTTCGTCTGGAGCACGCTCTACCCGCAGCGGCTTCAAGTCCGGATAACTCGTTTTCTGTAATGACGCGAAGGCGTCGCCTGCGTATTCGGCCGTATTGCTGCCCGTTTCGCGCAGCTTTGAAATTTCCGCGAACTGTGGCGGGGCCGCCATGTCGGTCGACACGTCATTGATTGCCGGCCACTCCCGACTGACAACCAAAAGCGACATCGGAATAGCAAGGAGCCCGAGCGCCACCACGGCGCCGGATACAACGCGTGCCGCGCCCTGCCGTCCCGTGATCCAAATATCGATGCCCGCAATCAGAGTCATGACAAGCACAAGTGCAGCGCCGGAGAACGCGGCAAATGCGATATTCAAGGCGACCGGCGTCGATAACGCAAACAAGCGATGCAGGATGAGAACCACCAACAAGAGCACAGCGCAGAAAATCGCAATTCTGCTGGCCCAGCGCGCCAGAAATGTTGGCTCTTGATCGGCGGCGTATTCGATGCGGGTCATCGCGTTCACGGGGCGCTCATGTCTTGATTTGTTTGGTTTGCAGCTCGCGTCAGGAAGTCAGCTCTTTTGCCGTCCGAAGTCTAGCCGGAATTCAGTCAAAAAGACGGATCGAACGGGTCGCCTAAAGATATCACGGGAAAAGCCGCGATTTCTTCCATGACTGCGCCGCGTCTCGCCGCTCAAAAACCACGCGGTCGTGCAGCCGGAAAGGGCGGCTCATCCAGAATTCGATTTGCAGCGGCGTCACGCGGAACCCCGACCAGTGAGGCGGACGCGGAATGTCACCAACGGCATACTTTGCCGCGTATTTTGCGACCGCTGCTTCGAGCGCAAATCGGCCTTCAAGCGGGCGTGATTGGGCGGATGCCCACGCCCCTATCCGGCTGAGGCGCGGCCGGGACGCGAAATATTCGTCGGCTTCGGCCGCCGATACTGACGTGACGAGCCCGCGCACGCGCACCGAACGCTCCAGGCTTTTCCAATGGAAACAGAGCGCCGCCTTTTTGTTTTCATGGAGTTCGCGGCCCTTGGCACTCTCATAGTTGGTGTAGAATACAAAGCCGCGATCCATCGTGCCGGCCTTGTCGAGCCCCTTCAGCAAGACCATGCGGACATTGGGGAGGCCGTCGCCATCAACAGTTGCCAGCGCCATGGCGTTGGGATCATTCGGCTCTGTCTTCCCGGCAGCCGTCATCCA
>JANOKZ010000165.1:0-2645 GCA_031419515.1 Hyphomicrobium sp.
TAGAGCATTTTCCGATCAAACAGAATCGGAGGGGATTCCCAAGTGGCGCGAACAGTGATTCATTCTGGTGGCTGGCAGAGGAGGCCAGCCCGAGATGGCCAAAGCACTGTCCAACGACCTTCGCGTCCGTTTGATCGGCGCCATTGAGATCCAGGGCATGAGTTGCCATGCCGCCGCGGAACGGTTTGGCGTTGCGCCGTCGACTGCGGTTAAGCTGATGCAGCACTGGCGCGCAACAGGAGTGGCTGAGCCTCGCCCGCAAGGCGGCGACCGGCGCTCCGAACGGATCGAGATCTATGCGAGCGAAATCCTCAGCCTGATCATCGATACGCGCGACATCACATTGGCGGAGATCGCCAGTCATCTCTTTAAGACCCACGGCGAACGGTTTGCGCCCAGCACGATCTGGCGCTGTCTCGACCGTCACGGCCAGACCTTCAAAAAAAACAGCGCGCGCGAGCGAGCAGGAGCGTCCGGACGTAGCCGCAGCGCGGGCCGAGTGACGCGAAGGGCAGCCTGATCTTGATCTGTCGCGTCTGATTTTTGTCGATGAAACCGGCGCATCGACAAAAATGGCACGCCGCTGTGGACGTTCGGAGCGCGGCGAACGCTGCATCGCGTCTGTCCCACATAGTCACTGGAATACGACGACGTTCGTTGGCGGCTTGAGGCTGTCAGGGATGTCGGCGCCGATGATGCTCGGCGGCGCCATGGATGGCCCGGCGTTCCTGGCCTGGGTTGAGCAAGCCTTGGCGCCGACGCTTGAAGTGGGCGATATTGTCGTGATGGACAACCTGCCAGCTCACAAGAGCCCGGCGATCCGGCACGCCATCGAAGCGCGAGGCGCAGAGCTGCGCTATCTGCCGCCTTATTCGCCCGACCTCAATCCGATCGAGATGGCGTTCTCGAAGTTCAAAGCGTTCTTGAAAAAAGCCGCATCCCGCACCCTCGAAGACCTGCAAGCCGCGATCGCAGATGCACTACCACTCATCAGCGCCAGCGACTGCAAAGGCTACTTCAATGCCGCTGGCTATGGTTCCATATGATCGGAATCTGCTCTAAGATCAGTGCGCGATCAATAACTTCCATGATGAAATTGATCGTCAATTTGTCAGGGATGCGGTGGTCGGCACTTTGCCTGCCGCACCTTGTGCAATAACGACCTCCCACTGCTGCAACGCCGCCCGCATCTCGTCGCCGTACTCGAAGCGATTGTAGACGCCCGCCACGCCCGCGAAGGTACCACCCGCGTGATTCAGGATGCGCTCGACGATGTGAGGCGCGATGCCGAGGCTCGCAAGCCTCGTGGCCGTCGAGCGGCGCAGGTCATGCAGCGTCCAATCCGGAACGCCTGCCATCTCGTCGAGCTGGCTTTTGGCCTTCGACCAGCCCGAGAACGTTGCATCCTCGTTGCCCCGTGCGGGAAACGCGAACGTGTCCGACAGGCGCGGCATGGTCTTGATGATATCGAGCGTTATGGGCGCAAGCGGCAAAGCGTGGGCGCGGCCATTCTTGGTGCGCTCGGATGGCATGGTCCACACGGCTGCATCGGTGTCGATTTCGGTCCATTCGATGCCCGCCACCTCGCCCCGACGCTGGCCGGTCAGGATCAACAGCTTGACGATGGTTCCGAACGGATAGCCGATCTTGTCGGCGGCGGAATAGACAGCCACAAGCTCCGCCAGTGACAGTGCCCTCGCCCGATTTCGCGCTCGCACGGGCGGCTTGAGGCCCATCATCGGGGACACCTCGATAAGCCCCCGCTCAACGCACCACGAGAAGAATTTTCGGGCATGGGCGAAGGCATGGCGGGCGGCGCTCGGATGGCCCTTCGCCATCAAGCCATCGGTAATGGTGAGCACGTCGGCCCGCCCGATGCTGGCGAGGCTCTTGGTCCCCCACGGCTCACGAAACGTCGCCGTCATGTTGCGGCGCGTCTCGGCGGCGGTGCTGGCCTTGTTCTGGTGATCGCAGTAGGTGGTGAAAAAGCTATCGAGGGTATCGGCGAAGCGATGCGTCCGCGCCTCCTGTGCCGTCTGCGGGTCGTGGCCGCTTTCGAGCACGGTTAGCGCGTCCGATGCCATGGCGCGAGCCTTGGCAAGCGGCAGGGCCGGATAGCGCCCGAGCGTCCACCTGCGGGATTGCCCTTGGTAGCGGTAGAGCAGCACGAACGACTTGACGCCTTTCGAGGTGACGCGCACCCCAAAACCCGCGATGGCGCTGTCCCAGATTTCGGCTTGTCCGGTGGCAGGGGAACGGACGTGTTTGACGGCGGTGTCCGTCAGGCGGGTCTTGGTTGTCATGGGAAATTATCCGGCGACTGGTGGTCAAACTGGAGGTCCTGTAAGGTAGCATCATAGGTAGCAAATTGGGCGGATTTGAGGAGAACGCCATGTTACAGGTCGGTACAATGAAACGACCAACACCATGACTTTAAATGGTTTTTTGTTACACCACGGGACTCCATGAAACATGCTCTGGGCAGTCTGGGGGACTGGGGGTCTGAGGTTCAAATCCTCTCGCTCCGACCAATGAATTCAAAGGGTGACCTAGGTCCGCGTCATTCGTAGGCTCTCCACCCCTGGAAGATCACCAGCTCAGAAAACGGTTATTTCCACGTCCACTGCACGCCGACGCGACCACCC
>JANOKZ010000166.1:0-6454 GCA_031419515.1 Hyphomicrobium sp.
CCGAATTTCCTGTAGAATGGCGCGAGCGTGCTTGCCATCACGACAAACCCGGTCAGTCCTCCGATCATAAGCACGAGCGCGTCAAACCCAGACACGAAGAAAGCCCCCGTCCCGCATACGAGGAACGTGGCACCCGACGCCGTGATTGCAAGTAGAAGCCCTGTGTAGCCGGCAGGCACACGGCGGCCTGCAGCAAAGAACTCAAGCGGGTCGCTAGTCGTAACTGAGATACCGATTGTTGCGTAGAGCAGCAGAGGTCCGGCAAACAACGCAATCCGCAGCCAACGGTCTTCAATGCTTAAAGCCTCGGAGATGAGCGCCAGCAAAAAAATTGCGGAAAACAGGGCTGCAAAAATGCTGAAATAAGTCCCGAGCCTCGGGTTGACCAGCCGCGCGTGCGTTGAAAATGACATGATGATGAGAAACCTTCGCGCTGTAACTTAAGTATCTTCGTGCGCGCCGTGCCAATGATCGATGGCGTTCTGCAGGTTCACGTAGCTGGCAACTGTCACCACGGCGATCAGGAAGAAACCGTGGGCGGAAAGGAAATATCCCAGCGGGAACCCTAAAAACCGGTTGGCATTCAATTGCTCGGCATAGAGCGGCAACACGACCATAACCGCGAGGAAGGGAATGAGGCTTGCCAGCAGCTGCCATTTCGTCGACCGCCAATACGGCTTTCGTTCCTTACGTTCCATTTCATGCCTTCAGTTGAAAAATTGGCCGATCAGGTCGTCAAGACCACGTTAACCTCAGTTCATGGCGCGACTATGCGCGAATTTCCCAACCTTTGTCCAACTTGGATAACAGTATTAACAAGGGTCTATAGATTGCTCTTGCAACGGATTTCCCCTAAATTTTGCCGCGAATCGCTTGCTTGCGGCCGGCTATTCTCAACGTGAGGGTGTGAAGTCGGCATTGTGCCGCGTTCATAGCCGGCTCAAGTACGAACCGCACAGCACCGGTGGCTGTGCGGCATCAAAACAGGGGAAGGACCAACTGCAATGAGCATGCTCCAAGAATTCAAAGACTTTGCAATGAAAGGCAACGTTCTCGATCTCGCCGTTGGCGTGATCATGGGCGCTGCATTCGCGCCGATCGTATCGACACTCGTTGACAACATCGTCATGCCGCCGATCGGCTTCCTTATGGCCGGCGTCGACTTCTCGACCCTCGCGGTCGGTATGCCAACGGGCGGCGAACCCGTCCTCATCAAGTACGGCCTGTTTCTCAACGCCATCATCAAATTCCTGATCACAGCCATGGCCATCTTCCTTCTGATCAAGGCCCTCAACTCCATGAAGAAGCCGGCTCCCGCGGCCGCGCCGCCGCCAACCGAAACCTACCTTAAGGAAATTCGCGATCTTCTGGCAAAGCGCTAAGCGGCCGCTTCTTTGACAATGAACCCCGGATCGAAAGGTCCGGGGTTTTTGCTTTTTTACGAACAGCTGCCGCCGCCGAGAACGCAGAACTTGGCGCAATTCTTGTGGCAGAGCTTCACGGAACCGCGATCAAACATAGACCCGTTCGCGCGGCTCGCTGCGTCAAGCGTCTCGCCCATTTCGAATGCCGGATCATAAGGCAGTAGCGTGCATGGCAACACGACAGGCCGCACCGCACCCTTGCGCTTCACGATCATGCGCGAAGAGGCGCACATCATGTCGCTCGGGCTCTTCTTCAAAATGCTCCAGCAGCGAATAGTGATTTCCGGGCCATCGTAGCCGGCGTCCATCTCGGGGAAGAGTACGAGCTGCTTGTGATTGAGATGATCGACCGGCCATTTGCGCTCGGCTATTAAGTTCCCATAACCCCGGCGCTCGGAGTCTTCGGCTTCGTCCCAGCATAGTCTCCCAGCAATGGCGATGTTGAATGCATTGGCCGAAAGCCAATCGATGCCAGCAAGCGTACGGTCGAAGGTGTCCGGCCCGCGTGCGATTTCGTGCAGAACCTTGGTGTAATGATCGAGGCTCACGCGAACGGTGAGCCGGCTGCCATAGCGACCGTTCAACTCGATCAGGCTCGCCTTGATGTGCGGGCGCTGCATCGGCAGCATGGCGTTCGTCAGCACGAGCACTTCAAAGCCGCGCGCCAAGGCATCACGCAGCATCTCGGGAAATTCGGGATTGAGGAACGGCTCGCCGCCCGTAAAGCCGATCTCCCGCGTACCAAGCGTCTTGGCTTCATCAAAAAACTCAGCCGCTTCTGCGGCCGTTATGTATTCCAGGCGATCGTTCGAGGGGCTCGATTCAATATAACAGTTGCGGCACGTGATGTTGCAAAGAGAACCGGTATTGATCCAAAGCGTCGTCAAGCGGTCAAGCCCGACGCTGGCACGCTTCTCGCCCTTGGCGGTCCAATCGGGATCGGTGAACTTCTGGGCCGGCACGGCAGCGGGCACGATCTCAGTGTGAACGGTCAAGCAAACCTCCGTCGCCCGCGAGGGGCGGCTTTTCGTAATCGAACACCTATGATAGACGAATTGGGCCGCGGGCGTAGTTCAATGGTAGAACGGCAGCTTCCCAAGCTGCATACGAGGGTTCGATTCCCTTCGCCCGCTCCAATCCAACCGCCAATTGCACGCGCCTTTAGCAACATCCGCCGCCATCATAAAAATAGGTGGAGGGTGAGATCCAGATATCGTCGCGGCCGAGCTTTGCAAGCGCGCCCGCCGTCTTGTCACACACAGCAAGTGGCTGATTCTGGGCCAGTGTGTGGCCCTTGCCGTCGTTGAAGAAATCGTCGCCGCCAAAGTAGATGGCCGTTCGGCCTGTAAAAACGCAGGGCCCGTCACCCGGCATCGGGTCTTTAATGGCGCAGATTTCAACGCTTTCAATCGGGATGAGGCGATCTGTTGCGTAGTGGCGGGGCGACAGAACGCGGTAGGGCCGCTTCGCACGCACCTCGATTGTCCCAAACCCGAGATCGGTTAGGCGCTTAATGTAGTCCTCAAGCGGAATTGCGCCCGTCAAACACATGGCGCGCAACCGCTCGTCAGCCTTCAGGGCCTCCGGCATTTCAGTATCGCACACGGGGTCCGAGAGGATCAGGCGTCCACGCGGCTTCAACACGCGGTACATTTCGCCAAGCGCGCGCTTCAAATCGTCATCATGAAAAATGTTGAACAAGCAGTTCTGGGCCGCGACATCGATCGTTTCTCTTTCGATCGGCAGATCAAGCGCGTTGCCTTGACGCAAATCGACGAAATCCGATTTGAACCAAGCGTTTTGCTGTTCGGCTTCTTTGAGATTTCGCTCGCACGCCTGCATCATTTCATCGACCACATCGAGGCCGATGATGGCGCCGCGGCGCCGGCTGAAATAAGCAAACTGAAGGACTTCCATGCCACCGCCGACACCGACGTAAAGGATCGATGGGTTGGCCGTCAGATCGCGCGGGTTCACGGTCGAGCCGCAGCCGTAATTCATATCCAGCATATTCTGCGGGATTTTGAGATCGGGCAGCTGCCAAATCGGCGTCGTCGTGCAACACAGCCCTTTGTCGGGGTTCAGCGCCGCTTCCTTGTAAACATCGTGCGTTGTTGTGTGATACATCGGCGACCTCTTGCATCAATCCGTCAAACAATTTGATTTTGAAACCACATTAGGAGCCCCGCCGCAACAGCTGCTAGCGGAAGCGTGAGGACCCATGAGAGCAGAATTGACGCCAAGACGCTACCTTGCAACGTGCCATTGACGATGCCCGCACCCGATATAGCTCCGACCGAGACATGCGTGGTTGACACGGGAAGGCCATACCGGCTTGCTCCGATCACCAGAGCCGCTGTGACGAGATTGGCCGACAAGGCCTGTCCATCGTTCATTGTCGATATTTTTTTACTCATGGTTTCGGCCACACGCCGGGCCGCAACAAGACCGCCCAGAGCCATGGCGGCGGCTAATGCAATCATGCTGAGTTTGATATCGAGCGCCTGCACCATAAGTAAGAGACCTGCAATTTTCGGCGTATCATTGAGGCCGCGTGCAAAACTGACAGCGGCGGCCGAACCGTAATGCAGTGAATCGACGAGACCCTGAGCAGTGATACCAAGCACGTGGCCCCGATACTTGGTCACGCACTTGGAACGGTTGCCCGATGAAATCTCAATTCCGGCACTGGCAATAGCAGGCGCATCGCAACAACCTGATATCGGCACCGCACTGGTAGGCACAAACTGGCGCGGCCCAATACAGACGCAGCTCTCCCGCTCGATACGCAAGAATTCAACGCCTCTCGAGGCAAGCGCATAAAACGGCATGGTCACAACCACCGCAAGCGCGGGACTGACAAGTAGCGGCAGAAAAAACACGGTCCCGAGCTGTGCGAGATTAAGCGTGTCGCCCGCAGCGATGAAGCCGGAGCCAACCAGCGCACCTGTCAATGCATGCGTCGTCGAAATGGGAAAGCCGAGCCGCGTAGCCAGCATAACAGTGAAGGCGGCTCCGAATGCGACTGAGAGTAGAAAACTCTGCGATGCGGCCACGGCAGCTGGCACCAGCCCTTTCCCCGAAAACGCTTTTATAAGCTCTTCAGCCAGGAAAACCGAGGTCACAGACCCGGCCATGGTTGCAGCCGTTGCGATGGCCAATGCCGAGTTATAACTGGCGGCATTGCTGCCATAAAGGGTCGCCACACCCTTGAAATTATCATTGGCACCATTGGCAAACGCAAGGAAGACTGCGCCCAGCAGGAGTGTGGCAACGAGCATAAATTAGACCTTTGTTACCTTGGCAAGACGCGTCCAAGCTATAAATTCGGCTTATGAACACAGATCGTTACTTCCGCGTTGGTGCGTTGCTCCATTCAATTTGTCTATAATTGCGATACCCGGCCCTCGCCGTCGGGATCGATGGGCCACACCAAAGTCTCCCGGCCGATGCCCTTGTGCGGCGTCTTGGACCAGTGGTGCGGCCGCATGATTATCTCCACCACGGCTTTATACGATGCCAGAGATATAACGAGCCAGTAAACCGGTAGTCCCAGTGCCGACCCCACAAGTAGGCGTCCGCCGCGGTGCGCGACGGCCAGCGCCACCAAAGCGATGGAACTGACGTAACTCGCGACAACATTGAAGCAGCACGTCCACCACAGGAGAGCCTCAAGTCCATCCACAGGCCATTTCAAGAGTGTCCCGTCGAGCACACGCATCAGAACGGCGGCATAGAAATATGGATGCGCCAGCGCGGACAGAATGAGGCCGCCAAAGATCAGCTGAAAGCCCAGAAACTGCCACAGACCAAGCTCGCGCCAAAGCTGGACCGGATAAAGCATATGGACCAGGTACGTTTGCATCCAGCCTTTAATCCAGCGCGTACGCTGCGCAAACCAAGCGGCAATAGTATCGGGCGCTTCTTCCCACGTGACTGAGTCAAGCATTGCGACGCGCTTTTGTAAGCGGGCCAGACGCATGCCAAGATCGGCGTCTTCCGTGACGTTGAACGGGTCCCAGGCACCGGCACGTTCAAGCTCGCACCTGCGGAAATGATTTGATGTGCCGCCAAGGGGCAGAGGCAGCCCTAGCTTAGCGAGCGCGGGCAAGATGCCATCAAATAGCGCCGCATACTCGAGCGTGAATTGACGGGTCACCGGTATTATGGCGCAAACACCACAAGCCTAACGCGAAGGTTTTGTTACGGCTTTTTGCCAACACGAATGGTGATGCTGTCGGCATCAATGCTAGCCTTGACTCCAGCCTCCGCTGCAAGTCCGGCCTCGTTGAGTGCTGAGGCGAGCGCGTTAGCAGCGCCAGCGTATTCAGCCGCTTTTTCTGGCGCATACTCAATGCGTACCCCAAATTCAAGCTGGGCCATTAGGAATCCCTTCGCTGGCAATCCTTTCCATCCAGCCCCGATCAAGACACGGATCAGCCCGTGGACGAGATGCACAACCTCTGGATCATCTTGGTATGATACAAACCTGAAAGGTTGCGGCGCAAACCGCTTTATGCCTTCGACAACTGCCAATTGTTGCTCACCACTCAAAGATCGCGGCGCGAGTTTCTGTTCAATTTTCACGCGCGCCAACCTATCGGCTTCGGCTTGCGCTTTAAGCCCCTCCGCTTCGGCTTGGAGTGTCGCGATGCGCTCCATTGCTCCAGCGGTATCTCGTTTTGCCTCAGACGTTTGTACTTCGAGTGCAACATGCCGATCATTCGCACGCGCATCCCGAATGCCGTCTGCCCAAAATTGGAATAGCGCGAATATCAAGGTTGCGGATGCCGCAAGTGCCGTGGCGAGGGCGGCCCAGATAATCCCCTTCCATGAAACGACGTACCACCAGTCAGCGTACTCTGGAGATGGACCCCACGACATTGATGACCGAACCTTTGATTTGAAATTTTTTCTATGGGCAATCGGCGGCATTTGGTTGGCAACGGCCGCAATTGCAGCCATCACGCTTTGGCGCATAAAGCGCTGACCTAATTCAATCGAACATCTTTTGCGCCTATCGCATCAAG
>JANOKZ010000167.1:0-2045 GCA_031419515.1 Hyphomicrobium sp.
TCACCCATCACCTACGGCCCATGCCCCTTGTGCCATAACTTGACGGCGGACGCGGCGAGGATTGCAGCGAGGACGATCTTCAAGAGACCGGTCGCGGCGTAGGCCGATAGATAGCCGCCCATGATCGCGCCAATGATCGAACCCAAACTCATGGGCACAACGAGATGCACGAGCACGTCGCGCGAGCGGTAATGTTTGTTGAGCCTATGCTTGGCGACGCCAATCGCAACAATCGGCAAACTGATCAGCAGGCTCAACGTGCCCGCCGTCTGAATGTCGGCGCCAAACAGGAATATCAATATCGGAATGATGAACTCGCCGCCGGCAACACCAAGCAAGCTGCTGATCGCGCCAACCACGAGGCCCGCCAACACGCCAGCGATGGAACGGACCACGGGATTGTGCGGCAGCTCAAAAGGCGTCCCGGCACTAAAGGCAGCTTCAGCAACGAGCATGACGGCCACCACGAGAAGAAGCTGGGCGATGATCGACATCAAACGCGCGGGCGGGATACGCGATAGCATTCCGGCGCCAACCCAGGCAGCGATCATGCCGCCTGCGATCATAGAGACCAGAACGTCCATGTTGGGAATGATGCCGGCACCCGAGTGGACGTTCAGCCGCGTCGCAAACGCGAAAGCAAGTGTGATGAGGCTGACGAGGAGATTGAAGCGTACCGCTCTGTGCGGTAGCAGGGCGAATATCGTGATCAAAATCGGCAGGCGAAACTCAGCGCCGCCAAGACCTATGAGCCCGCCCAGGGTTCCAACCAAAACCCCTGCTGCCACTGCCGTCCACGGACGGCGCACGTCATACGATTTGGCGGGATCAGGCAACCATCGCTACCTCCTGCGGGTTCGTGAAAAACGAAATCACAACGGGAAAACTTCAGAGACGAGTTCGTCACGCCGCCTCATCGATTGACGAAACTATGGATCGGGCGCGCGGTCCGCATCTTCTATTTTTCTTCGTATCTCTCCTTCAAGCTCTTCGTACGCGCATCTGTCATTTCCGTCAGGCAGCCAAGGATTGCCCCCGTCGTTGCGGTGCCGCCGCCTGCTTCATGAACCATGAGCTTAACACAATCAGCGTCCCGAAAGGCGACCCAGGCGCGTTGCGAAACTTTCAGCGCTTCGCTCCATTTCAAGTTCCCGGCCGCGTTCTCGGTATCCGGCAGCGCCAAGTCCGCCAGGATTTTTTTGTAGGTCTCGTTCAAGGCCTTGTCGGCAACGTCGAGGCTTTGTTCAGCGCAGGCGTTGAGATCGACCGTCGTGACCGCCTTGTCGCAATCGACGTCATCTGCGGTATGACCGGGGGTGCCCGCCAGCATAAGAGCGGCGGCGCAAAACATCACTTGGTGCAAGCGCATTCGATTTTTCCCCAGGACAGAATCGCACGTTCTCCGCTTACCAATATCATGACTTCTATGCCTATGCCGAGGCGGCAAGCGCGGCCAAGCGTTTTTCCAAATGTTGGGTTTGGAAATTCATGAGGGATTTGAGTTCGCCGTATTGCCGCCGGGCAGCGTCGCGATCGACGCTCGTATCGCGTGAAGCGGCAATCATCAGGTTTTTGGCCGTGTGCTCGGTTGAAACGAACTCGATCACTGTGATGCGATATCCAGAGACTTCCAACAGCAAACAACGCGCAGCGTCGGTGACGAGATCGGCTTGGCGCTGTTTAAAGAGACCAAACTTCGTTATGCCGCGCAGCGCCTCATTGGGCTTCGCGAGCTGGGGCGCGAGTTCGTGCTGGCAGCAGGGTGCGGTGAGGATCAGTCCGGCATTTCCGGAGATGCCTTGAAAAAGGGCGTCATCGGTCGCCGTATCGCAAGCATGGAGTGCGATGAGAAGATCGACCGCCGTTACTTTGGTTTCACCAGCCGCCGCCGCGGCGAACCTCAATCCGGTCAAGCCCAGACGTGAGGCGAGCTCCGAACAAACCGCGACCAAATCCTCGCGCACTTCGATGCCCGTCAGGCGGCAACTCTTTTGCAGGTGCGAGGTGAGATAATCGTAGAGCGCGAATGTCAGGTAGCCTTTTCC
>JANOKZ010000168.1:0-3430 GCA_031419515.1 Hyphomicrobium sp.
GGCTCTTCAAGATCGAGCTCTTCGAGGAAAGTTTCGCGCAGCGCGTAGAAGGCCTGCAGTATGGCGTCTTTGACGAGTTTTTTCTGTTCGTCATTCGCAGGCACCGCTGCGCGCGGATCAAGCGTTTGCAGTGCGCGGCGCATATCGTGCAGCGGCGCATAGGGGTAGAGCCCGATAAGGCCTTCCGTCTCGCCGGCGTTCTTGTAGACGATGCGCATGGTGTCGATCGTTTCGCTGATGCGATTGAACGCGGTCAGATAGTCGTCCGTGGCTTGATAGGGCTTCTCGCAGTAATTCAGCAGCGCCGACTTGGTGCGCACGATGTTGCGCCATTCTTCTTCGAGGCTCTCGACGAACTTGGAGCGCTTCTGGAAGATGTTCGACAAATAGGCTACGCCGCCCGTCGCGATCAGCAACGACATGTCGCGCACGAACTCGTAAATCTGCCCAGCGATAGAAACAACGAACAAAGGTACGTTAGGAACATCGTCCGCGAACTTCGTAGCTAGGAGGAGCAGCAGCAATAGTCCAATAATCCAGTAGACGCGGCTCAACGTGCGATTAACGGATGTTCGGGTCATGGGTGCCAAGAACAGTGATGACGAGCCGCAACGTGGGCCCAGGGGACACTTATAGCAAATGGTTGGGAAACTTCATGGCCCTGGAGCGGCAAATGGTTGATCACGGTTACCTCCTGCTAACAGAGACGATCCAACCGTCGGAATTCATAAGGTTTCCATAGGTGACGTCGCGTCGCTGTTAAAGGAAAGGGTCTCATCCTTTAATAAGGCCTCCCGCTATTAAACGATACGCTGCTACCGATGAGGCTCGGCTGCCCCGTTAGCCCTTCTTCCCCTTATTCCTCACCGCGAGCGTCCTCAGCCGCAGCGCATTGAGCTTGATGAAGCCTTGCGCGTCTTTCTGGTCGTAGGCGCCCTTATCGTCTTCGAAGGTCACAAGCGTTGGCGAATAAAGCGACTTGGCGCTCTCGCGGCCGATGACGATGACGTTGCCCTTGTAAAGTTCGAGCGTGACTTCGCCCTCGACATGCTCCTGGCTCTTGTCGATCAAGGCTTGCAGCATCTCGCGCTCGGGCGCGAACCAGAAGCCGTTGTAAATAAGTGCGGCGTAGCGCGGCATCAAATCGTCTTTCAGATGCATAGCGCCGCGATCGAGCGTGACGCTTTCGACGGCGCGATGCGCGGCCAGCAAAATGGTGCCGCCGGGCGTCTCGTAAACGCCGCGCGATTTCATGCCGACAAAGCGGTTCTCGACGAGGTCGAGCCGGCCGATGCCGTTGTCGCGGCCAAGATCGTTCAACGCTTTGAGCAGTGTCGCAGGCGAGAGCTTCGTGCCGTTCAGAGAAATCGCGTCGCCCTTTTCGAAACCGATTTTAATCGTCGTTACTTTGTCCGGCGCGGCCATCGGCGCAATGGTGCGCTGATAGACGACTTCGGGTGCTTTTTTGGCCGGGTCTTCGAGAACCTTGCCTTCGGACGAGGAGTGCAGAAGGTTTGCGTCAACGGAGAACGGGCTCTCGCCTTCCTTGTCTTTTGCCACAGGGATCTGGTGATCGCGGGCAAACTTCAACAGGTCCTCGCGGCCCTTGAACGTCCATTCGCGCCATGGCGCAATGATCTTAATTCCGGGCTCAAGCGCATAGTAGCCGAGTTCAAATCGCACCTGATCGTTGCCCTTGCCGGTCGCGCCGTGACACACCGCGTCGGCGCCAACCTTGCGGGCGATATCGATCTGCTTTTTGGCAATGAGGGGCCGGGCGATCGAGGTGCCGAGCAGATAGATGCCTTCGTAAACAGCGTTCGCGCGGAACATCGGGAAGACGTAATCGCGCACAAATTCTTCGCGCAGGTCTTCGATGAAGATATTGTCTTCCTTGATGCCAAGCATCAGCGCCTTTTTGCGCGCAGGCTCGAGTTCCTCGCCCTGGCCAAGGTCGGCCGTAAAGGTCACGACCTCACAATCGTAGGTCTCCTGCAGCCACTTGAGGATGATCGAGGTATCGAGGCCGCCCGAGTAAGCAAGCACGACTTTCTTGATTTTACCCTTTTGGGCCATGGAGATAGGTCCTGATTCGATGCGATCTGGAAGGCGCGGCACTCTTATCAGGAACGGACCTTTGCGCAAGCATCCACGAGCGGCACTCTGCTCCGCGTATCGCTGTTGTCCGGTTTGAAGCGCCAGACGGGTCCTAAAACGAGGGTCTGATTTGTGCTCGGAATAATTTAACCAAATCGACTTTCTTACTCAAATTGCACGAAAAAACATCAGTTTGCCGCGATTCAGTCCATCATAATCTGGCAATTGGAATTCAGCCGTCTAATTTGGTGGGAGACGACGCCATGAAAACCCAAACACTTTTGGTCGTTCGCGCCCTGACGTTTGCCGCAGCCCTCGGCCTCAGTGCCGCATGGTCGATGGCTCAGGAAGCGAATGACACGTTAGACACCGCGGGCGTGGTCCCAAGCGGGGCGGAGTCGACACCTGCTGTGAAAAAACCTAAGCCCGTTATGCCGAACTCTGACGCAGCCAACGCAGCGAACGCCGCACCGGATCAACCGGTGCCAGCTGCAGCTGCTACAAAGTCCGCACCAAAAGCGGCAACTAAAGCAGCTGCGCCTGCCGCTGCTGCTGCCAAGAACCCGGCAGCACCTGCAAGCGCGAACGCGTCGAGTACGGCCAAAGCCGCCGTCGCGAAGCCTGCGGGAACGCCAGCGCAACCGGCAGCAGCTGCCGTGAAGAAGGCGATTGTTGTGGCCCCAAATTGCAAAGGCCTTGATCAAACGGCGTGCGGTGCCAATAAGGCGTGCGGCTGGGTCGTGCCAAAAGATCCCAACAGCGCAACGGGCAAAGTTCAAGATCCGTATTGCCGCGCCACGCAAAAAGCCGCGCAGAAAAAGCCAGCCGCCAAAAAAGTAACCGCCGCAAAAGCTGTGCCAGCTATTCCCACGACTGCGGCAACACCTGCGCCTGCAGGTGCCGCCACGGGCGCGGCCCCGAGTTCTGCCAAAACAGCGGCCGTTCCTGCTGTACCTGCAAAGGTCAAGAAATTGGTTGTCAATCCGCCCGCCGATGCGCCAGCGCCAGCTGCGGGCGCAGCCGATGCTGCAAAGGCAGCCGCACCCTCGGCTCAAACTACCGTCAAGAAAGCCGCCGTAAAGCCGCCCGAAGCCGCTGCAAAACCCCAGGCTGAAACCATCGGCGAAGACGTCATCGTGCCGCCGGCTCCCGCTCAATAGCCTGCAATCAAGCGGTTATAATTCCCGCCTAGCGAAAGGGCTGCTTCCCAGTGAGGAGCAGCCCTTTATCTTTAATTGTGTGTGATGATTGCCGGGCGCATTAGGCCAGATCTTCAACCCGGCGGCGAATGCGGCGCAAAAGCCATCCAGGGGGCCATCATCATCGACATGAT
>JANOKZ010000169.1:0-9482 GCA_031419515.1 Hyphomicrobium sp.
CAACAGTTCAGCGACAAAAGCTGCCTTGTTACGCCTTGTTACGAATTAGGGCGTGGATGCCAACGGACCGGCGGCTAAGCTATTGACTTGAAAAAATGATTTGATTCGAGACGGATAGTGGAAACCGAGCCGCACATTCTAATCGTTGATGACGACCGTGATATCCGCGATCTGCTCTCGCGGTTTCTGCGCAAGAATGGCTTGCGTGTCGGCGTTGCCGCCAATGGCCGCGATATGAAGCGTCAGTTGGCAGAGTCAAGAGTCGATCTGGTTGTGCTCGACCGGGTGATGCCCGGTGAGGATGGTTTGATACTGTGCCGCGAACTTCGTGCCAACAGCCGTGTGCCAGTGATCATGCTGACCCTGCTCAATTCGGACACAGACCGGATCGAGGGCCTGGAAACAGGTGCTGATGACTACATCTCGAAACCTTTCAATCCTCAAGAACTTCTGGCACGCATCCGGGCAGTCCTAAGACGTTCCAACGAGCTGCCCTTACAAAGCAGCCTGCAGCAGGCGGGCGTCCTACGCTTTAATGGCTGGAGACTGGATCGCACACGGCGCCGTCTCGTCTCGCCAAGCGGCGTCGCTGTTGTTCTGACGGATGGTGAATTCGATCTGCTGTTAGCGTTCGCAGAGCATGCTCAGGTAGTGTTGTCGCGAGAGCAACTGCTTGATCTGGCCCGCAGCCGCTCAGCCATCGCATTCGACCGGAGTATCGACATGCAGATCACGCGATTGAGACGCAAAATCGAAATCGCACCCGACGAACCTGAACTGATCAAGACGATCCGCAACAAGGGATATGTCTTTACTCCTGAAGTCTCGGGGGGGATGGCATGACGAAAGTCCTTGATAGTGTCAAAGGCAGGATCATTGTCATCCTTCTCGTTTTCCTTTCGCTGTCGCATCTGGCGGGCCTGTGGCTATATGCCGGGCGAAGTGAAGCGGCGACAACACTTTTGCACGATGCGCTGCTGGCCGAACGAGTGGCGCTGATCTCGAAGTTGGTCGAGCGAACTCCCGCCGCGGATCGGCCGGCTCTCCTGAAGCTCGTGAGCGGTCCGGTTGTGCGATTCTCACAGCCGAATGAGGCTGCATTAGGCGAGACACTGCCGGAAGGGACACGGCCGCATTTGTATGAGCATCTGCTGAGTGTGTTTCTCAACCGGCCTATTCATGACGACATGAGAATGGCCTACTCGGCGGGAGACGCCAGCGACGGACTTACGGGATTGTTCGCAGCAATCAACGGACCAGAGCATGCCGAAATCAACCATATACCGGTAAAACCTTTGGCGGAGATCAAACCTATTGGCGCGGTCACGACTGAAATTAAGCTCAGCGACGGTTCATGGCTTCAAGCAGAATCGCCTTTGCTCAGTGTCAAGCCGTTTTCGGTTTGGAGGGTCGGGGTTCCGTTGGCGGCAATGCTTGCCTCGGTTCTGGCTGTTGCAGCGTGGGTTCTTCATCGCTGGACGCAGCCTCTGACAATTTTTGCGTCCGCTGCTGAACGGCTCGGTACAGACATTCATGCCCCGCCCCTCGACGAGAAAGGTCCACTTGAGGTTCGAGCCGCAGCGCGCACGTTCAATGTCATGCAAGATCGCATACGCAGTCTCGTTCAGGATCGTACGGCTTTCGCCGCAGCAATCGCACATGATCTTGGCACGCCGATCACTCGCTTGCATCTCAGGGCCGAAGAGATCCCGGACGAAGAAACGCGGCAGCCGATACTTGCCGACCTCAATCAGATGCGCCGCATGATTACGGCGACGCTCGGGTTTGCTCGCCTTGACTTCTCTGCGGAAGTCACCGAAGCCATCGATTTGATGTCTCTTGTTCAGCGGGTGTCAGACGACCTTATCGATTTGGGAGCCGACGTTTCGATCAGCGGGCCGCAGCATTTGACGATCATCACGAAGCCCGTTGCTTTGAGCAGGGTACTCTCAAATGTCTCAGAAAATGCCGTCAAATACGGTAAGCGCGCTAGTATCACAGTGGCTGCACGCGCCAGTTTGCTTGAAATTGTAGTCGATGACGTCGGACCGGGTATCCCGGAGGCGATGCAGTCAGAAGTCTTTGACCCGTTCCGGCGCCTGGCATCGACGAAGGACGAGACCATCGAGGGGACCGGGCTGGGGCTGACCGTCGCACGTAGCCTCGTTCGCGGTCTCGGCGGTGAAATCAGCCTGCGTAATCGGGCGACAGGCGGCTTGCGTGTTACAATTTCTCTGCCCAATCAAATCTCTGTGACGAAAGGTCAATAGATGCCGCTCAGGCTGCTCATCGCTTTGATTGCTTTGTTCGCGCTGACGGCTTGGCGCGATAGAGCGCCCGAGTGGCCTGTATCTGGACCGATGCCCGATGAGCCGGGGCATGCGCCGCACTTCACTTACGATCCGGTTCATAAAGGGACGCGCAGTTATCGGCCTGTCGATCCCATGCCGTGGGGCGACGTCAACCGGAGTGTGGCGCCCGAGGGCGCGTTGCCGTTTGCGAAGCCGGAAACTCCGCCGCCCGCCCAGCCGATGCAGAAGACGCCTGAGGCACCACCTGCTGGCACATCGCCTGGTGCAGCGCCCGAGGCACCAGCGAAAATAGATCCTGTTCCGAGAGAGCCGCCGACTGATCCGCAGCACCAAGGCCATTGAAGGACTGTGCTCGGGGGAGCGCAGTTCTGACTGTTTAAAAGTCTGGGGGAATGACATGAGACGAGCAACGGCTTTTCGAGCCGGAAAAATTGGAGTTTCCCGCCCGATGTTTGCAGCGGTGATGACCAGTCTGACGCTCGGCGGCTGCGCAAGTTTTTCGGCCGACGGCGGCATGTTTGCAGTGCAGAACCAAACTGGCAGCGTGCTGAACCAGGATATCGTAAAAATCAGAAACGAGGACGACGCGGCCGCAGCGCAAGCCCGGGTCAAAACACTGCTCTCAAAGACGATGACGGCCGACAACGCTGTACAGATTGCACTTCTGAACAATCGAGGGCTGCAAGCCGCTTACAACGAGCTTGGAATTTCGGAAGCTCAGACGGTGGAAGCAAGCCTGCCGCCTTCGCCAACAATTTCCTTGGCGGCGCTGGCGGGGGCCGGAATCGAACTTGAGAGGCAGGTCGTCAGCAACATTCTGGCACTTCTGACCTTACGGGACCGCCGTGAGATCGCGGAAGACCGCTTCCGTGCAGCTCAATCGCGTGCCGTCGAGGCAACGCTGAAGACGGCTGCAGAAGCGCGACGCGCCTACTACCGGGCAGTCGCTGCCGCCCAAATCGTGACGTTCCTCGAAGAATCCCGCGTATCAGCCGAAGCCGTTTCGGAACTTGCAAAGAAGCTAGGCGAAACCGGCGCTCTTCCCAAAGTCGAACAGGCCCGCGAACACGTGTTCTACGCCGAAGTCGGCGGCCAATTGGCATTGGCGCGTCTCAAGCAGCGCGCCGAGAAGGAAAAGCTCAATCGCGCCCTTGGCCTTTGGGGCGATCAAACGAAGTATAGGCTTCCGGCTTCACTCTTGAAACTTCCGGCAACGCCAAAGCCTGGCGCTGACATCGAAGCGCGCGCTGTGACGTCACGAGCCGATCTTGAAGCTGCACGGATCGAGCTTTCGGCACTAGCTAAGCAGTACGGACTTACCCATGCGACGCGATTTATCGACGTTCTCAACGTCAGCAGTCTTGGCCGTTACGAACGCAAGAGCATCACCGACGTGAGCTATTCTCTGACCGGGCCTCCGCCAACGCTGGTGAAAACGGAGACCCCGGCCAAAGAGATTACGCACCGCCACGGCATTGATTTTGAGTTCCAAATCCCCATTTATGATTTCGGTGAAGCCCGAACAAGGCTGGCGGAAGAAACCTATCTGCAGGCGGTTAATCGCCTGATTGAACGGGCAGTGAATGCCCGCTCTGAAGCGCGAGAGGCCTATACCGCCTATCGCGGTTCCTACGATATCGCGCGCTACTTTGATAAGGAAATTCTGCCCCTGCGCGAGTTCATCTCGCAGCAGGAGCTGCTCGCGTACAACGGTATGCTGTTGGATCTGTTTTCACTGCTCGCTGACGCTCGTGCGCGCATCACTGCAAACGTGCAAGCGATAGAAGCCAAACGTGACTTTTGGCTCGCAACGGTCGATTTGCAAACCGCTGTTTCCGGTGGAGGTAGCGGCGGGACCGCCGCTCCATCGGCGGCAATGGCTGGAGCTGGAGGCGGGTGAGGTGTGCGGTCAAACGGCGATGAAACGCCACAGACACGTAACCGCTTTTATGACTCTGTCGTATCGTCGAGTGGACTCAACGACTATGACTGCAAGGAGCGCGTCATGACTGTGTCACGTCGAGATTTGATGGCCGCCACGGGCGGTCTAGCGCTGATGAATGTCGGCCTTGTTACGGGGCGTGCGGCGGCAGCCAGCATTCCCGAAGCCCAAATTCAGAACTCTGCCCTAATGCAACCGCCCTTGGTTCCAACGTCAGGGCCGGAATATCAGCCCGTCGTCACGCTCAATGGCTGGACGTTGCCCTGGCGGCAGAAGGGCGAGTGGAAGGAATTCCATCTCGTCGCCGAACCCGTAGTGCGCGAAATTGCCCCTGGCATGAAAGCTCACTTGTGGGGCTACAACGGTCAATCACCGGGCCCGACCATCGAAGTGGTCGAAGGCGACAAGGTGCGCATCTTCGTCACCAACAAGCTCCCCGAGCACACGACAATTCACTGGCATGGCCAGCATTTGCCCAACGGCATGGACGGTGTTGGTGGTCTGAATCAGCCTCAGATCAAGCCGGGTCAGACGTTCGCCTACGAATTCCAGATCCGCCGCTCGGGCACCTTCATGTATCACCCGCACGCCGACGAGATGCTGCAAATGGCCATGGGCATGATGGGGTTCTTTGTGGTCCATCCCAGAGACCCTAAGTTCATGCGCGTCGACAGAGACTTCGTGTTCCTCCTCAATGCTTACGACATCGATCCCGGCAGCTATGTGCCGAAGGTCAGCACGATGACTGAATTCAATCTGTGGACCTGGAATAGCCGCGCGTTTCCGGGGATCGACCACATCGTCGTGCGCAAGGACGACAACGTGCGCATCCGCTTCGGCAACCTTACCATGACCAACCACCCAATTCACCTGCACGGTCATGATTTCGAAGTCACAGGCACAGATGGCGGCTGGATCCGGCCGGAAGCGCGTTGGCCAGAAGTGACGGCCGATTGTGCCGTCGGCCAGATGCGCGCCATTGAGTTTGTCGCAGATGCGCCAGGCGATTGGGCGTTCCACTGTCACAAGTCGCATCACACGATGAACCCGATGGGCCACTCCACGAAAACCTACATCGGAGTCGATCTCAAATCGATGCGGAAGAAGATCGGGCAAGTCGTGCCAGGCGGGTACATGCCGATGGGCAGTACTGGCATGGCCGATATGGGCGAAATGGAAATGCCGCTCCCAGACAACACGCTCCCCATGATGTCGGGCTTCGGACAATTTGGAGCGATCGAAATGGGGGGTATGTTCACGGTCGTCAAAATCCGCGAGGGGCTCGACCGCAACGACTACAAGGACCCTGGCTGGTACAAGCACCCGGAGGGCTCTGTTGCCTTCGAGTGGAAGGGTGAACCCGGCAAGGCGGCCGAAGCACCTGCGATCAAAGACGCAACGCCGCCGGGACAAGGCGTTGAGGTCAACGTCGTCAAGCCGAGCGGCCATTCGGGTCATTAGCGCCGCAGCCTAGAGCCGGTTACAAGCCGTTACCAAATTAGCCGCCGCGAACCCGTTTTTTCACCGCCATTGAATACCATATCCACTTCGATCAGGGAGGCGCTTTGCTTCGCTTGTTCGCCGATTGAGTAACCGGTGCATTGAGGGACATCAGAATGCAGAAGTGGCAGGGGGCGGGGATCGCCGCAATCGTCGCAGTGGCAGGCTTTGGAGCCGCCTTTGTGCATTTCTCAAGTGCCGCTAAGGCGCATGAGCATGCAAAGCATAGGCTAGCGGCGCATGCCGAAATGTTTGCGGCAGGTGAACCCGCCGACCCCAAGAAGGACTTCCGCGTTGTCGAGCTGGCGATGACCGAAGGCAGTGGCACGATGGCATTTGCTCCGAACACGGTGGAAGTTAAAGCCGGCGAGCAGATCAAGTTTGTAATCAAGAATACGGGCGCACTTGATCACGAATTCAAGCTCGATTCTTCCGAGCAAATCGCCAAACACAAGATTGCCATGGAGAAGAACCCGGAGATGATCCACGACGATCCCAACGGCATACGTCTCGAACCATCGAAATCGGGCGAGGTCTTCTGGAAGTTTTCCAATGCTGGAACCTTTGAGTTCGCCTGTTTGATTCCCGGCCACTATGAAGCCGGAATGCACGGCAAAGTCGTCGTGAAATAGTCTGTAGACTTCAACAAGGAGAAGACACATGCGTAAAATGATGATTGTAAAAGCTGCGGTGGTGGCTGCTGGCTTCGCCATGTCGGGCGCGCCCGTTGTTCTCGCGCACGAAGGCGAAGAGCACTTGGCTGACGCTTCCCTGGCAGCAGCCACGACGAAGGCATTGCCGATGGTGGCCGGTGAAGTGACGAAAGTTGATACCGATCAGGAAAAACTGTCGATCAAGCACGCCGCCATACCAAACCTCGGCATGGAACCGATGACCATGGTATTCAAGGCCGGTGATCCTGCGATGGTCAAAGACCTCAAGGCTGGCGATAAGATCAACTTCACGGCCGACAAGGTCAACGGCCAGCTTACGGCGACGAAGGTTGAAAAAGCGAAGTAAACGCTCCGGCGAGCTTGCGCTTATTGGGCATCTACACCCTGCTAACTCAAGATTGTGAGATCACCATGAAAAGCATCCTTCTAGCATCAGTAGCGTCTGTGCTCGCAACTGCCGCCGCCCTCGCTGCAGACCCAGCTCCCATGCCTTGTATGGATATGAAGCCGGGTATGGGAATGAAAATGATGACTCCCGACCCAAGCGATTCCGCGTCCACCAAAGATTACAAGGCTGCCATGGCTAAGATGATGGAAGGCATGCCGATGATGAAATTCACCGGCGACGCCGACGCAGACTTCATGAGCCACATGCGAGCGCACCATCAAGTTGCCATCGACATGGCTAAAGTCGTTCTCGCCAACGGCAAAGATCCCGAAGTCAAAAAACTGGCACAGGACATCGAGACGGCGCAACAGAAAGAAATTGTCGTGATTGATGCCTGGCTGAAGACAAAAGCAAAATAGCCGAGCTTATTGGCACAGCTCATTTGACCGGCGCAAGAAGATAAAGCCCATATTGATTCAAGTGTACCCGTCGGTAGATAAAGGTCTCGCAGATTTCGCAAATGCCTCTGAGGTTGCCCGAACTCAGCGTGATCCGTACGTAGTCCAAAATCTGCGCTGCCGGGCGGCGCGGCTCACGGCACTTCAGACAAAACAGGAGGCCAATGGGGCAAGGCTTTCGGGCCTTTTGCCGCCGATCATTCAAGTAGTCTTTGAGGTCTTGGCCGAGGATTAGAATCGGGCGTGGTTCGCGGATGTGGGGCAAGCCCGATTTTAGCCAATGCTGCACCGTGTTCTTGTGAACGCCAAGAAGTTGGGCAACTTCGGAGATCGTGTAGTTGCGGTGAATTTTGACCCGCCGCGCGTCGATCTTGCGCTTCGCCATAGATCATTCCGCCCCCGTCTCGATCAGGCGGCGAATGTCTTCTACGCGCCAAGCCGTGGTGCGGGGGCCAAGTTTGACCGGCTTGGGGAAGCGCCCGGATTTGACGCCAGCCCACCACGTCGATTTGCTGACAGGGATTGGGCCGCGCGGGGCGAGAATCGATGCGAGGCGGACGAAGCCAGTTTCGGGTAGTGCGTTGGGCTGTGACACAATATGCCTCCATTCGATGGCGAATGAAGGAGTCGTAAGTGGTGCGATTTGAGTTGTGGCCGGAAGGTGTTGAGCTAAACCGATTTCGGTTTCTGTCTAACCGATTTCGGTTTTCGGTGTGTCATGTCAGGACTGACAAATCCACTGATTTTCGTGGCCTCTTTCAGATACTTGCGCACGGTGTCATCGGTCGTTTTCAAGCCAAGGCGCTGAGCTTCGCTGGCAATCTCTTGGGGGGCCGGGCTCTTGTTGCTTTTTGGGTCGTAGCCAAAACCGCCGACGGCTGAAGCAATAACAATGGTGAGGAGGCTCTTACGTTCAATTGTGGCAAGGGCTTCATCCATGGGTGGCTCTGCGGCTTTTGCGTTATTTTGTTCAAGCAACAAAGCGTTTTGGATTTTCGCTTGCGCAAGAGCGTCTTGAAGTGACGCGAGCTGCATTTCGTGCTCGCCATTCAATCGGTCGATTTGATCCTGCCCGTCTAACCACTCTTCAAACGTTCGTTGCGCATGTTCGTCGTTCTCCGTCTGCAAAGTCGCGAGTGCATCATGCGCTGCCTCAAGTTCGGCGCAGAGCTTTAGGTTGCTGCCGTGCAGTGCTTCACAAAGGTCATGCCAGTACTGGATCGGTTCACCTCGATCAAATGTACGTTGGATAAATGCATCGGGAACAGGCAGTTTGTACTGGTGAGCCCAAGTCAAGAATTGCAGCGGCGAGAAAAATTCCGGAAGTTCCTGCCAGATCACGGCTCGCTCAATCAAATCGAGTCGTTTGGCGTATTCGAATGCGAAGATGGACGTGCCAAGGTAAGGCTTCACCATAGCCCAAGTGACGAACCTCGGGTCTTTCCCGAGCGACAGGGCAACAGCCTCCGGAACATTCAGAAAAGCACACCTGCCAAAGTGTTCATAATCTGCATCGGTGCCCAAGCGATTGAATGGCCGAGCTTGGTCCAATTCAATCATCACGTCCTTGGCCGTCGCGATCAGCTGTTCCGGCGACATCTGCGATAGGTCGTTGTGGAACGACTGCCGAAGTTCCTCCAGCTTACACAGCGTGTCTTCTGGCGTTTTACCTAGTGGATGATGCGCTGCATGTGCAGCCATCACACTGCACCAGTGTTGGTCCAAGAAGTCGATCAATTCTGCAGCGTGAAAAGCCATGGCATATGCCCCGCAATACTTGTTCGGATGCGACTACTGATGTTCAGCTGCATCCAGTGCGGGCTACCGTTGTTTAATGTCGTGGGATTGGCTCGCGAGCGGCGCAAACATGGCAGCACCGCGTGGGTTTGCGTACCATTGGCGTACCATTTGAGGGCTGGGCGCAAAAAACGGCACTAGGACGTCTTTATAAATGTTATTTATTTCAATGAGTTAGTTCTGGTTGCGGGGGCTGGACGCCCCACTCTTCATCGGGCGCCTCAGCTGTAAAATTCTGATCGAGAACATTAGGCGCCACACCGCCATGATCGCTGTCGGTTGTTTTCTTAAAGCGTGTCTTTTGCCGGGCTTTCATCCCATTATCACTCATCAGCCCCGCCACCCGGTGACGCCCCATTGCCAAGCCACCTTCTTTCAGCTCGGCATACATCCGTGGGCTGCCGTAGGTCC
>JANOKZ010000170.1:0-9629 GCA_031419515.1 Hyphomicrobium sp.
CATGACCGATGGCGAATACAACAAGCAATACGACAGCAAAGGCTTGGAAACCAGTGATGGCTTCGCTGGAAGTTCGGTCAACCCAAAGACATCGTCTCAGCAAGCTGTCGCACTTTGCGAGCAAATGAAAGGGGACGGTATCGAAGTGTACACGGTTGGTTTTGAACTGCCCAATCAGTTAGCCATCGATACGCTGGCCAGCTGTGCCTCAGGTGCTGATCACGCTTATGTCGCCACGGACGGTACGGCCCTCAAGGCAGCGTTCCGCGATATCGCCATCAAGCTGACCGAACTTCACTTGCTGAGATAACCTGCGACAAAAATTTTTTGCGGACCCGAACCGGGGGCGTCCACATAGGGCGCCCCCGGTTTTTCGTTCGGCCGCTGGCAACGATGTCAGATCGGCCGACAGAATATTCCCCAATAATATCACCCGCATAACTGGTTTTTCCCGTTTTTGACATCGTTGTATTCAATAACTTAAAGTAAAAACAAAGCATAAAAATTAATTCAATTTGTATTTCTGCAATAAAACAAATGTAAAAATCTAGAAAGTTGCATGGAGGCGCGTTCATTATTGTTAAATAGTGCGTGGTGTACTGTGTTTCCTGTGGTCTGTATTTCCAGGAGGCGTAAAATGGTGTGCTCGGCTCAGAAGCGGTTGGATCCTGCTTCGGCTCCCGTTGAGAGGGGGGCAGCTCATATTCGTGGTTTCGAGCGCTTGCGCGTGCGGCTCTCTGAATTCGCGTGCGATACCGATGGAACCGTAATGATGACCTTCGGCCTCATGGCAATCGCTATGTTCGCGATGGTCGGCGGCGCGGTCGATATGGGCCGCTGGTTGAATGCACGCGATCAAACAATCAGCGCCATCGATGCGGCCGTGCTGTCGGCCGGCCGTGCCTTGCAGACCGGCGCTACGCCAGACCAAGCAAAGCAGGTCGCGCTGAACTACTATAATGAAAACACAAAATCGCGTTTGTCACTTGAAGACGATACCGTTCAATTCATCGTATCGGCTGACAGGACCACTGTGACAGCAACTGGCTCGGCACATATCCGCACGCCCTTCATGGCGCTGGCCAACGTTCCCTCTCTGCCGCTCTTCACGGGACCCGAGGCTCCTGAAGCTTCAATCACGCAGCGCTCGGATACCGGTACAAATCGCGAAATCTCGCTCATGCTCGATGTGTCGGGTTCCATGTGTTCGCCGTGTACGAAGCGCGACGACATGAAGGCGGCCGCGGCTGACCTCGTTTCCATTCTGCTGCCGGACACGCCAGGCTCGTTCTGGACCAAGATTGCCGTCGTGCCGTTCTCGGGCGATGTGCGCCCGACGGCAGCCATGCTCCCGCAAGTGGTTCCGCCAATCACCAACGTCGCTTGGCCCAAATACCGCTCCTTTGCGTCCGGTGGCGGCGGCGGCAACGGTAACAACGGTAACGGCAACAACGGTGGTGGCAACAGCGGCGGCGGCAACAGCGGTGGTGGCAACAGCGGTGGTGGCAACAGCGGCGGCGGCAACAGCGGCGGTGGCAACAGCGGTGGTGGCAACAACGGCGGTGGCAACAGCGGCGGCGGCAACAGCGGCGGCGGAACTAGTGGCGGCGGTAGCACCTCGACCTACAATTATTACCGCACGGCGTGCGTCGGCGAACGTCAAGGTACGAACAAGCACACGGATGAAGCCGCGTCGCCCACGTCGAACTTCGTGACGCAGACCTACGCCGAAAAAAGCAGCATCACTCTGTCACAATACAACGCCAATACTGTCAGTGCTGCGAGCTCACTTTGTTCAACCCCGGTCAGTGGCACGGTTCTGCCTTTGACCAGCGACAAAGCCACGTTGCTCAGCATGGTCGGTGGGTTGACGACGGGCGGCGGCACGGCCGGACACGTCGGCACGGCATGGGCTTACTACATGATCTCGCCGGAATGGTCGTCGATCGTGCCGGACGGCAGCGAAGCCGTTGCGTACGGCACGCCCAAAGTGAAGAAGATTGCGATCCTCATGACGGACGGCGAATACAACTACACTTACGACAATAAGGGCATAGCCGTAGGCAACAGCAACGCGGGACCGAGTGCCAACGGCAATAGCTCTTCGGGTCAATCGATCGCGATTTGCAACCAGATGAAACAGGACGGGATTGACGTCTATACCGTCGGCTTCGATCTTGGCGGCAATCAAAACGCGATCAACACGCTGAAAAACTGTGCGTCGAGCAACGACAAAGCCTATCTGGCCGAGAACGGCGCGGCATTGAAGTCTGTCTTCCGCGACATCGCCATCAAGCTGACGGATCTTCACTTGTCGAAGTAATCCGTTGGCGCTGACAACTTGAACAAATCCGGGGGTGCTCTTATTAGGGCGCCCCCGGTTCCTATTCAGAAGCACTTCTAATTGAAGATCGAGCGTTAGGCGTCGCAGACGCACTCTTCGCCAAAGCCCGCTTCAACCAGAGCAACGATGGCCGCGAGTGCGTCGGGGCCTTGCGGGCCTTCTGCGGTGATGTGCAGCGATGAGCCGGGGCCCGCCGCAAGCATCATGAGCCCCATAATTGACGTGCCGCCGACCGATTGACCTTCGCGTGTCACCGTAATCGTGGCGTCAAAACTTTCTGCACACTTGACGAACTTGGCTGAGGCACGCGCGTGCAGCCCCTTGATGTTGCGGATGATCACCACGGCTTCCGGGCGCATACTGTTCTTGAGTTCCGGCATTTATCCGCCCTGCGTAACGCGCTTCTGACCCGGTGTCACCCTAGGAGTTCTTGGCTCGCCACCTTGATGTATTTGCGTCCGGCATCTCTCGCCGTCGCGACGGCCTTTTCCAGCGGCATTTCCGTGCGCACGCTGGCCAGCTTGACGAGGATAGGTAAGTTTATTCCAGCGATCACTTCAGCTTTCGATTCATCCATGACGGAAATGGCGAGGTTAGAAGGCGTTCCGCCAAACATATCGGTGAGGATGATGACGCCGTCACCGGATTCGACACGCTTGACGGCAGCCAAAATCTCCAGACGCCGCGCTTCCATATCGTCGTCGGGTCCGATGGCGATCGTCTCAAGCTGCTGCTGGCGGCCGACGATATGCTCCAGCGCATTGCGGAATTCGACCGCAAGCCCCCCGTGCGTAACAATGACAAGTCCGATCATGCGGTGTTAGCCATTCCAGATCCGAACCGAACCGTGCGCATTGCCGGGTCAATTGGGCCTTTGCTATAATAAATAAAGTCCCACGTCTCAGTTCAGCGCCGCCGATGACTGCCGGTCGGGGCGAGCGGCCGGAAGGTGGCCCGGAAGGTGGCAAGGGTTCGGCAAATTCGCAAGTTCTTTTACATCGCTCGGCGACGGCCGGGATCATGTCAGATTCGACGGAAGGAGCAACTCCGGGCTGGAAAGGGCCATTAGAAGCTTGATAGGGGCAGACGCTTCGAAGGGCCACAGGCGTAGCACGGGGACCTTGTGCCCCAGGATGTCTGCAACCGGCCATGGGTCCGGCAGGCGCTCGACCGTCTCGGATGCGACAAGATCGGCAATTAGAACCACTTCGGCCATCTCGACCGCGGGTACGCGCAATATCCCTAATCCTCGAACCTCGAGCATGCCTTTAAGTTCCACTGGAGCACTGGCGAATATCTTTCCGTTTTGA
This sequence comes from Hyphomicrobium sp., assembly GCA_031419515.1. Lineage (GTDB taxonomy): Bacteria > Pseudomonadota > Alphaproteobacteria > Rhizobiales > Hyphomicrobiaceae > Hyphomicrobium_B. Next base: position 3,655 of record JANOKZ010000170.1, read on the forward strand.
AGTCTCAGCCGCACTTGGTCGTCCGAAACGAGATCGGCGAAGTGCGGAAGCAGCCGGGAAGGCGCCAAAGACAGGCACCGCAGCGCCAAATCTGATTTTCCGGCGCCCGACGCCCCACGGATCAGCACCGCACGTCCTCCGAGTGCAATGGCCGTCGCGTGCACGCACTCATCCGTGACGGTCAAGCGGGCCTCCCGCCCAATTTGCGCGCGGCAATCGCACGATAAAGCGCGCGCCGCACTTGCCGTTAACGCCGCTGCCGTTGGCATCGCTGCCGTTTGCGTGCGGGGACCGGTTTTCAGCGTAGATGATGCCCCTATGACTCAGAATAATTTCTCGGGAGATTGAAAGGCCAAGACCGGAGTTCTTGCCGCGCTTGGCGTCGGTTGCCGGACGGTCGCTGTAAAAGCGTTCGAAGATGGTCTGCAAGCGATCTTCTGGAATTCCTGGGCCCTCGTCATCGACGAACACTTCCACGCTTCCTGATGCGGGCCGGGCGTGCACCGTGACTGTGCTGCCTTCCGGCGAGAACGATAGTGCGTTGTCGATCAAGTTGGTGAAGACTTGTCCCAGCCGCCCGTCGTTGCCAAGCACGGTCAACTCGGCTTCGTTTGCACCCGGTTCGACGGTCAACTTGATGCCGCGGCTGTCGTCAGAGAGGATGTCCCGGAAAATTCCGGTTACGTTGGTCAAGACCAAGCGCACGTTGGTCGGCTGCATATGCTGACGCGCGAGTTCTGCGTCAAGGCGCGAGGCGTTCGATACATCGTTGATAAGCCGGTTAAGGCGTTTCAACTCGTCCTGGATCTGCTGGACCAGTTCGTCCCGGTCCTCTTTGCTGCGTGCATAGGTGAGGGCTTCAGCGGTCGAACGGGCCGCGGCAAGCGGGTTCTTCAATTCGTGCGCGACGTCAGCGGCGAATTTCTCGCTTGCTTCGATGCGCCTGTAGAGTGCGCTGGTCATGGCGCGAAATGCGCGCCCCATCTGACCCACCTCGTCGCGCCGGTCGGAGAAGTCGGGCAGGTCCTGGCGCGACGCGATGTTCTGGCTGACGTCTTCAGCCGCTTCCGAAAGGCGGCTCATGGGGCCCGCAATCGCGCGAACCAGAAAGAGAGAAGAAATGATCGATGCGAGCAAGGCAATGGCAGCGATCTGCAGGATCAGGCGGCGCTCGTCCCAAAGGATTTCTTCGATCTCGCCCGGCCGGGTCGATAGAAAAAGCACGCCGAGGATCTTGTTGCCGCGCTTAATCGGGGAGGCCATTGAGACGATTTGTTGTCCGCGGGAATCGAGCAACAGGATCGGGCTTTCGACGCCCTCTTGCGCGGCGCGCTTCACTTCCGGATAGAGAAAGCCGTTGGCGGTTCCGAGTTCGCGGTAGACTTTCTGCTCCTTGTTGATCAGCCAATAATGCAGCCGGGTCCAGAAGTTCTTCAGCCGCGGCGTTTCACCCGTTTGGTTGATTGGCGTTGCGTCCTGGCCGTTGGCGCGGCCAAACAGCACTTCACTGTCAACTATCAATGTTCCCTTCGGTGAATAGATGCGCGCAGACAAATCCGTCGGTTGAATGAGTTTCTTGAGAACGGGGGCTGCCCGTTCGGGGCTGAGTGGAAGTTCCAGAGAGGCGAAGGCGTCATCGCGCTGCACGCGCGGCGCCGTCTTCTCCGGCATGCCGTCATCCAAGAGTGCCCTGCTGTTGTTGTTCACGGCCCGATAGGCCACGGCCTCTGCGGTCACACGCGAGAGCGTTTTGACGACGTCGACTTTGGCGTCGAGCAGCCACCCATGCGCAAGGCTCAGATACAGCATGCCGCCCAGCAAACCCAATAGTCCAAGCAGGTTGGACATCAGGATGCGGCGGCGCAGGCTGCGCGCCAGATATCGCGGCACAGGCTGGCGCGCCCACCAGCGTGAAAGCGGTCCGCGGATGTTTGAGACAGCCGTGGACCAGGAAGGCGCCACTGCGGAACCGGCGGCACCTTCTATTTCTCTTCCAGGCGCCTCGCGCAGGCGCGCCGTTTCCGACAGGTCATTCATGTCGCGCGCCATTTCGTTTCAAGCCGGCCAAAGCCAGCTGGCCGCCCCGGTGCTCATTCCTTGAAACGGTATCCGACCCCGTACAAGGTTTCGATGACATCGAAATCGTCATCGACCTGTTTGAACTTCTTGCGCAGGCGCTTGATGTGACTGTCGATCGTGCGATCGTCGACATAGACCTGATCGTCATAGGCCGCGTCCATCAGCGCGTCGCGGGTTTTCACGACGCCAGGCCTTGTCGCCAGAGCCTGGAGGATAAGGAACTCTGTCACAGTTAGTGTGACAGGTTTGTTGTCCCAGTGGCAAGTATGGCGTTCCGGGTCGAGCTTGAGCTTACCTCGCTCGAGAACGCGTTTGGCTTCTTCTTCCGCACTTGCTCCGTCCTTGGGCGCAACGCGGCGTAGCACCGCCTTCACACGCTCAACAATCAGGCGCTGCGAAAACGGCTTTGCAATGTAATCGTCCGCGCCCATTTTGAGGCCGAACAGCTCGTCGATTTCTTCGTCTTTTGATGTCAGGAAGATGACCGGCATAGCCGATTGCTGGCGCACTTTGCGTAACAGTTCCATGCCGTCCATGCGCGGCATTTTGATATCGAAGATGCCAAGATCGGCCGGTTCTTCGGTCAAGGCTTCCAGCGCCGAGACGCCGTCGCTGTAGGTGCGAACTTTGTAACCCTCGGCCTCAAGTGCCAAGCGCAGGGAGGTCAGAATGTTGCGCTCGTCATCGACCAGAGCGATCGTACTTTTTTCTTTCATCGTTTCCTCTCAAGCCCGCGGGATTTGGGGCAACCCGGTATCGGGGGCTCTATGGCCATATGTTGCACCAATTGTGGCGGCGGCCAAATTCGCTTTATGAGCCTGAATGATACCTGAATAGGCGAGGAGGCGCCGGGCTGCAAGCAAAGGCAGCATCAACACCTGTTTGCAAAGCAAATTGGGGTCTTGGCGGGAATCTCTGCAGCCGCTATTCTGGACAACGGAAAATTCGGAAAATGCTGGTATTTCCTTGGGTTGGACGGGTGCGGCCTTCGACTTGCGTATGCCGACGAAGGCACAGCTTGAGACGATCGGCCGGCTCCCGTAGTCCAAGTAAGGGACCAATGAGCGCATTACAGCTGCAAAATTGGGCCCCTTTGGTAAGTGGTTCCATAAGTTAATTGTTGAAAGCGCGGCACAAGAGTTGGCCCCTTCCGTGCATGGGCCGTCCACGCACTAACAGTGCTCACGTCACGACTAGACCCTCGCGGAATGCAAAAGAAAGCTTTCGATGACCATTCAACTCTTTCCCCTTGAATCGTCCCCTAAAATCCGCCGCAACACCTTGCCGGCCGAACTCATCGAAATTGCCATTCGCCGGGGCGAGGGCAAGCTTTCCAGCAGCGGCGCGTTTTGCGTCGAGACGGGCCAGCACACCGGCCGCTCGGCCGAAGACAAGTATGTCGTCCGCGACGCCGAAACCGAGAAGGCGATTTGGTGGGACAACTCGAAAGCCATGACGGAAGAGCAGTTCGATCGCCTTCTCGCCGATTTCATTTCCTTTGCCAAGCACAAGGAACTGTTCGTCCAGGATCTGTTCGCGGGCGCCGATCCCAAGCATCGTCTCAACACGCGCGTGGTCACGGAATACGCGTGGCACGCGCTCTTCATCCGCCATTTACTGCGCCGCCCTGAACCCCAAGAACTGAACGGCTTTGTTCCGGAATTCACGGTCGTCAATCTGCCGAGTTTCCGCGCGGCGCCACTTTATCACGGCACACGCAGCGAGACGGTCATTGCCTGCGATTTCTCGCGCCGGATCGTTCTGATTGGCGGCACAAGTTACGCAGGAGAAACCAAGAAGAGCGTTTTCTCCTTCCTCAATTATATATTGCCGCAAAAAGGCGTCATGCCCATGCACTGTTCGGCCAACGTCGGCAAGGATGGCAATTCGGCCGTTTTTTTCGGGCTTTCCGGCACGGGCAAGACAACGCTTTCGGCCGATCCCACACGCGAACTCTTGGGCGACGACGAGCACGGCTGGTCCGAGAACGGCATCTTCAATTTCGAGGGCGGCTGCTACGCCAAGACAATCCGGCTTTCAAAAACGGCCGAACCCGAAATCTGGGACGCCTCGAACCGCTTTGCGACCGTGCTTGAAAATGTGGTGCTGAAACCGGAAAGCCGGACACCCGACTTCGACGACAACCGGCTGGCTGAAAATTCCCGCTCCGCCTATCCGCTCGAAGCCATCCCGAATGCCAGCGCCTCGGGACGCGCGGGCAATCCCAAAAACATCGTTATGTTGACCGCTGACGCGTTCGGCGTATTGCCGCCCATCGCCAAGCTGTCGCCAAGCCAGGCGATGTATCACTTCCTTTCCGGCTTTACCGCGAAGGTCGCGGGCACCGAGAAGGGCATGGGGAATGAGCCGAAACCGACATTCTCGACCTGTTTCGGCGCGCCGTTCATGCCGCGCCACCCAAGCGTCTACGGTAATCTCCTGCGCGACCTGATCGCCCGCCACGACGTCGATTGCTGGCTGGTCAACACCGGCTGGACCGGCGGCAAATTCGGCGAAGGCACGCGCATGCCGATCAAGGTGACGCGTGCCCTACTCAATGCAGCACTGTCGGGCGATTTGAAAAATCAGACCATGCGCGTCGATCCCGTTTTCGGCTTCAAGGTTCCGGTTGTGCTCGCGGGCGTTGATCCAAAACTGATGACACCGCGCGATACCTGGGCCGATCCCAAGGCCTATGACGCAACAGCTGCCAAGCTCGCCGACATGTTCACGAAGAATTTCGCGAAGTTTGAGGGCTACGTCGATGCCGATGTGCTGCGCGCTGGTCCGGTTGCCGGACGGCAAGTCGCGGCGGAGTAATTTTCTAGCGCCAACGTTTGGCTTTGGCCGCGTTCAGGATGCGCCAGCGGCCTTGCGTATCGTCCTGGAGCGTCTTTAGCGCTGTGGCCATGTGCGCTGCTATGTCGTCTCCAACAGGCACGCGATAGTGAAGTCTGTCCCAGTAGTTTGACTCGTCCAATGTGATGGGCGACGGTATTCGGAAGTCTATGACCGGTGTATTGTACCGGGATGCGATCTCTGAAATTCGGGCCTTGCATGATTGCTCCACCGGATATGCGGAAGAACCGGCGCGGGGCTGAGCGGTTACGTGCACGGGCATGAAAACCAGGGCCGACCTCTTCCAGCCAAGACCCAATATCTCATCGATCCAGACGAGCGCAGGCGGAGCGGCGATGTTCGCCATAATCTGAGGCGACCCACTTGGCTCCGGATAGGCATCACGGGGCCACGGCCCGATGCCGCTCATTACCTTTGCAAGGTCGTAGTTCAATTCGTCCGGTAAGAACTCCTTATAGCCGTCGGGTGCGATGGCCTCTGACTTCCATCCAGCTGCGAGCCGGAGACGCTTCCAACTGTGCTCAAGCGATGATGCGTTCAACATTCGGGGCAAATCGTTCCAGACGTTGTCGTCGTACATCCAGACCGGAAATCCACGTTCGGTGGTGCGCACCTTGTCCGCGTCCTTGTCACACCAGACGACATCGATGCCTATGATGAGGCTCGCGTCCGAGCCTACGCTTCGTCGGAACAGAATTGCGATCTGGGTCTGTTCCCAGGCGCGGGCCGAGTCCATGGCAAGATTTGCGAATTTCCCGCCCAGAACTGCGCCAAGTCGTGCTGGCTTCAATATGCCGGACGTCGATGTGCCAGCGAGAATTGAATCGTAATGCCCGCTACGTGCAATTGCCGGATATTGAAATCGCTGATTACCTTGCGCAATTATGTGAGAATTGAAGAACGTGTTGGGCAGATTGCCATAGGGGTTGGCCGTTACTATAAAAAATGCGCTAGCAGGCTGTTGAAATTCTCACCTGCTGACAGGCTTGAGCGAATATGATTCCATAGTGGCTCCAGATGCAAGGGGGCTTCGATGC
>JANOKZ010000171.1:0-10064 GCA_031419515.1 Hyphomicrobium sp.
CTGGCAGGGCACGCGCCGGGCCATCGAAGAAATCATGGGCTCAACCGATTACGCCGAACAATACATGGCGACGAACCTGGCCTTCGAGCCGCTCGTCGGCGAATTGTTCCGCAGCGGCTTCATCATGCAGATGGCGGCAGCTCAAGGCGATTTCATTACACCAAGCGTCGTCTCAGCTGCTGAAGCCGATTACGAGCGCAACCTCGCGAATACGGTCGAGTACGTTCACATGCTGACGCATGACAAGGAACACGCGGCCCACAATCAGGCGGTGATGAATGCCTGGTTCGAAAAGCACGTCAATCTCGGACTCGCAGCGGCCAATCAGCTGCAGCCGATCTGGTCGCAACCCCGCGTCAAAGTCGCGACATTCCCGGAAGCTCTCGCTAAGGCAAAGAATAGAATACAGGCGATTGCCAACGAAACCGGCTTGAAAGTGCCGGCCTCAGTGAGCGCTTAACCTCACCTCTAGTGATCCGATTAATCTGGAACAGGAATCTAGTCATGAGCCAGGAACACACGGCAAATATCTTCAAGTCGATGAAGGACATCCGTTTTGAGGACACGATTTCGCATCAGTGCGGCGTGACCATGAACGACAGCGTCGAGGCCCGCGCCATCGCCGAGGTTATGGATGGAAAGAAGGGGGTCTCGGTAACCTATATGCCGGCAATGATCCGCATCGACGGCAACGGCAAACTTGAGTTCAAGATGGACGAAATCAGCGAGGCGCTCGGCCGGCCGATCTCGGCGCAGACCTTCGAAATTTCGACTTCGACCCACTACGGCCGCATGGTGACGATCGATGAGAATTCGGTAACGCTGTTTGGCGACATGGACGAAATGATGAAGTACATCGTCTAAAGTCAGGGCTTGTCACGCAGGCGACGCCTATCTGGCGCCGCCCAGATGAACTGAATAAAAGCAATCGAGGAAGCAACCCATGTATAAAACAGCGAGCGGCGAAGAGATCTTCGTCATCGACGGCCATACCCACTTCTGGGACGGCAGTCCTGCGAACCACAAGAATATTCACGGCAAGCAGTTCATCGATTGCTTTTATGCTTATCACAGCGGCTTGAGCCCGAAGGACCAGGTCTGGCCCAAGGAAAAATTTGAAAAGTACGACGCGCAGACTATGTACGATGACTTGTTCGTCACCGGCTATGTCGACATGGCTATTCTGCAGTCGACCTTTCTCGGCGATTTCTACAAGAACGGCTTCAATACAACCGAGCGCAACTACGCGATGAAGAAGAGTCATCCGGATCGCTTCATCCTCAATGGCGCGTTTGACCCGCGTGATGGCAACAAAGGCCTCGAGGATCTCCACGAGCAAGTCGAGAAATATAAGATTTCTGGTGTCAAACTCTACACCGCCGAGTGGAAGGGCGACTCGAAGGGCTACAAACTTTCCGACAAGGACAGCTACAAATTCCTGGAAGCCGCCGAAAAACTTGGCATCAAGAACATCCACGTCCACAAGGGCCCGACTATTCTTCCCTTGAATCGCGACTCCTTTGACGTGGCAGACATCGACGATTGTGCGACCTCATTTCAAGGCTTGAACTTCATCATCGAACATTGCGGCCTTCCGCGCCTCGATGATTTCTGCTGGATCGCAACACAAGAAACCAACGTGTACGGCGGCTTGGCCGTGGCGATCCCGTTCATCCACAGCCGGCCCGGCTATTTCGCCCACGTCATCTCTGAGCTTCTATTCTGGCTCGGCGAAGATAAGCTGCTGTTCGCCAGCGACTACGGCATCTGGACGCCAAAGTGGATCATCGACAAATTTATGGCGTTCGAGTTGCCCGATGAAATTGCAAAAGAAACAGGCGTCTCGCTCAATCTCCAGGCCAAGAAGAAGATCCTAGGTCTCAACGCGGCGCGCCTCTACGGTATCGACATCGAAGCTCAGAAGAAGAAACTATGGACCGGTGAAGCCGCAATAGCTGCGTAAGGCCGGTATTGACAAGGAGACGTCTGGTGACGGTTGCGGAGCAGCGCGTGGAAAAAAGTGAAGAAGTCTGGCGTCAACTTGCGACCGTCGTTGATCCCGAACTCGACGAAACTGTCACGGACATGAAGTTCATCTCAAGGGTCGATGTGGACGCAAGCGATTGCGTGCACATCGACTTTCGCCTGCCCACATACTGGTGTGCGGCGAACTTCGCGTTTCTGATGGCCGACGACATGCGCACTGCGGTGCGTTCCCTGCCCTGGGTCAAGGGCACGAAGATCGTCCTCGGCGAACACATGTACGCCGACAAAATCAACCACGGCGTTGCGAACGGTTTATCGTTTCAGGACTCGTTTGGCGACGAAGCCAACGGCAATCTTGACGATGTGCGCCGCACCTTCCTGGTCAAGGCCTTTCAGCGCCGCCAGGAAGTATTGATCAATTACCTGATCGTGCAAGGATTGGCGGCAGAAAATATTTGCGCCATGACGATTGGAGAGCTGCAACAGTTGTCCGTTGACGGCGAAGGCAGCAAGCTCGTCTCGCGTTATATGGAACGCCGCGATGTGATTGAGACCTTCACGGACGTTTCGCTCGCATTCATTTCCGCTGAAGGCCAGTGTCTTGAAGCCGGGACGTTTAGCAAATACATGGGCGGCCTGCGCCGCGTCCGCGCAAATGCCGAGTTCAACGGCGCCTTGTGCCGCGGGCTGCTCGAAGCGCGTTTCGACACGACGACGCCGCTTGTCAAAAAGAATGGTCGCGTCTGCCATCCGCGTCCCGTGGCCGTCGAATCATAACAACACCCAAGAAACCGAAAGTACCCGCCATGCCCAAAATGATGATTCATGACGAAGCCGCGCGCGAAGCTCTCGGCCGCGGTGTAGCGAAGCTTGCCCGCGCAGTGGGTGGTACGCTGGGTCCTCGCGGCATGAACGCCATAATGGACCGGCCAACGGGTTCGCCCATGGTCTCGCGTGACGGCGTCAGCATTGCGGAAGAAATCGAACTCGAGTGCCCGTTTGAAAACATGGGTGCGCAGATCTTGCGCGAAGTCGCGCGTCAGACCAACGAAGTCGCAGGCGATGGCACGACGACGGCAACGGTGCTCGCCGACGCGCTGGTTCAAGACGGCTTGAAGTGTCTTGCCAAAGGCGCAAATCCGGTTGAACTCGTCAACGGTATGGAGCTCGCCGTCGCCGAGACGATCGAACACCTCAAGAAAGCAGCGAAGCCACTTCAGGGCAGCGCCGGCCGGCTCGCCATTGCCAGCATCGCGGCTAACGACCCAGTACTCGGCGCTATGGTTGCGGAAGCCTTCGACAGAGCCGGACCCCAGGGCATCGTCGATGTCCAATACGGCATCAGTGTTGAGACCATCCTGGACGTGACCGAGGGTATGTCGTTCGATCGCGGCTACCTTTCGCATCACATGGTAACGGATGTCGAGAAGATGCACGTCGTGTTGGACAATCCCTACATCCTGTTGACAGATCAGAAAATCCAAACGCCCGATCAATTGTCTGCGGTCTACAAGTTGATCGAAAAAAGCGGCCGGCCGCTTCTCATTCTCGCTGAAGAGCTTTCCCCCGCGTGCATCGTCGATCTTCTCACTCGGCGCGAAAAGACCGGCCAAATCTTCGCGTCCGTGTATCCGCCGGATTACGGCCATTGGCGCAAAGCCATGATGGACGACATTGCCATCATGACAGGCGGCAAAGTGATTGCCCGCGATCTTGGCGGCAAGCTCGATGCGGTTGAACTCAGCGATCTCGGTGGTGCCGATCAAATCCGCATTTCGTCGGACGCAACGATCATTACCAAGGGCCACGGCAAGCCTGACAAAATCACCGCGCGCCGCGAACAAGTGCAAACCCAGTATGACGCTGCGCCCGAGAACGTCGAACGCGATAAATTCGCCGAACGGATGGCCAAACTTTCAGGCGGTAAGGCCATTATCCTGGCGGGCGGCGCAACCCCAGTCGAACAGCGGCGCCGGGCACAGCTTATCGAAGACTCGATCAACGCGACCCGCGCGGCCATCGAAGAAGGCGTTGTGCCGGGCGGCGGCGTGGCGTTGCTCCGGGCAGCACCCGCCTTGGACAAACTGATCACGAGCTTGGAGGACAGCACGCGCCAGGGTGCCAAGTTGGTCCAGCGCGCATTGACGCGGCCCTTGGCAAGAATCGCAGCCAACAGGGGTCTGGACGGCGAAAAGCAAGTCGAGAAGATCGCAAAGGCCAAGAACGGCGTTGGCCTTGATGCGCGCACCGGCAAAGAGGTCGATCTCGTGGAAGCCGGCGTCATCGACCCGGTCAAAGTCTGTTACACGGCGTTGCGCAACGCTGCGTCCGTTGCCGGGCTAATCTTAACCACGCAAACGCTGGTTGCGAAAAAGCCGGACGATTACGACCCGACCGCGGGACCCGCACTTGGCGGCGGGGCGGAACGCCTCGGGCTCGATTGAGTTGTTGTCACGGTCTTGCCAGGCACTGGGGGAGTAGGAACTCCCCCTTGAGTTTTGTACGCAGCTCCCCGGTCCTTGCAGGGCACCGCTCAGCCAAAGTTTATAATGCGAAATGAGTTGGACCGTTTAACATCATTGATCCCCGCGGCGCACGTGCTTGAGTGACCGCAGCAGCACCTGGTTTCTTGAGCGCCGGGTTCGGCGTCTCGCCGCTTCGGGCCCAGGCTCGTTTAAAAGAAAGTGTGGCCGCCAAGCGCCAACCTGAACGCAAGTTCAGCAAAAGACCCCGACTTCACCATCGCACCGCCCTGAAACGGCGCCCGCATTAGGGTCTTGTTAACCGGTCAAGTCCAGTTTCTGGCACAGCTTCGGGTCAAGCTTCCCTCTAGGCCGCACATTAAACCGATTAGAACACATCCCAACGATGACACCCGATACCGCCATCCGGCAACCCTACAAGACCACTGAACAACGCGGCGACTGCGCGCCCCTCCATCCCGGCGAAATTTTGCGCGAAGATCTCCTCCCGCATTACGGCCTTTCGGCCGCCGATCTTGCGCGCCGGCTCGGCGTCAACCGTCAACTCGCCGGCGAGCTGCTTGCCGAAAAGTGCGATGTCACGGCCGACCTTGCTAAGCGGCTTGCCTCTGCATTCAATTTCAACACGCATTACTGGCTGGCTCTTCAGAAACAATTCGATCTGTGGCATGCTTCAGAACCAGTAACGGCTGGGCCGGCGACGCTGCGCTACGTGTACCACGCGCTTCACGCCGCCTGAACCCGGCGTAACCTTCCGAGATCCGACATGCCGGTGGCGGGCCGTCTCGCCGACTTTTGGGCCGATTTTCGGATTGGCCGCAAGCGGTTCGACCTGACAGAGGTCGAGACCGCCCGGGCCGCCGTCGCGCATCTCAAACCTATAGTTGTTGTCACGGGCGGATCGCGCGGCATTGGCGCCGCGCTCGCCATGCGATTTGCACAGGCGCACCATGACGTAGCGCTTGTCGCTCGCAATGCGGATGGACTTACTGCTGCCGCGCGGCTGATATCTCATAAGACGCACCAGCGGGCTATCGAGCTTGTACAGGACATTACCAGCGCCAACGCTCCGGAAGACATTGAGAAGGCCCTCGCGGCGCAAGGTTTCTACATTGACGTGTTGATTAACAACGCCGGTGTCGGTCTTTCAGGTTCGTTCGCGCACATGAAGCCCGATGACATTGATGGCCTGATTGACCTCAATATCCGTGCTTTGACGCGATTAACGCGCCACGTACTCCCATCTCTTCGCGCACGCAGGCGCGGCGGAATTCTCAACGTCGCGTCGCTCGGCGGCGGCGTACCGGGCCCCTATCAAGCCGCTTACTACGCGAGCAAGGCATATGTCGTGTCGCTGACGGAAGCGATTGCCGCCGAAACGTCAGGCGAAGGGGTGCGCGTTGCCGTGCTGGTGCCGGGACCCGTCAATACGTCTTTTCACCAGGATATGGGGGCCGAGGGCGCACGCTATCGCTGGGCAATTCCTGCTCAGGCACCAGAAAAGGTGGCACGCACGGCCTACCGGAACTTCAGACTTGGGCAGCGAGTCATTGTTCCCGGAGTTATGAATCGCTTTGCGTTTGTTGCGCTGAAGCTGCTGCCACACCCGGTTTCTATACCGCTGATGGCGTGGCTACTGTCACCGCCTGGCAAACCCCGGGAATAAAGAGCGGCACACGTCTCTTTCGTTTGCTTTGTGGCAATCATTTTCAGTTTAAGTATCTGAGGACACCCGGAATGAAGTTTCGCGTATCTGGGAAACCCATCGCGGCCGCGCTCCCCGAGCTCTTTGAGCTTGGTCCGAAGCGCGGCCGCGCTTTTTTTGCGACGCCTCCTCAGAGCTATGCGCACCGGACACGCTCGATCTCTTTTTTCAGTTAACGCCAAACCGTTGACCTCAAGGGTTGGCGGATCTTGCGCCTGGCACAAACTGTAGACACCGGCGTTGCTGCATCGCAATATTTGATATTGCCAAAAACGTGAATCTCTATATGTGCCGGGAAAGCGATCACAGCTTCCCCAAAAAAGCAAAAAGTTGGATTGCGATCCTGCTGCAGTCGTATAGAGTTAGCGTCATCACTCTTTGGAGGTTCCTATGTGCCGGATACTTTCCAGCCAGCCGGCTCAGTCGTTCGCTTATCAGACCCGATCTGTACGCCTAGGCGGCCACGCAACCAGCATAAAGCTAGAGGCAGCGTTTTGGGACATCCTTGAGGAAATCGCCACTAAGCGCGAATTGCCCCTCGGGCGCTTTCTCACAGAGTTGCACGATGAAGTACTTTTGCTCTCGGGCGACGCGCACAATTTCACTTCGCTGTTGCGATGTGCGTGCCTGACGTATGTCTCGGAGATTCGCGGCCGCCCGGATGCCCAGGTGTTGTTGCGCGAAAAACCGCGCAAACTGGTGGCAATTGGCCTAGTTGCTGCCGAATGATTGGGCTCGGCTAGCGGCTTGCGAAACGTTTTCCAAACGCTGCTACTGTGCTCATTTCATTGATGTAGTATCGAAATACTACCCTTCGCGTGCCAACGCCCCATAGCGTAACCGGGGCGCATTTTCGTTGATATGGAGGGGGCATTGAACACCAGCCGCTTGGCGACTTTGAAATTGACTCTGGGCGTCGTGCTGTTGAGTTCAATGACGGCGTTTGGATCGGTACGAGCGGAAGAGACGGTCGATCTTGCAGCCGCCGCGCAGCAATTTTTGAACAGCTGCGGTGTGTGCCACACGGTCGAGCCGAAAGCTGAGATCCGGCAGGGCCCAAACCTCGCAACTGCATTCGGGCGCACAGCTGGGACGCTCGCAGAATTCCCACCTTTCACCGACGCGATGAAAAAAGCCGGGGCCGGTGGTTTGGTTTGGAATGAAGAGACACTCGACAAGTGGATCGCGAATGCGGCAGAGTTCGTTCCTGGATCCAGCATGCCTTACTCCCAGCCGGACGCCGCAAAACGAAAACTGATCGTCGCGTATCTCAAAAGTTTATCCGGTGGTGCAGCCGCCCCGGAAAAAAAATAACGGCCTCACCAGAACACTTTATACAAACATATGTAGCGGCCGCCGGCCAACATTGAACCGGACAAGAGCAAAATAACAAGAGACGTAGGAGGAAACGGCAATGAACTTGATTGATAAAACGCCGAAGGTCGACCGCAGGTCGTTCCTTCAAACGACAGGAGCCGCAGCCCTTGTCGTGACCAGCACGGCCGTGATGTGTCCATCAGAGTCATGGGCGGTTGAAGCCAAGAACCTGAAGCCAGAGACCGTTCGCACGCTTATTAAGTTATCGCGCGATATCTATCCGCACGATCGCCTCGCCGACAAATATTACGCTGCCGCCGTCAAAGGCATGGACGACAAATCGACCGAAGGCGCACCGCTGAAGAAGCAGCTTGAGGACGGCGTTGCCGCTCTCGACGCAGCCGCCAAGAAGGCCCACGGCGTTGGCTATGCTGACGTTGGCTGGGAACACCAGCGCGTGGCGCTGCTTCGCGGCATCGAGAAGGACGGCTTCTTCCAAGCTGTACGCGGCGACCTCGTTGTGTCGCTCTACAACCAGAAAGAAGTCTGGCCGATCTTTGGCTACGAAGGTGAGTCGGCTTCAAAGGGCGGCTACATCAAGCGCGGCTTCGACGATATCGATTGGCTCTAAGAGCTTCACCACTAAGAACACAAAATTTCTGGAGGAATGCCCATGCCGGCACCTTATAAACAAGACGACGGTTCTGTTGTTGTAGTCATCGGCTCTGGAGCCGGCGGCGGAACTGTAGGTTCTGAACTTGCGATCCTCGGCGTCGATACCGTCATTCTCGAAGCGGGCGCACGCCACACGATCGAAGACTTCGTCAACGACGAGTGGCCAAGCTTCGGTCAGCTCGCTTGGCTCGACGAACGTTCGACATCTGGCAATTGGCGCGTCGCCAAAGACTTCGCAGGCCTTCCCGCCTGGATCGTGAAGTCGGTTGGCGGATCGACCATTCACTGGGCGGGCGCTTCGCTCCGCTTCCAGGAACATGAGTGGAAAGCAAAAACGACCTACGGCGAAATTGCCGGAGCGAACCTGCTCGATTGGCCAATCGACGGCAAGGAAATGGAGCCGTGGTACGCCAAAGCCGAAGATCGTATGGGCACGACCCGCACCAACGGCATCGAAGGCCTGCCGGGTAACAACAACTTCAAGGTCTTGAAGGCTGGCGCCGACAAGCTCGGCTACAAGGAATGCCACACGGGCCGCATGTCGATTAACTCGGCACCGCGTGACGGCCGTGGCGCCTGTCAGCAGATTGGTTTCTGCTTCCAGGGCTGTAAATCGGGCGCAAAATGGTCGACGCTTTACGCCGAAATTCCAAAAGGCGAAAAGACCGGCAAGCTTGAAGTCCGTCCCAATTGCCACGTCACGCGCATCGAGCACGATGACAAAGGCAAAGTGACGGGCGTCATCTACTTTGACAAGGATGGCAAGGAGCAGAAGCAGAAGGCTCGTGCCGTTTGCGTCGCCGGCAACTCGATTGAAAGCCCGCGGCTGTTGCTGAACTCGGCGTCAGCTAAGTACCCGGACGGCCTTGCCAACTCGTCTGGCATGGTCGGCAAAAACTACATGCGTCACACAACTGGTTCGGTTTACGGCATCTTCGAAAAACCCGTGAAGATGTGGCGTGGCACGACCATGGCCGGCATCATCTCTGACGAAGCCAAGCACGACACCAAGCGCGGTTTCGCGGGCGGTTACGAACTTGAAACCCTGTCAATCGGCCTGCCGTTCATGGCAGCCTTCCTCGATCCGGGTGGATGGGGCCGTGACTTTGCGGCTGGCATGGACGGCTTCAACAATATGGCCGGTATGTGGATTGTCGGCGAAGACATGCCGCAGGAAAAGAATCGCATCACGGTCAATAAGGAGAAGAAGGACAAGTACGGGATGCCGACCCCGAACGTGCACTTCGATGACCATCCGAACGATATCGCCATGCGTAACCACGCCTATAAGCAAGGCGCGGCCGTATACGAAGCGGCCGGGGCGACGCGCACGTTCCCAACGCCGCCCTATCCTTCAACGCACAACATGGGCACCAACCGCATGAGTGCGAACGCGAAGGACGGCGTCGTCAACAAGTTTGGCCAGACCCACGACATCAAGAACCTGTTCGTCTCGGATGGCAGCCAGTTCACGACGGGAGCGGCCGAAAACCCAACGCTCACGATTGTGTCGCTGGCACTGCGCCAGGCCGCTACGATCCGCGATATGATGGCGAAGGGCGAACTGTAAAACCGGCCGGTTTGATGCAAATTGAAACGAGGCACCTTCGGGTGCCTCGTTTTTTTTTTGGCATCCACTTTGGAGGGGCGTCAAGGGGCCGATTTGTATCGTGCGGGTACACGTATTGACGCGGCGTTCATATTTGCGGGCTGGTTCGGCATCGGCACGCTTCGTGCAAGGCGCTGGAATATCTAGCCTAGAGTCTTTCCGGTTCATATGGAACCGTAGCCGCTGTTGTGCAGATAGTTTGCGCATTCTGTTGGCTTGAAGTGAGCGAGCAAATTTCCGATGCGCCTCCAGACGGCTTCGACGCTTCGTTCGTCAGCTTTGCGAAGCA
>JANOKZ010000172.1:0-2355 GCA_031419515.1 Hyphomicrobium sp.
TAGCGTCAATATTTCTGGCAAAAAAGCCGAACTGCAGCTTGGCACATAACTATGAATTGTAACTGCGTACTAGGCTGCCGCATTGGCATTGGTCTCTATTGTTGTAACCTACCCCCTAAAATCCGCCATCACCAACAGCGGTCTTAAATCCAACCCCGCCGCCTTGAACGCTTCGTCCGCGCCTTCCTGCCGGTCCACGATCGTGATGACGCGCACGATTTCGCCGCCCGCTTGCCGGATCGCTTCCGCCGCTTTGATAGACGAGCCGCCCGTCGTCGTCACGTCTTCGACGATGACGACGCGCTTGCCCGCCATCGTCTCATCGCGCGCGAGGCCCTCGATGAGCGATTTGGTGCCGTGCTCCTTCGCCTGCTTCCTGACGAAAAACGCGTTGAGCTTCCGCCCGCGCGCGTGCGCTACCGCCGCAACGGCGGAGGCTATCGGCACGGCGCCCATCTCAAGCCCGCCCACTAGATCGGCGGCGACCTCCTCGAGTTGATCGAGGATGAGCGAGGCAATCAGGTTCGCGCCCTCGCTGTCGAGCATCGTTGGCTTCATATTGAAATAGAAGGTTGAGGTTTTGCCGGACGCGAGTTTCATCTCGGGTCCAACCTGGAACGAGCGCGCCTTGACGATCTCGATCAAGCGTGCCCGCTTCGCCATGTTGCCCGTTTTTCCCTCAGCCATCGCTGCCCGCCTCTTGCATTTTGCATCCCGAAATGCGCAATCAGCCGAGTTTGAAGAGGGTGTCAAGGCAGAGGAGTGCGCGGCCCCGTGGATTGGACCGCCAGGTTTGTGTACGCCGTACAAAAACTCGCCGCGCAACCCCGCCGCGCAGCGCTGGCGTTGCTTGCGTTGTGCCTCATTACCTACCTCCCCGGCGTCATTCGCTTGCCCGTCGTCGATCGCACGGAAACGTTCTTCGCGGAATCTACAAGGGCCATGGTCGAGCGCGGAAACTGGCTCGATCCGCGCTTTGGCGAGACTGTACACAAGTTCCGCCCCATCGGCACGTTCTGGGCGCAAGCTGTTTCGGCCTCCTCGGCGGGAGAAAGTAACGCTCGCAATATCACTGTCTATCGCCTGCCGTCGCTTGTTGCGGTGACGCTTGCAGTGCTTGCGCTCTTTTGGCTGAGCCGGCCATTGATTGGGGCAACGCCGGCGCTCATCGCGGCCGGTTTGTTTGCGGCCGCGCCTCTGACCGCGGTCGACGGCACACTCGCTATTGCCGATGGCATTGCACTGTTGCCGGCGTCAGTCGCCATGCTGTCGTTGCTCAGGATCTATTGCGCGAAAGACGGCGCGGAGACCCGCAACATCGCGCTGCTGTTCTGGGTCGCCGTTGGCTTTGGCATGCTCGTTAACGCGCTGCACACGCCGATACTCATCGCCGTCACGCTCATCGCGCTATTTCTGATGGATCGCAATCTCTCGTGGCTCAAAGATACGCGACCGCTCCTTGGCCTTCCGCTAGCGCTTGTCATTGCAGCGCCCTGGCTTTACGTGCGCACCCTGCAAGATGGCATTCCGTTCTCCGGTATGGGCTGGAAGGAATTTCTTGCGGCGCTGGGCGGCGCGCAAGACATGAAGCTGCGGGCTTTTCCCGGCACGTTTCTGTTGGCCGCCATACTCGGATTTCTGCCCGGCACGGCGCTTCTGGCACCAGCCTTGAAGCGGCTCTGGGATGAGCGGCAATCACGTCTGCCGAAGTTTTTGTTCGCGTGGATTGCTGGCTACATCATCTACCTCGAACTCATTTCCTCGAAGCCCGGCACCTACACGGTGCAAGTTATGTTTCCGGCGATGGCCATGGCGGTTGCGCTGCTCGTTCAGGCCTATGAGGGAAGGTTGCCGCTGCCGAAGTTTCACGCTATCCCAAAGCCGCTGCTGGCGGCTCCCTTTGCGCTTCCTCTTATTGCCGCGCCGTATATCCTCATGCAGCAAACGCCCTCGCTTTGGATACTGCCGCTCGCCGCCGCCATAACCGTGCTTTTCTACGTGAGTGCGCGCGAAGGCCTTGCTGGACGGCTGCAGGCATGGGCAGTAACGGGGATTGCTGCGGTTTCGCTGGTGACGATGACGATGAATGGGGCGGTGCTGCCGTCAATCGACAAAATATGGCCAACGCGCCAGATTGAGCGTGCGCTGGCCGGATGTCCGCCGGGCTCCATGAGCGTCATGGGGTTTCGCGAACCGGCCTCGCGCTTCATCCTAAACTCGGATCCGGCCGTCGCCGCACAGGACGCCGTGCGCGCCGCTCTTGTCGAAGGCCGCGCCACGTATCTCGCCGGCGAAGCCCGCGATCCTGGCCTCAAGTCCATGACCCGTTTCCAATACCGCCGCCCCCGGCCCGTC
>JANOKZ010000173.1:0-1836 GCA_031419515.1 Hyphomicrobium sp.
CGTCATCAATTGCGCGCGATGTAGAACCCCCAATTAACCCACACGCTCAATTGTTCTTTGGCCGGATCAGATAAGCCAATAGACACCACCAAGCGCGATGTTGGCGTCAGGCTTGGCCGTCGGCGAATAGCGTCGGCACACGAAAGTGATTTTCACGGCAGCGTGTAATTCCAATCGCTTGAGTCGTTGTCGAAGTGAACAATCGGTACTAATCCTTTTGTGCACGCCATTCATGCTAATTCCGCTTGGCACACCTTCAAATCTAAAATGGCTTCATCGTTGCTGCCGTGCAAAGATCATGTTAGTCTGCCAACGTAGTTTCGAGAATGCCGCTGCTCTCGGATTGTAGCGATTCCGGTGATCACTCCGTCTTTTGTTTTTTGGTTCTGGTACATGTACACGCCACCGCGCGTAGCTCGTCTGTTTTTAGTCTACACGACCTTTGTCGCGGGAACTTGCGCGGCTTGCCATTCACTCTTTACAGCAACGGCATCGAACATCGTTTTGGCGCCGCAGGTAGTGACTGATAATGGACAGGCAAGTTATTCTCGCGTTGAAGGCTGGCTGAAACGGCAGTCCATCGTCAATCTCAAGAAACCAACGGCGACTGCGGCCGCTCGGATGTCCAGCAATACGTATTCGGGAACGATGACTTCAGCTCCAGAGCATGAAATAGCGCGCGCGCTGGTGTTGGCGGCGGCAATCGATAATGCTGAGCACAATCAAGTCACGCCGCAGACTTCCCCGCAATCCGGGCTGGCAGATGGACGCCAACTTCGCGCACGTCCTGTTCACCGCCGCGTTCGCGTGCCGTCTTGCCAAGTGTTGCCATGTCTTGCTGCACACCTGAAACCCGTTGTGAAACCTCGGGGCAATTTCAAACCGCTTCTGGCCTCTGCGAGGCCGGTCAAGCTGGCCTCCGCGAAGCCGGTCAAGAAAGTGCTACAGCGCACCGCAAAGGCCGCTCTGAAACTGCAGAAGCCGGCGGCCAATAGTAAGGTCGCCGCTCCATTACGGTTGAAATCTGATAGGCGAATCGCGCTGCAGCGCTTCAGAGAAACCCCTGCAGAAATTTCTTATCGCAGCTTTGTGGGAACCTTTGTGCCGGCGACCTAATCCGGCAAGGCGTCATCGGGAATTGAAGACTGAGCCGGTTTTGTGCGTTGTTAGGTTGGTCGCGATGTCGAAGCTTGAAGGAATTAGGACGCCGTTTATGACCGTCCTGACGATGTTCTGGATCGTCGCTTGCGGCGTTGCGTTACCGGTTCCCGCTGTGGCGGAAAATGCGGCCCGCACGCTCGAAGATAATCTGCCAGACCAGATCAACAGCTTGCCGGACGGATCGCTTCGGCTTGCAGAGCGCGATGCCTTAAGAGTGTTCTACGCCGCCCGCGAGTACCGGACCGTGTGGGTCGATGAACTGGGTCCAACTCGCGCCGCACGACGCGTCATTGCCGGATTGGAACGCGCGGACGATTGGGGCCTTGATTTGACTGACCTCCAACTCAAATCCGTTCATGTGCCGCTCAAGCAGGGCCGGTGGACGAGCGCCGAAGCTGCCGCCGCAGAATTAGAGATTTCAGTGGCAATTCTATCGTATGCCCGCCAAGCCCGAGGCGGCCGCATTGCAGAGCCAGCGCGCACGCTTTCGTCGTATCTGGACCGGCGCCCCGTCATGATGGACCCGGCCGAGGTCCTAGAGTCTTTCCGCATTTAATGGAATCTCGGGGGATTCCCAAATCAGCTGAAATCTGATTCAAGCTTCTTGCTGGGATCGGAGGCCAGCACAGATGGCTCGACCCTATTCCCTTGATTTGAGAGAACGTGTTGTCGCGC
>JANOKZ010000174.1:0-6423 GCA_031419515.1 Hyphomicrobium sp.
CCCCAAGGACAAACAGCACGGCGATCTTCCAATCGATCAGACCGGAAGCCGCGTAGCTCGCCGCCGTGGCGGCGCCGAAGGCGCTGACCGCGACCAGCGACGTCCCAATGGCCGTTGTGAGAGGCATTCCCGTCGCGAACACGGCCGAGCAGCGCCATTTGACGTTTCCGGCGCGGGCGTGCGGGAGCAAACTTCCGACGGCGCTTGCCGATACCGCCAGTGCGCTTGTCCCAATGGCGACGTGCGGCGGGCTTACGCCGACCAGATAAACCAGCAGCGGCACAGCCAGAATTGAACCGCCGCCGCCCACGAGGGCAAGCACAAGTCCTACGATGGCGCCGGAGCCTGCGGTCACGATCGCCGTGTCCGGCATCACGCATCACCCGTCTGCACGTCATGGCGGATGCTGGTCTGCGGCCAATTCTCTGGGATGAAACGGAAGATGACCATGCCCGCGAGCAAGGCAGCAACGAAGACGAAGACTTGCCAAAGCCCGAGCGGCAATACGGTAAGCGCCGGGCCGGGGCACAGGCCGACGAGCCCCCATCCGATTCCAAAGATCGCTGCCCCCGTCAGCAGGCGCGGTTCCAGATCGCGGCGCGCCGGAATCTCAAGCCTTGGTGCAAAGATTGGGACGCCGAGACGCATCGCAACAAAGTAGCCAAGCGCAGACGCGGCGACTGCAGCCGCCATGACAACGGCGAGGCTTGCGTCCCAGGCGCCGAAGACATCGAGAAAGCCCAGCACCTTGGCTGGGTTGATCATTTGCGAAACGATCAGACCTAGCCCGAAGACCAGTCCAGCAATGAACGAGGAAAAAATCAACGGCATGGCTCACATCCCCGCGACGTGGCGCGTGACAAACACCGTCAGAACGGCCGTCGTTACGAAGACAGCAGTTGCAGCGACCGACCGGGGCGAGCCGCGCCCGATGCCGCACACCCCGTGACCACTGGTGCAGCCTTGCGATAACCGTGTCCCGACCCCGACGAGCACGCCCGCCAAAATCAGCAGGCTTGTGGACGACGTAATTTCGACAGGTGGCAGAGCGCCACCGGCGCCCGTGTGAATCACAGGCGCCATCAGCAGCCCGGCCACGAAGGCCAGACGCCAGCCTAACTCGCCTCGTGCCGGCTGGAGGATTCCGCCGATGATACCAGTGATGCCGGCAATACGGCCGATGAGGAGAAGAAGCAGGGCAGCCGAGCCGCCGATGAGTATACCGCCAATCATTGCCGAAAAAGGGGTAAACTCACTCATGCGATTTCCTTCCGCGTTTTTGCTTCGCAGGTTGTTTTGCGCGCTCGCCGTTCTGCGATCGGCAGAACAGTTCTTGCAAAGTGATGAAGAGCGTCTCGATTTGCGGGTCGGAAATCCGGTACCACAGGGTTTAACTATCCCGGAGCACCAAGGAGAAGACAGGTCACTTATTTCACGAGATCAATCCACCCGCGGATCCATTTTTTCATAGTGCCTTGATTAATTGGCAAATCGCCATAGCACGGCTGATGGTTCAACTTTCGCCATGGGCGATAATCACTCGGCAGCAAGCGTTTATGATCGACACGTTCACGGGCGCTCGCGACCGCCCTTCGTCGTGATAGCTTATTAATGCGGATTCTGACCCTAAGATTGGCGGGCATCGCGCTGGTTTGCGTACCATTGGCGTACCATTTGGGCACTGGGCTCGACAAAACCGACTTGCGGCGTTCGGTGAAAATCCAATAATTTCAAGTAGTTGGTTTTGGTTGCGGGGGCTGGATTTGAACCAACGACCTTCAGGTTATGAGCCTGACGAGCTACCGGGCTGCTCCACCCCGCGTTACCACGTGCCGGATCGCCTGTGATTGTTCCCAAATAGGGTCCTTGAGCACCGGCGATGAGAAAAGCCGCTCGTTGCCGAGCGGCTCTCAGTTCGCGACTTATAACACATAGCGAACGCTTGTGAAGCCCCGCGCCGCAGTTTGCGGTTTGGCCAGAGACCAGACGTTTCCGGTGCTTTTTGTTGGCGTTTACATGCCCGAGCTTGGGTGTCGCGCCGGATGCGCACAGTGATGTGACACTGAGGCGCGCTGCCCATCAGCCAACTATTTTTGCTAGAGCAATTTCATCCGATCGGTTGATCGCTAAAGCGATCTTGTCCGATCGGATATTGCTCACAGCTAGTGCCCAGCGTAGTTTTTACCCTCGAGCCGGGTTAGAAGCATTCATGAAGCGATCCGTCCCTCCAAACCCTTCTCAACATTCAGCCGATCAAGCCACAAAACATCGCGAATCGCCCAAAATGCCGGCGCTTCAACAGGGGTTTGTGCTACTTGATAACAGTACGCGGCTCGACGCGGTATCGACCCTATTTGAGCATCCAACTGAGATTATTAGGGCTGATCGGCCAGACCAGGTGGCCGCTGCGCTGGCGGCAATCCGGGATGGGCTTAGCGCCGGGCTTCATGCAGCTGGGTTCTTTGCCTATGAGCTTGGCTACATCCTTGAGCCGCGCCTAGCTGCACTTTTGCCAGAGGTGCGCACTTTGCCACTACTCTGGGCCGGCCTTTATCGCGAGCCGCGCCACATGAGCAGTGCCGACGTCCAGTCTTGGTTGACGGCCGAGGCCATCGGCGATTCTTGGCTCGATGAAGTCACGCATACCTGGGATAGCGACGCGTACCTCGAACGGTTCGCAATCGTTCAGGACAATATTCGCTCGGGCGATATCTATCAGCTGAACCTGACATTCAAAGCGAAGTTCAAACTCCACGGCTCTCCACTGGCGCTATATCGCGATTTGCGCTTGAAGCAGCGGGTTGCCTACGGCGGTCTTGTTGATACCGGCGATGTCACCATATTGTCATCGTCTCCCGAGCTTTTTATTGAACAGCACGGTAAGAGCATTTCAACCCGGCCCATGAAGGGCACCGCTCCGCGCGCCGGCACAGAAGACGGCGACCGGGAGGTGCGCCACATGCTTTCGAGCGACATCAAGAGCCGTGCCGAAAATCTGATGATTGTCGATTTGATGCGCAACGATATCGGACGGATCTCCGAACTTGGATCGGTAAGCGTCACGGATCTCTTTACCGTCGAGACCTTTAAAACCCTGCATCAAATGACGTCTGGTGTCAGAGCAACTCTGAAGGACGATGTTGGCCTCGAAGACCTTCTAAAGGCAATTTTCCCGCCTGGGTCCGTGACTGGAGCGCCGAAGATACGAGCCATGGAACTCATTCGACAGCTCGAAACGGACGCGCGCGGCGTTTACTGCGGGGCGATCGGTCAAATCTCGCCCGGCGGCGAAGCACTTTTCAACGTGGCGATCCGCACGGCCGTTGTTGATCGCTTTGGCCGGGGGGAAATGGGCATTGGCTCTGGCATCGTCGCTGATAGCCAAGGGTCCAAAGAATACGCAGAGTGTCTGCTCAAAATGAAGTTCTTGATCGATCCAGTGCAGCGCTTCGATCTGATTGAGACGATGCTCTATGAGCCTGGAGAAGGCTTCTGGTTGATGCCGTATCACTTGAAGCGGCTTTCTGCGTCAGCCGCGTACTTTGGCTTCATATATCGCGAGGATCGCGTTCGAGAAGTCCTGGATCAAGCCGTCTCCTCAGCCAAAGATCAGCGTCTTCGCGTGCGATTACTGCTTGATGAAGACGGAAAAGTATCGGTTTCAGCAACGCCGCTTGGCCCGGCCGCATCCGAAAAACAGATGCGGTACGTGATATCCGATACACGCCTTTCGGCGAGCGATCTCTTTCTCTATCACAAGACAACGCGTCGCCAACTCTACGACCGGGAATGGAAGCACTTCTCGGAAACACTTGGCGCAGACGAGGTGATCTATCTCAATACGCGAGGTGAATTGGCGGAGGGTAGCAGGACGTCTATTTTTGTGGAACGCGGCGGCAAACTTTTTACGCCGCCTATTGCTTCGGGCTTATTGCCCGGGACGCTTCGCGCGTCATTGATTGATGAAGGGCGAGCGGTTGAGAGAGTTCTGCGCGTTGATGATTTAACGAGTGCGGATGCGATTTATCTTGGAAATTCCGTCCGCGGGCTCGTCAGGGCAAATCCGCTTGTGCCTGCGTAAAGGCGTCTGATATTAGCCCGCGTTACGGCACGGCCTTAGAAACGTCTTGGATGGGGCTCTCCACTTTTAGCACCGCCGTATCGGAACTGCCGTTGGCGAGCAGCACGGCCGCAAACGCTGCCACCGTTAAAGTAGTGGCCAAGACGATCGCCGCTTTGCAAAGGCGGGCGCGCCGGGCAATGTTGTTCAAGGGTGCTTCCATCATGGCATAAGGAGTATTCAGCTAGAGCGTATCGCTCTAGCCCGCCCTATGCCGCGCGACACGATTGCGCATCCGTGATTTTGCAGCGCACGCATTCGCCGCTCCCACTGCGCTCATGCATAGGCCGAATTTAGATTTGAAATATTGAACGGTGTGCCTTAAAGGCCGCGCAGCAGGCAACCCAGCATCAGCACGCTGTAGGAAATCAGCAGCGCCCAAAACTCGTTACCTTTCAGGCCAGGAATATCGGCGCCGAAAAACGTCGAAACCAAAACGATCACCGCAAGAATGACCGAAATCATGAACGTAAGAATGCCCGGAGCTTTAAGTCCCACGTCGCCTCCTCCCTCTTTAGCTTTAAATTGCATGCGCATGGCCTGATCCCCCGGCTTGCGGTACCGAAACACGCTTTCGACCGGCTATATAGCAGGCTCAGTGATACTCGCCACAAGGGGTGAGGTCAGCGGTGTGGATAGTCGGCTGAATAGCGGGCCTGATGTCCAAGAGCCACTGTTTCGTAGAAACAACACCCTGAATGTGCTCGAAACAGGTGGTATTACTCAAGGTTGAGGCTCCAAGTGCTGCAAACCGTTGCCAGGCCCCAGCGGAGTGGCTTGCTCTAGAATTTCGGCAAGTTACGCCAAATTGCGATTTCGATTTCCAAGCGGCGCCAAACAACCACGTAGTTCATCAGCGACGCCATCATCAGGGCGATCGAGGTTGATGCCGCCGCCCCGATTAGACCCCAGGTGGGCACAAGCGCAAAGTTGAGGGCGATGTTCACCACTGCACTTGCAAACAGCACGGTGGCGCAGAGTGTTTGCTCGCCAAGCATGTTGAGAAGAAATTCTGCGGGTCCCATGGACGACCTGAATAGGAACCCAACGACAAGAATGCACATGACAGGGTAGCCGCTCTCAAATTGCGGACCAAAGAGCCATAAGAGCGGCTTGCCGAGAGCCAGTATGATGACCGCTCCGGCAAGCGAAGGCCAGAACGTCCAATTGACGGCGTCTTTGACAAAGGCGCGCAGGTTTTCTTTGTCGCCGCGCGCATTCAAAGCGGCAAATCGATTGGCCACGGCGCTGCCGACGGCATAGTGGACAAACATGATGAGAGCCATCGTCTTGCCGGCCGCGAAATAAATGCCGACATCCATGGGTGTCATGTATCGCGAAATGACAAGGATGTCGGTATTCTGCAACATAAGTTCCGACGCCAAGATCACCAGCATGGGCAGCGAGGCCTTGATCCAAGGCCCGAAAGAATACGAGTGCTCGCCTTCAGGAATGGTCTCCTTGAGACGCTTGTTGATGATGAGCGTTTGAACAAGGCCTGAGCCCCAGGTCGCAACGATGGCGGCAGCAGCGGCGGTAGTTGCTTCCATTGGCAG
Organism: Hyphomicrobium sp.; assembly: GCA_031419515.1. Classification (GTDB taxonomy): domain Bacteria; phylum Pseudomonadota; class Alphaproteobacteria; order Rhizobiales; family Hyphomicrobiaceae; genus Hyphomicrobium_B. The sequence goes on from JANOKZ010000174.1 coordinate 5,677, forward strand.
GCCAGCTGCGTTGGCCGCAAACATGGAAACCAAGACGAGAATTGGCCGCAGGACATAGGGCGGCATCAAGGCCAGACCCATCCATGCGTTGCCGCGCCCAATGCCGTCTTGCACGTCCGTCAGCGCAAAAAGCGGCTCGCAGACCAGTGCGAGATACATCGGCAGAACAAAGTGGTTCTGCATGTATGGCTTGAAGAGCCAAATCCCGGCGACGCCAAGCAACATAATCACTGTGCCAGATCCAAGTGCGATCAGCCGCGCGCCCCGGATCAAGCCGCGGAGTTTGTCCAGCTCTCCGCTTTCCCGATAGACCGGAGTGAGGCGGATCGTCGTTACATTCAAGCCGAGGTGCGAGAGGCCGCCGAGTATCAGTACCCACGTCCAAACAAACACGTAGATCCCGTACTGAAATCCGCCCATCCAGCGGGCAAGTACGATCTGAGACAAATACAAAAGCCCGGCGCTGAGGCAGCGTACGCCAAACGCGACAATCGCATTGCGCTGGGTCTTTTCCCGCTCGCCCTGAGACGACATCAAGTTGGCAGTCTGCGCTAGTATGCTAGCGACGATGCCTTGAGGTGTCGCGTCCGGATTGTCGTCGGCAACATCAAACGCGTCAGCGGCGCCTGGTTTCTTTTCCTGACGCGGGGAATTATTCGGGTGCAGCCGATGAACTGTGGCGGACTTCATGGGCTGCACTGCTTTCCTGTCGCTATCGGCGTCGTTCAATGTTGATCGAGCCGCGCC
>JANOKZ010000175.1:0-5256 GCA_031419515.1 Hyphomicrobium sp.
GCCGTTGGCTTCAACACGAATATCGTTTCGGAGAGATTGAACTCGCGCGCAATTTGCAGCATGTCCGCGGTTGACAATGAGTCTGCGTCGAGCACGACAGCGAGCTGGTTGCCGCCGAATGCGCGTTCCGTAAAGACGTCGATGATGTGGTAGGTCAGTCCCATGCGCCGCTGCTCCGGCACTTTTGGTGCCGCCCCCGTGTCAAAGCGGCGGCACCATGGGCCAAGGGTTGCTTTGAGCCAAGCGGAATTTACGGATTGACCGACGCGCGCGGACCTTCGGGCCGATCACCACTTCAGGAGGCGGCTGCCAATTAGTGCGCCGAGCGCCGACACAATGGTAATGCCGGCGACATACCAGATGGCCAGGAACATCGGACTGTCATCGACACAGAACGTGGCGTAAAGCGCGGCTCCAATGGCACCAGACAGCAGGCCAGCCGCCGCGCCCGCCGCGACCGGGCGCGATGGAGCGCCCTGGCGGAGCGCGAACAAAATCGCGACAAACGGGGCCATCGATAAGATCGGGATGTATTTCATGCACGCGACCGGCATGCTGCCCATGGCGCTGACCGCCCAGTGATCGGCGGGAACGGCTTGCATTTCAACGGCGACAGCGGCCGCAAGCAGCAGCGGCGGTATCATCAACAGCCATTTGCTCCATCCGGCAGCCCCGTCGGGCCGCGCCAGGCGCAACACGAGAAGTGCCGCAGGGATAGCGAGCCCCAGCGTGAATACGAACTTGAACATGAAACGCGGGTCGTGCGTGATCGCTTGGGCAAAGTCCGAGCGGACGCCGAGCAGGCTGAAGAAGTGTGCCACGGCAAGAAGCATTCCAGCCCCTAGTGCCAGCCAAATTGTGCGCGCGATGGGAGCTTGGACGCTTGCGTTGTCCGTAACCATTGCCCGGATGAGATCGTCTGTTTTCATGTCGCCGGCTTCTCTTGATAGGTATCGGATAGTGTCTTCAGGCTACGGTGCAGTGAGACGCGGACGGCCACTTCGGTCATTCCAAGTCTATCGGCGACGTCCTTGGCAGTGTGTCCATCAATGGCGATGGCTTGCACGATTTCGCGGTTTTTACCCTTAAGACCATTCAGCACCCGGCCTGCATCGTAGGCGTGCATCGCGTTGTCCTGGCCACCGGCTTCCAGAAAATCCAACATACCGTCGATCGGGACTTCGGTGCGCCGGCCGCGGCGGCGGATTTGGTCGATCATCTTGTTGCGCGTGATAGCCATGATCCAGGGGCCAATGGGCTTGGACTGGTCCCAAGTGTGGCGTTTCAAATGAATGGCCAAAACGGCTTCCTGCACCACGTCCTCCGCGTCGCTGGCTGGGATGTCCGCACCGCCGAGACCCCGGCGGATAGACGCTCGCAAAACCTGCGACAAATCATTGAGCAGCCTCTGGTAGGCTGCCCCGTCTCCGTTAATCGCGGCCCGCATCAGTTGCGACCACTCGTTTTCGCGTGCTCGTCGATCCTGCATCGTGCCTCGTACTAGGAGAATTCGGCGGGTTAGGCTAAATTGTTACACGGGTGTGACTGAGGCGAGATTGAGAGGTGTGGCTTTTGCCCCTCAGATTGTTAGGCTCAGGTCGTGCGGTCGCGGACGGCATTGCCCGCGCTGGCGAAAATACGGGCGGACAGTGCCCGTGGATGCGCCACTGGGCAAGGTAAAAGGCGGTGCCCCGGCTGCTGGAATAGCGTCACCCGTGGCTTGCGGCAAGCCCAAGGGCTAGGGCAATCAGGGCCACATATGAGAGGCCATGGAAGAGCTGATCGATGCCTATGGCCCACCAGAAATACCGGTTATGAGACGTCCAGGCGTTCCTGCGCACGATCTGCTCTTTTGCCCAGTCAACATGGTAGTGCAACACGAATTCGGCCGTGAGCAGGGTAGCCATGATGCCGGTAGCGGTAACGGGGAGCAATGCGAAGACGGGAGCGGTGAACGCGATGTGGGTCAAACTGTGGGTGAGCCCGCCCGTGGCGCCATAGATGCCCTTTTCCCGGCGCTGGGTCTCGGTTTGGAGGATGAAATCGGCGGTCGCGTGTTTCGCCAGCAAATAGGCCACGGCCAATAGGACCATTGCTGCTTCGCCGCCGATTTGAACGGGGAATGGCATTTCAAGTATCTCCTTCCCAAGAGCCCGCGCCGTAGCCATACCCATAACGCCTGAGTCGTGCTGTTCCCAGGGGAACAGGTGTAGGGAAGGCCCAGGAAGGCCCAGGAAGGCCCAGGAAGGCCGAGGAAGGCCCAGGAAGGCCCAGGACGGCAATGTGCTACCCCCCTTTCCCCCAGGCTTGCCCTAGTGTAGAAGCCCAATCAATCCATTCATTCCGGCTATGAAAGGCCCATCCTTATGGCCACCGTGCTTCTCGTTATTCACCTTATGGTCGCGGCAGCCCTGGTTGGCGTGGTGCTGCTGCAGAAATCAGAAGGAGGCGCGCTCGGCATTGGCGGCGGCGGCGGTGGCTTTATGACGGGTCGCGGAACAGCCAACCTGTTGACGCGGGCGACGGCCATGCTGGCTGCGGCGTTTTTCGTAACATCAATTTCCCTGACGTTATTGGCGCGCAATACGCAACCGGCAGGGTCCGTTTTTGATGGTTCGAAACCGGCGGCTGGTGCGCCAGAAGTTCCAGGAACAACTGTGACGCCGGGTGACGCAACGAAACCAGCCGAAGGGCGCGGCGGTATTCTCGATAAGCTTCAGCCGCCGGGCCAAGTTCCCGGTCCGACTCCCGGACAGGTTCCGGGCGGGCAGTAAGGTTTTGGGTTTTAGGTTTTAGGGCGTTGGGAATGGGGCACAAACTGCACCTCTTCCATGCGCAAACCGCTTTAACCTCGTGCGCGATCAGAAAACCTGAAACCTAACCCCTAAAACCTAATCCCTAGACCCTCCGTGGATAATGCAAATTTGCCGCTTGGAGATTCGGGGGCCCGCGTGCGAGACCCAAATCCCATGCAACGGTACATCTTCATCACCGGCGGCGTGGTCTCCTCCCTTGGAAAAGGCCTCGCGTCCGCCGCCCTCGGCGCGCTTCTGCAAGCGCGCGGATACTCAGTCCGGCTGAAAAAGCTCGACCCCTATCTCAACGTCGATCCGGGCACCATGAGCCCGTATCAGCACGGCGAAGTCTTCGTCACTGACGACGGCGCCGAAACCGATCTCGACCTTGGCCATTACGAGCGCTTCACCGGCGTTCCGGCCAAGAAGTCGGACAACATCACAACGGGGCGCATCTACCAGGAGATCCTCGCAAAGGAACGGCGCGGCGATTTTCTCGGCGGCACCGTGCAGGTCATTCCGCATGTGACCGATGCCATCAAGCAATTCGTCCTGAATGGCAACGAGGACGTTGATTTCGTATTGACGGAAATCGGCGGAACGGTCGGCGACATCGAAGGCTTGCCGTTTTTCGAAGCCATCCGCCAGCTCGGCAACGATCTGCCGCGCGGGGCCTCCGTCTACATTCATTTGACGCTGATGCCCTACATTCCGTCGGCGGGCGAACTCAAAACCAAGCCAACGCAGCATTCGGTCAAAGAGCTGCGTTCCATCGGCATCCAGCCGGACATTTTGCTCTGCCGTTCGGACCGCGAGATCCCGGCCGGCGAGCGCAAGAAAATCGCGCTCTTTTGTAACGTGCGCCCCGAGGCCGTCATTCAGGCGCTTGACGTCGCCTCGATCTACGATGTGCCGCTCGCCTATCATCGCGAAGGCATCGACCGCGAAGTCTTGGCGGCGTTTGGCATAACGGGTGCGCCAAAACCCGATCTGACGCGCTGGGAAACGATTTCACGCACAATCGCCGCGCCCGAAGGCGAAGTGACGATTGCCATCGTCGGCAAATACACTGGGCTGAAGGACGCTTACAAATCGCTGATCGAGGCGCTCGTGCACGGCGGCATCGCCAACCGCGTCAAGGTCAAATTGGATTGGATTGAATCTGAAGTGTTCGAGCGTGAGGATGCCGCGCCCTATCTCGAAGGCGTGCACGGTATTCTGGTGCCGGGCGGCTTTGGCGAGCGCGGCGCTGAGGGCAAAATTCTTGCTGCCAAATTTGCGCGCGAGAAGAAGGTGCCGTACTTCGGCATTTGTTTTGGCATGCAGATGGCGTGTCTGGAAGCGGCGCGTAATTTGGTTGGCATCAAGCGCGCAAGCTCGACCGAGTTTGGCGAAACGCAAGAGCCGGTCGTTGGCATGATGACGGAGTGGATGCGCGGCAACGAATTAGAGCAGCGCCGTCAGGGCGGCGATCTCGGCGGCACGATGCGGCTTGGCGCCTTTGCAGCGACCCTCAGCGAGGGCAGCCGCATTGCTAGCGTCTATGGCGACACGCGGATATCGGAGCGTCACCGGCATCGCTACGAAGTCAATACGCACTACCGCCAAGCGCTGGAGCGCGCGGGATTGATTTTTGCCGGCATGTCGCCCGACGGCTTGTTGCCAGAGACAATCGAATACGCGGACCACCCCTGGTTCATCGGCGTGCAGTATCACCCCGAGCTGAAGTCGCGGCCCTTTGATCCCCATCCGCTTTTCGCGAGCTTCATCGCGGCGGCGGTGGAGCAGTCAAGGTTGGTGTAGGGGGATTCGGTTCGCACATGGCTGTATCGTGTGACGTCCATCAAAATCGGATTCATGGGATGGTCCGTCACGCAGAAGAATTGATTCACGACGCCGATATTCTTGCCAGTTCTTGCAGCAACCTTTCGATTGCTGACGCAGTGATCCGCGTTTTGGCGTTCGAGGTTCTGTTGAAATGCGTCATCTATTCTGAAACGACTTTTCGACCCGGAGGGCACCAATATAAAGAACTTTGGGAGAAACTTCCCGAGCAGACCCGGACAGAACTGCTTGCCGCTGCTAGCGTACATTTCGGAAGTAGAACAGACTTTTCGAACATTGAAGACAAGTTCGTGGATTGGACGAAAGTCTTTATGAAGGCGCGCTATTATTACGAGTATTACTGGGACGCCACTTTCTCAGAACAGTTAGCGGAAGGGGACGCCTGGGAAGCAAGTGGAGCGTCGATTGAGGACGCCAAAGTTCGTTTCTGGCCACTGGAGTTGAAAGCAATCACAGAGGCCATATTAAACAGATTAAAAGCTTCCTTTACCCAAGATCGGAATTGATTCCGACGAGTTAACTCAAAGCCCGCAGCCGGCATCAAAAACTCCGCTCTCCCGCTTGCGTTCCCGGGCGAGCAAAACGGCACAGCCGCTTTTCGCAGACCCGGGATCAC
>JANOKZ010000176.1:0-4497 GCA_031419515.1 Hyphomicrobium sp.
CTGTTCGATAACTTGGCCATTCAAAACAACGTCATCGAAGGCGCTTATCAGGTTGGTGTCGAGAAGCTGGTTTTTCTGGGATCGTCTTGCATTTATCCAAAGAATGCAAACCAGCCGATTTCTGAGGATGCACTTCTCACAGGTCCCCTCGAGCCCACAAACGAGTGGTATGCCATCGCAAAAATCGCGGGATTGAAACTCTGCGCCGCATACCGGCGCCAGCACGGTGCAGACTATGTTTCGGCAATGCCGACCAATCTCTATGGCAGGGGCGACAACTTCAATCTTGAAAAGAGCCATGTCATTCCGGCCCTAATCCGTAAGGCACATGAAGCCAAAAGTTCGGGCGCCAGCAGCCTACTGATATGGGGCACAGGAGAACCGAGGCGGGAATTCCTTCATGTCGATGACGCGGCCGACGCGATTGTTCATCTGCTGAAACACTATTCAGGAGACATGCACGTCAACGTCGGGTGCGGTGCAGATGTCACAATCAAAGAGCTTGCAGGAATTGTGGCTGACGCCGTGGGGTTCAAGGGGTCCATAATGACGGACCCATCAAAGCCTGACGGCACACCGCGAAAATTGTTAGACACGTCCCGGCTCACGGCCACGGGTTGGCGACCCAAGATACAGCTCGAAAGCGGACTTAAAGACACCTATTCCTGGTTCTGCGAACAACTGGCCAGCAACAAGCTAAGTCGTCTTTAGCGACGCGCTGTGACCCTAGGAAATTGCGAATATGCAGCCTCGCGTCAGCATCGTCATGGCCGCCCGCAATGCCGCGAATTACATTGGAGAAGCGCTGTCCAGCATCGAGCCCGCGCTCGGACATTCGGATCTCACATATGAAGTGGTACTAGCCGACGGGCAGTCCACTGACCCGACGCTTGCGATTGCAACTTCGTTTCCGGGCGTGCGTCTGGTTTCGCATCGTGATGGCGGCATTTACGACGGCATGAATCGCGCGGTCGCTGCGGCCGAAGGTGAGTTCGTCATTATTTTGAACAGCGACGACCTGCTGCTGCCCGGAAGCCTTGTAAAACTCGTTGGGGCATTGAGTTTGCACGAAGGTGGTGGCGCCGCGAGTGGCGGGATTAAATTTGGCAACAATGCTGGACCAGCCGCTGCTCTTGAAAAATTAGTGCCCCTCTCAAGCAGCGGACTCTTGTTTGGCGTTCCAGCAATCAACGCGCGCCTTTTTCGGCGATCGTTTCTTGATCGTCTTGGTCCATTCCGCACGGATATAGGTTTGGGCGCCGATCGCGAACTTTTGTTGCGCGCACTTCGCATTGGCATGCAGGGCCTTGCTGTCGAGGGGGCCGTTTATTTCTACAGAACACATGCGGGATCGCACACGCTTTCGAGCGATTCGGCGGGCCGGGTACGCATCTATGAATCCGACCTGCAATTGGCTAGTGCGCTGCTTGCTGACGCAAGCCTGTCGTCGCTAGAGCGATTAGATACTCGCGCGTACTTAGCTATCGCGAGGGTCAAGATCCGGCGCCTGGCGCAGTCAAACGGGTGCGTTCGGCGTCAAGACACCATGGAACGAACCAGAGCTCTCGACCTTATCCGCGGCCTTCGCCACTATTTTCACTGGCGCGGCGTCCTTTCAGGATTCTAGCGCGGGGTTTTCTCGGGGGATCAGAAACCCGCCTAATGCCACCAGCGCTTCAACTGCAGTGTCGTGCGCGGCGCCTTCAAAAGTGAACGCGCAAAATAGAACGCAGCCATGACATTGCGATTCTCATGATGGCATGCGGCGGCGCGCTCCACGTCGAGGAACGCAAAGAGCCTGCGCTCCATGCCTGGAAGGAGGCCGATGTCTGAATGATGGCTCCACTTGGCACAGAGTTGCTCGCATGTGACTTGTAGAGCTTTGAAACTGGGGCGGGTGCCAACTTCTACTGTGGCGCCAACAAACGGGGCAACAGCAAGGCGTCCGCCCGCCATGCCGAGTCTGATAGCCCAATCCAAGTCCTCCAGTCGCCGCAAACTTGTATCGAGCGCACCAATTGTTTCGAATGTCGATTTTGCCATGAGAGCGGTCGATCCCGGGGAGTACCAGCACCCACTTGCCAAATCGCGAGCCTCAGATGTGGAGATTGGAATCCGATCCTGAGTGTGGCCGGTTCGCATATTGATTTGCCGGAAACCTGTTGCGTAGAGTGCGAGTGGATTGGACACTCGCAATGGGTCGGCCGCCACGAAAGCAGCTTGCCGTGCCAGTTTACCGGGCTCCCAAACGTCATCGGAATCAAGAAACGCGATCCAATCCCCGCGCGCTGCTGCGACGCCTGCGTTTCGGGCTGCACCAGCGCCGGCGTTCTGCGCCAGCCTGATCACGCGAAGTCTCGTGTCGCCCGCAACATCGTGATCTGGAGTAAACGGCTCCGCAGAACCGTCGTCCACGGCGATGACCTCGATCAGCGGGAGTTTCTGCGCCAACGCCGAACGCACCGCGCGCATGCCGAGTTGCTGCCGGTTAAACACAGGGATCACAGCAGAGATGCGCATCAACGTCTTTCGTCAGATCCAGTCTGGTCCTGGGTTGGGAACGCCTGAATAGGTTAATGAAATCCGGTAGGGGTTGGAATATCGATGGTCCATAGGATATCCCCATTTGAGCAGCGCTGAATATCGATGGTCGCAACTCTTCTTAGACTATCGACCGGCGGCCAGTAGATAGCTCAAAGTTTGGATCATGCTAAACTCTATCCTCTAAACCAGACAAGTCCGGTTGCGCCAGAGTACGAACCTCATTAAGGACCGCGAACAAGGCCCATGACGACTTTTCTGGTCCTCCTCACTGGTTACGTCCTTTCGCAATTCTATCGCTCGTTCTTGGCAGTCATTGCCCCTGAACTTTCAGTGGAGTTGCATCTTTCAGCGACCGACCTTGGTAACATCTCTGCGGCGTGGTTTGCCGGTTTTGCTCTTGTGCAGTTCGCCGTTGGAGCGGCACTCGACCGGATCGGCCCAAAACGAACCGTGTCCGTCTTGATGTTAGCCGGCGTCGCGGGCGCGCTCCTCTTTTCACGCGCGCAATCGAGCAACGATGCCATCGCCGCAATGGCACTTATTGGCGTTGGCTGTTCGCCCTCGCTCATGGGCCCGCTCTATGTCTTTGCCCGCAATCACACGGCCGAGCGCTTTGCTTTGTTATCGTCTGCCATGATCGGGTTTGGCAGCATTGGTAATTTGCTGGGTGGCACACCGCTGGCCCTCGCACAGCAGAGTTTTGGCTGGCGTTGGGTGTTCGTGGGGCTCGCCGGATTGAGCCTGTTATCGGCATTGCTTGCGGCCGCACTGGTGCGTGATCCGCCCCGGCTATCGGACCAGTCGCAATCTCCACACGACGGGGTTATCTCCGGCTTGCGCGAGATCCTATCGATCCGCGGCCTGTGGTCCATCTGGCCGCTGATGGCTGTCGGGTACGGCGTCTTGATTGCGGAACGGGGACTTTGGGTTGGACCTTATTTGTCGGATATTCATGGACTAGCGCCCGTTGCGCGCGGCCACGTTATTTTGCTCATGGCTTCGGCCATTGCAGCGGGGGCGTTTGCCTATGGTCCGCTTGAAGCATGGCTCGGCGAACGCAGAAAGCTCGTATTGGCTGGAAGCGCTGTGGCAGGTGTTGGGCTGTTGACGCTTTGGTATGTCCCGGAACCCCACATTGCGGTTGCGACAGTTGCGCTGTGCGTGTTCGGCTTCGCTGGCATGACTTACGGCGTGATCATGGCGCACATCCGCCGCTTCATTCCCGAACACATCCTCGGGCGCGGGATGTCATTTGCGAATTTCCTCTGCATGAGTGGCGCTGGTTTGATGCAGATATTTTCCGGGGTCTATGTCGATCAACTCCGAGCCTCGGGCCTCGCATCATATCTCGTCTATGCGCGTCTGCATTTGGCATTGGCGGTCGTCTTGTTCGCTGCGACTGCCGTCTACATCTGGTCGTCGGAAAAAAAATAAACCAGAATTTTCTAACGTCGCCGGGCAACCGCCGATAGACGTGGTGCGAAGGCCTTATGCTCTCTGTCTTTCGAAAGGTTCGAGCATTTGCCGGTCGAATTTTGGCCATCTGAAGAGATATTTATCGATCACGTCTTGTGGCGCTTTTCAGCGCGGCCCAAGACGGGGGTAATTACGTGAGTACAAAAAGTAAAAAGGGGGCCGCATGCCTAATTCTCGCTTTCGCACCCATCTTGTTGTCCGTCAGCGCCGTCGCGACGAGCCACAGAAAAAAGCCGCACCAGCCAAACAGAACAACACCAGCCGCGACGTAATGCTGGAATCGGCAGTTGACCGTTTCTCCCGGCAGGGCCAGTTGGGCGGACTTCTACTCTCGCACTTCACGCGGGTACGGCTCGGGGAAATCCGAACGCACGTTAGGACCCATTAGCAATCGTTTCGGCGAGACGCCGGAAATTTCAAATTACATTCACCGGAAACGCGTCGGAGCTTCGCTCCAGTGCGTGGGTCTGGGGCTGG
>JANOKZ010000177.1:0-2839 GCA_031419515.1 Hyphomicrobium sp.
GTCGGCTTCGGCCGCCGATACTGACGTGACTAGCCCGCGCACGCGCACGGACCGCTCTAAGCTTTTCCAATGGAAACAGAGCGCCGCCTTTTTGTTTTCATGGAGTTCGCGGCCCTTGGCACTCTCATAGTTGGTGTAGAATACAAAGCCGCGGTCCATCGTGCCGGCCTTGTCGAGCCCCTTCAGCAAGACCATGCGGACATTGGGGAGGCCGTCGCCATCAACAGTTGCCAGCGCCATGGCGTTGGGATCGTTCTGCTCTGTCTTCCCGGCAGCCGTCATCCATTCGCCAAACAAGGCGAACGGGTCTTCGGCGCGGACAAATCCAGATTCGCCCTGCGCCTCATCATTAAGGGTCACGTCTTCAGCGTTCTCCGCCATGATGGGGCCACTCCAATCTCAATGTTCAACGAGTGTACGTCAGGAAACGCACACAGTGAGACGGCCATTTAGCCGCTCTTAACCATAGTGGGGCACACTTCGCTCATCGTCCGCCTGTCGCGGAATGTAAGCGTCCCTGTTTAGTGTCAGTTCAGTGCCAGTTGAGTGAGTGTAGCGTCCATGCGTTCTGATTATTCCCTTTTTCCGCTTCTTGCGGCCGGCAGCACTGCGTTCGTTCTGGTCGCCGCCATCTTTGTTTCCGCAGATTTTGCCCATGCAGATGAGGCCAAAGCCACCCCCACCCCGGGTTGCAGCTGCCCCGATTCTGCCGGCAAGTCTTCCAGCAAACCGAAATTTGCGGGACTCCAGGTCCCGCTCGACGCATCCGACGAGAAGGCCGTGCTTGAAAGCTTACAGTTGGCCTTAACCCAAGTCGCTGACGGATCAAGCTACGTCTGGCACCGCAGCCATGGCCGCCTCTCGGGCATTGTGCGCCCAACCGCCTCATTCAAGGATCACCGCGGCCATGTCTGCCGCCACATTCTCGTGGTTCTCAACAGCACGGACGAAACCAAGAAAACCGAAGCCATTGCCTGCCGGCTGGCGGCTGGCGGTTGGGAACTTGACGGTTGAAGCGTGCGCATATCCCCAGCTAACGTTCGAAATTCGCAAGCCCTTCGCGCAACCTTGCGTTTCCCGGGTTGCGCCGCTTTGACCCTTCGATCGCCAGCGTTGCCAACTGGACCGGAGCGCCCTTTTGTGTAGGATGCGCGCCGGGTTCAAGCCCGGCAGCTTACAACCAAGGGTCGAGAGCCGATGGCGGCAATAGAGGCGAACGCGGGCGTTCCAACCGGCACTCTGATGGTCGGCAAGCGCGGCCTTATTATGGGGGTCGCCAACAACCGGTCCATCGCCTGGGGCATCGCCAAAGCGTGTGCCGCCCAGGGTGCGGAAATCGCCTTCACCTATCAGGGCGACGCCTTGAAAAAGCGGGTCGAGCCGCTCGCCGCCGAAATCGGCTCAAACCACGTTCTCCCCTGCGACGTCACCGATACGGCCTCGATGGACACGGTGTTCGCGACTCTCGCCAAAGATTGGGGCCGTCTCGATTTCCTGGTCCATGCCATTGCCTTCGCCGACAAGAATGAACTCGACGGCCGCTACGTCGACACAAGTGAAAAGAACTTCACCCAGAGCCTGCTCATCTCTTGCTACTCCTTCACCGCGCTCGCCCAGCGCGCCGAGAAGCTGATGACCAACGGCGGCTCCATGCTGACCTTGACCTACTACGGCGCCGAAAAGGTCATGCCGCACTATAACGTCATGGGCGTCGCCAAGGCAGCACTTGAAGCCAGCGTCCGCTACCTGGCGTCTGATCTTGGCAAAAACAATATCCGCGTCAACGCCATTTCCGCCGGCCCCATCAAGACGCTGGCCGCGTCCGGCATTTCCGATTTCCGCTATATCCTGCGCTGGAACGAATACAATTCACCGCTCCGGCGCACCGTAACAATCGAGGACGTGGGCGGCGCCGGCCTCTATCTCTTGTCTGATCTCTCGCGCGGCGTAACCGGCGAGATCCACCACGTCGATAGCGGCTATCACGTGCAAGGCATGAAGAACGAAGATGCCCCAGACATCTCGGTTGTCAAAGGCGATGGCACTTGACGGCGAAAGCCACCCGAACCGCTATACTGAAACCCGGGGTGACGCTTTACCTGATCCGCCACGGCGAAACCGACTGGAACGCTGAACAGCGTTACCAAGGGCAAGCCGACATTCCGCTCAACGATACCGGCCGCGCACAAGCCCGGCGCAATGGCGAAGTTCTGAAATCTTATTTGCCTCAGCTTGAAGGCGCCGATTTCATCTCAAGTCCACTCACACGCGCGCGCGAAACCATGGAAATCATGCGTGCGGCCCTTGAATTAGCCCCAAGCACCTTCCGCATCGACGCCGAGCTCATGGAACTTCATTATGGCCACTGGGAAGGGCACCTTGCCACCGAGTTGTCAACCAGCGACCCTGAAGGCGTTGCAGGCAAAGCTGCCGATCCCTTTGGCTGGCGTCCGCGCGGCGGGGAAAGTTACGAAGATCTCATGATCCGCACCGCGCGCTGGCTCAACAGCATTACGCGCGACACGGTTGCCGTCACGCATGGCGGCGTGACACGCGTAGCGCGCGGCGCGCTCTTCGATCTTGATACCCGGCTGGTCCCCACACTCGACGTGCCGCAGGACCTGGTTTTGGTCCTCGAAGGAAAGTCGATGCGGTGGGTTTGATCGCCCACTGCACCAAGCGTTGCTCGCTCCGCCCAACTTAAGGAACCCCTGAACAACTGGCTGAGATGATGGCACACTTGGATCATTGATTCGAGGGAGTGGCCGATGTCAGAGAACCAGCTGAGCTTTTCGTCGCTTGACTTTGCGTCGAAGAAAAAGACGACGAAGCGCGAGGT
>JANOKZ010000178.1:0-19859 GCA_031419515.1 Hyphomicrobium sp.
ATCAAACATTAGCGCGCGACATACGATCGAGCCGTGCGTTGTTGAACACGCTTCCGATGCCGGTCTGGCTCAGAAACAATGATGGCCGGATCAGCTGGGTCAATGCGGCCTATGCCGCCGCCGTCGAAGCGCAAGGCGAAGCCGAAGTCATAGAACGGCAAATCGAGCTGCTCGAAAGCCGCGAACGCAAGGCCGTCGCCAAGACACTTACTCAGGGGCTGGAGTACCGCGACCGCGTGCACATTGTTACCAGCGGCGAACGCAAGCCCCACGACATCGTCGTGCTGCCTCTCGACGATATTTCAGCGGGCGCGGCCATCGACGTAACAGCCGTCGATACGGTGCAAGGCGAACTCGAACGCCAAATCGCCGCTTACGACCGCACGCTCGATCGCGTCTCGACGGGCGTTGCAATTTTCAATCGCGACCAGCAGCTCGTGTTCTTCAACGATTCCTATTACAAGTTTTGGCAGATCGATCCCGGCTGGCTGCGCGAAAAACCAAGCGACAGCGCCATTCTCGATCGCCTGCGCGAACAGAGCAAACTTCCGCCCGTCGTCAATTATCGCGATTGGAAAGCCAAGGTGCTCGCCTGCTATCAAACCGGCAAAGGCCTCGAAGACTGGTGGCATCTGACCGATGGGCGCATTCTGCACGTCATCGCCGAACAACGCCCCGATGGCGGCGTCACGTATCTCTTCGGCGATGAAACGGAACGGCTCGCACTTGAAAGCCGTTACAATGCCTTGATCGACGTACAGCGCGAAACAATCGACAGCCTGAAGGAAGGCGTCGCGGTGTTCGGCACTGACGGGCGTTTGAAACTCTTCAACACGGCCTTCACGAACATTTGGAAAATCGCGCCGCGTATGTTGTCCGAACTCCCCCACATCGACGACGTGATCGCACAGGCAACGACCCTGCACAACGCACCGGCTATTTGGACCCGCATCACCCGCGCCGTGACCGCCTTTCTCGATGAGCGCGAAGCCTTCGAAGGGCAGATGGTGCGCGCAGATCTCTGCGTCATCGACTATGCCCTGATGCCGTTGCCGGACGGCGCAACGCTTCTCACGTTTGCCGATGTGACCGACGCCAAGCGAGCCGAGCGCGCCCTGGTTGAGCGCAACGAAGCGCTTGTTGCCGCCGACCGCCTGAAAACGCAATTCATCGGCCACATCTCTTATGAACTTAGAACCCCGTTGACGAACATCATCGGCTTCACAGAACTCCTGGCCAGCCCGTTCATGGGCGACCTTAGCGACAAGCAGCGCGAATACGTGGCCGACATCATTTCGTCATCCAAAACACTGCTCGCGATCATTGACGACATTCTCGACCTTGCAACAATCGATGCGGGCAGCCTCGATCTGAAACTGGCGCCCGTTGGCATCCGCAGCATCATCGATGCCGCTATCGTTGGCATTCGCGAACGCGCGATCAGGTCGCGGCTGACCATCGACATTGCTGTCGCGGACGACGTCACGGAATTCATGGCGGACGAAGCGCGCATGCGCCAGGTGCTGTACAATTTGCTTTCGAACGCCGTTGGCTTCTCCAAGGCCGGGAACACAGTGCACCTCACATGCTGGCGGGAGGCCGGCGAGATTGTCTTTACCGTCGAAGACAGCGGCGTTGGCATTCCGAAAGACCAGATCAACCGGGTGTTCCAGCGCTTCGAAAGCAAGAGCCAGGGCGGCAAGCATCGCGGCGCCGGGCTTGGCCTCTCGATCGTAAAAAGCCTCGTAGAATTGCACGGCGGCCACATTCTTATCGAAAGCCAGGAGAATCGGGGCACGCGCGTGACTGTCAAAATTCCCGAAAGACCGATTCCAGTTGAGGACAGCGGCCGCAGAACCCTGGCGGGACCGTCGCGAGCCGCGTAGACTCGCGCCACACATGATGACGTCCAAGACACTCCCCGCCCTGACGGAACATCAACTCTGCCGATTGGCGGAGGACATCGCCTTTGCCTTAAAGCCCGGCGACGTGCTGGCGCTGAAGGGCGATCTGGGTGCTGGAAAAACAACGTTTGCGCGCGCCGTCATTCGCGCCATTTCAGGCGTCGGCGATCTTGAGATCCCAAGCCCGACGTTCACTCTTGTGCAGTCCTATAGCGCTGGCCGGTTCGATGTCGCGCATTTCGATCTCTACCGGTTGGCTGCGCCCGAGGAATTGCATGAGCTTGGACTTGATCATGCGCTCACCAAAGGCGTTGCCATTATCGAATGGCCGGAGCGCGCCGCCCATCTCTTGCCGGACGATCAATTCGTGGTGCACCTAAATGACACCGGCGATCCCGTAACGCGTTATGTTACACTTGAAGCCAGCGCGCCTCTTGCCGCCCGTCTAGAGCGCTTGCTAATCATTCGCAGTTTCCTTGATGCCTCGGGATGGGGTGGTCCGGACACACAGCTCTCGTACCTTCAAGGAGACGCCTCGCCTCGCCGCTATGCGCGTCTCAAGAAAAGCGATGGGTCAATCGCGATCCTGATGGATTCGCCGAAGCAGCCGGACGGGCCTGCGGTACGCAACGGGCAGCCCTACAGCCAGATCGCGCACCTTGCCGAAGATGTGCGCCCATTTGTTGCAATTGGCGGCGCGTTGCGCGCGCAAGGATTTTCGCCACCCGGGATATATGTGCACGACCTCGCCAATGGGTTATTGCTCATCGAGGATTTTGGCGATCGCGTTTTCGGCCGCGAAGTCACCGACGGACACGACCAGTCGGCACTGTGGCAGCGCGGCGTCAATGCGCTCGTTGAATTGCGCAAGTCACTGCCTCCGTCTGCCATGCCACTGCCCGATGGCAGCACGTACTCGCTGCCGCGCATGGATCAGGGCTCTCTTCAAATTGAAGTTGAGTTGCTGTTGGACTGGTACTGGCCGGCACTTCACAGCGCGCCGCCACCCCAGGCCATCCGCGAAGACTTTCTAAAGCTTTGGACGGCCGTGTTCACCCGGCTCGATTCTGCGCCAAAGGGTTGGGCACTACGCGACTATCATTCGCCCAATCTCATCGTGCTTGAGGGGCGCACACCCCCGCGCGATATAGGCATCATCGATTTTCAAGATGCGCTGCTCGGGCCGCACGCCTACGATCTCGTGTCACTCTTGCAGGACGCGCGTCTCGATGTGCCCGAGGAAATAGAAACTGAACTCCTCGCGCACTACATCGCCAGCGTGCGCAAGAACGACGCGGCATTTTCGGAGGATCTGTTCCGCTTCAACTACGCGGCACTTGGCGCGCAACGCAACACCAAGATCCTCGGAATTTTTGCCCGCCTCGCGAAGCGCGATGGCAAGACGCAATATCTCGCCCATATCCCGCGTATCTGGCGCTATCTGGCACGCGGCCTTGCCCACCCGGAGCTGGCTGACCTAAAGGCATGGTACGATCGCCATCTGCCGGTTGAGGCGCGCCTGCGCGCCTTGAAGATCTAAGCGGGCTTGGGAGAACGCCGCATGTCAACAGAACCCCGCTTACCTGCACGGCCAGATACCGCGATGATTCTTGCCGCCGGTCTTGGTACGCGCATGCGGCCGTTGACCGATACAATCCCAAAGCCCCTCGTTCAGCTCAATGGCCGCGCACTCATCGATCACGTGCTCGACCGGCTTGCTGCCGCTGGCATCAAGCGCGCCATCGTCAATGTGCATCACCACGCCGACAAACTCGAAGCCCATGTCAAAGCGCGAACAAACCCTGCAATCAAGATCTCCGACGAACGCGGCGTGTTGCTCGACACAGGTGGCGGAGTCGTCCGGGCGCTTCCCGTCATCGGCAAGCAGCCGTTCCTCATTCACAATTCCGATTCCGTGTGGATCGAAGGCATGGGCAATAATCTCAGCCGTCTGTTGTCGTCATGGGATGAAGAGCGCATGGACAGTCTCATGCTACTCGCCACAACAACCGGCAGTCTCGGATATGACGGTCAGGGTGATTTCCACATGGATGCCGATGGCCACCTGACGCGACAGAGCGGGCCACGCCTTGCGCCGTTCGTGTTCGCGGGCGTCTCAATCGCGCATCCGCGCCTTTTCGAAAACGCGCCGGAAGGGCGTTTTTCTCTCAACACTTCGTGGAACGCAGCAATCGAGAAGCGCCGCCTGTTTGGCGTCCGGCTCGATGGCCTGTGGATGCACGTCGGCACACCGGAAGCGCTTGCGGAAGCCGAACTCAAAATCGCCAATCAGCACCTGGTCACCGGCCGCCCCGGTGCGCGGCCATGAAGGCCCCTATGAAACCCAATATTTACACCGTGCCGCCCGGAGAGGGCCTTCTCTCCAGCTTGGCGCGTGCGCTCTTCAATGGTGATCTGCCGGTGGCCGGCGGGCCAAAGCCTGACGTTCTCAATCTGCAAGACGTCACTCTGCTGCTGCCCACGCGCCGTGCCGCGCGTGCATTGCAAGACGCGTTTCTCGCGGCGTCCGGCGCGCGGGCACTGCTGATGCCGCGCATCCGGCCCATTTCGGAGGGAGAAGAAGAACTGACCCTGCTGTCGGGCCTAGCTGGCCTGACGACGCTTGGCACGGGTGCGCTCGATCTGCCGCCCGCCGTCTCGCCCTTAGAACGCACGCTCACGCTCATGCAGCTCGTGCAGCGCTGGCGCGAGGTCAAAGCCAAAACCGATTCCGATGAAGCAGGCGCTGCCAGCAATACGCCAGCCCAAGCGGCGGCTCTCGCGGCGGAACTTGCGAGCCTCATGGATTTGGTCGAGACGGAGAACGTCTCGCTCTCGAACCTCAAAGATCTAGTGCCCGAGGCGTTCGCCATTCATTGGCAGCAGACCGTCAAATTCCTCGAAATCGTCACGGACGCCTGGCCGCATCATCTCTCGGAAAGAGGATTGACGTCGCAGGCTGGACGGCGCAACGCGTTGATACTTGCAGAAGCCGAGCGCATTACCAAACTGCCGCCCGGCGCGCCTGTGATCATTGCTGGCGTCACCGGGTCCATTCCCGCAACGGTCACCTTGATGCGCGCGGTGGCCGCCCTACCCAACGGCGCAATTGTCCTGCCCGCACTTGATCTGACGCTCGACGAAGCAAGTTGGCACAGCATCAGCCCCTATCATCCGGAGCATCCCCAATTTGGATTGAAGAGGTTGCTCGATCAGCTCGGCCTGGCCCGTTCTGACGTCAAGACGTTGCATGGCGCAGCGCCGTCCAAGCGGCTCGCGGCCCGCGCCGCACTTGTGTCGGAAGCCATGCGGCCGTCGGCCACCACAGAGCGCTGGCACCACTTCGCCAACAGCGCTGATCGTCGCCAAATGAAAGAAGCGCTGACAGGCGTATCGCTCATCGAAGCGCCAAGTGCGCAGGACGAAGCAGAGACAATCGCCCTCATTCTACGCGAAGCCATCGAAATCCCGGGGCGCACCGCAGCCCTCGTCTCGCCTGATCGCATGCTGGCGCGGCGCGTTGCTATCCGGCTGCAAAGCTGGGGCATTCGCGTTGACGACAGCGCCGGACGGCCCTTCGTCAAGACTGTTCCCGGAACCTTTCTCAATCTCACCATCGACGCGGTTCGCAACGGTTTCGCGCCCGCTGAATTGATGGCGTTGCTCAAACATCCGCTTTGCCGTCTCGGTTTTGAGCCGTTCGACATTCGCCGCTTTGGCCGTGCGCTCGAACTCGCGGCGTTTCGTGCACCATATCTGGGACGCGGCATCGAAGGCGTGCGGGCGGCGCTTTCAAATGCGAACCGCGCCCATGCAGAAGACGAACGCCAGCACCCCGCTGTCCGGCGGCTGTGGCAAGAAGACTGGGACGGCGCGCGCACGCTCGTGGATCGACTTGAGGCGGCCTTTGCTCCGCTCGTCGCGGTTTACGCAAAGCCGCGCGACCCGAGCCTCAAGGAACTGGCAGCCGCGCACATCGCAACGGCAGAAGCCTTGGCTGCGGTTCCTGCTGTGGCCGGTGAGGGCGGCGACGTACCAGCCAATCCGCTTTGGCAAGGCGAAGCGGGAGAAGCCGCCAACACATTCTTCACCGGCCTGTTGGACGAGAACCTGCCAGCGCTTAAAATCAACGCCAACGATTATGGGGATCTCTATCGTGGCCTGCTCGCCCGCGAGAATGTGCGCGAACGCACGCCCGTGCATCCGCGTCTTTCGATTTGGGGTCCGTTCGAAGCACGTTTGCAGCAACCCGATGTGCTGATCTTGGGGTCGCTCAACGAAGGCACTTGGCCGGAAGCAGCCGAACCCGGCGCCTGGCTCAACCGGCCGATGCGTGCAGCGCTTGGCCTTCCTTCGCCCGAAGAAGACATCGGGCGCTCGGCCCACGATTTCATATCCTTCCTCGGCGTTGAGCGCGTTTACATGACGCGCGCTGAAAAAATCAAAGGCGTACCAACGGTGCCGTCGCGTTGGCTGATGCGCCTCAAAGCCTTGCTCAACGGTTTGGATCTTGCCGCGTCTCTCGCGCCTGACCAGCCGTGGCTCGGATGGGCGCGCGCACGCGACCTTATAGTTGAAACGGCGCGCATCAAAATTGCAGCCCCCGCACCTACGCCGGCGCTCGACTTGCGCCCGCGCCGCATGAGCGTCACGCGCGTCGAAGAGTGGATCCGCAATCCTTATGCGATTTACGCGCGCGCGATTTTGAAGCTCGAACCATTGCCCGCACTCGGCACGGCACCGGATCAGAGCTTGCGGGGCGGTTTGGTGCATGAAGTTCTTTCGCGATTTGCCATCGCGCATCCCAATGCCTTGCCGGCTGACAGCTACGGCGTCTTGCAGAAAATCGCGACTGAGGTGCTTGAAAACTATACCGGGCACCCACGCGTCGCCGCGTTCTGGATGCCGCGCTTGCAACGCTTCCTTGCCTGGTTCGCTGAAACAGAACCGGAGCGCCGCAATGGCGTTTCCAAAGTCATCGCCGAAACATCAGGCAGTCTCGTGCTTGATGCTCCGGGCGGACCTTTCACGCTGACGGCGCGTGCCGACCGGATTGATGACGGCGCCGAAGGCCTGATCATCACGGACTACAAGACGGGTGTCATTCCCAACGCCAAGTCCGTCGCGTCAAATCGATCTCCGCAATTGCCGCTTGAAGCCGCGATCGCGCTCGGGGCTTCCGGTTTCCCTGGTGTCGCGGGCCGCCCCGTCACGGGGTTACGCTACATCAGAGCGTCAGGCGGCGAACCGCCGGGCGAAGACAAAACCGTCGCGACGGACGATATCGCCGCGCTCGCACAAAACGCCAGCGACGGGGTGCTCGGTCTCGTTGCCGCATTCGACGACGTCAAAACACCGTACCGGGCCGTGCGCCGCCCAGGCTTCCGTTACGACTACGATGATTACGCTGGCCTCGCCCGCGTTGCCGAGTGGTCGGCCCACGTCGACGAGGAGACGTGAGCATGACGAACGCAATGACCGCGCACGACATCAAAGCTGCTCGCGATAATACCGGCAGCGCTCAGTCGGACGCCGCCGATCCGTTGTCCTCGGCCTGGGTGAGCGCCAACGCCGGCACCGGCAAGACGCACGTCTTGACCAACCGCGTCTTGCGGCTGCTGCTCTCTGGCACAAGGCCTGAGCGTATTCTCTGCCTCACCTACACCAAGGCTGCAGCAGCGGAAATGTCGAAACGCGTCTTCGACAAGCTGGCGGCTTGGGTGACGGAAGCGGACGAAGAACTTACAATTCTACTTATGGATCTGACTGGCGCCAAACCAGACAGAAAAACCATCGCCCACGCGCGCACGCTGTTCACGAGCGCCATTGAATCGCCGGGCGGATTAAAGGTGCAGACCATTCACGCCTTCGCGGAAAGGCTGTTGCAGCGCTTTCCCCTCGAAGCGGGCGTTCCTCCGGGATTTAAAATTCTCGACGACGAAAAGGGCCGCGAACTGACACAGCGCGCCATCAACGAAACTCTGGAAGAAGCAACCGCAAGTCCTGCGGCATCACTCGGCCAAGCCCTCAAGACAGCGATCCGTTACGCCACCGATTCAAACTTTGACGAACTTCTAACGAAAGCCATTGCCGAGCGCGCCTGGCTGGTTGCAGCAAGCCGGTTTGGCGACGGAGCCCAGTGCGACGACTTTGCCGCCGCCGAGAAATTCTTGCGCAAGACACTCGGAGTTGGCTCCAAAGCCAGCGAAGCAAGCCTCGCCACGGCTGGCGCGAATGTTCTGAGTGACGCGGAGATCAGAAGTCTTCGCGATCACCTTGCCGGGGGCAGCAAGACAGATATCAAGAACGGCCGGATTTTGGGCGGCGCGTTGGCTCAGAATAATGCACCCCGCCGTGCCGCCTGCCTCGCCGACTATTTTCTAACTGGCAAAGACGAACCTCGCGCCAGTCTCATGACCAAAAAGCTGGCCGACGAACGCGGCGACATCCTCGCAACAGCCGAACGCGCGCAATCGGCGTTCCACAAACTCAACGAGGAGCGCAAGGCGCTGGCAGCTGTTGAGGCCACAACTGCGCTCTACCGCCTCGCGGGCGCAGTGCTGCAACGCTATCAAGATGCCAAGGCGGCGAGCGGCGCGCTCGACTTCGATGACCTTATTGCCAAGACCGGGAGCCTGCTCAAAACGTCCGATTCAGCCGAATGGGTTCTGTTCAAACTCGACGGCGGACTTGATCATATTCTGGTCGATGAGGCTCAAGACACGAGCCCGGTGCAATGGGAGATCATTGAGTCCCTCGCGCGCGAATTTTTCTCTGGCGCCGGCGCACGCGAAATCGTCCGCACCGTTTTTGCCGTCGGCGACGAAAAACAATCGATCTACTCGTTCCAGGGTGCTGAACCCGAGAAATTCGATTTCATGGGTAAGCGCTTTGCGCAATTCGCGGCGCAAGTACAAGCCCGTTGGCGCCACGTGTCACTCAATTTGTCGTTCCGCACCGTGCAACCGATCCTCGACGCCGTTGATTCCGTTTTCGCAGACCCTCAACGCACGCCAGGGCTGACGGCATCGGGGCAAAGCATCCGACATATCGCCAGCCGCTTTGGCCAAGCGGGTCTCATCGAAGTGTGGCCCGTTGAAAAATATGGCGAGACGGAACTCGCCGATCCTTGGAAGCCGCTGGAAGATTCGTCCGAACGCCCGCCCGCAAGCCGGGTTGCCGAACGCATCGCCGCAACAATCGACGATTGGATCAGCCAAGGCGAAATGCTCCCCTCGCTCGACCGGCCCATTCGCGCCGGCGACGTGCTCATTCTCGTTCGCAAGCGCCATCCCTTCGCCATTCCGATGGTGGCGGCCTTAAAGGCGCGCGGCATTGCTGTTGCCGGGAGCGACCGCATTCAATTGACCGAGCAAGTGGCTGTGCAGGATCTCCTTACGCTTGGGGATTTCCTGACCTTACCTGAAGACGATCTGGCACTCGCAACCGTACTCAAAAGCCCGCTGTTTAACTTGACCGACGATGATCTCTTGAGCGTGGCGCCTGCCCGCAAAGGCGCGTTGTGGAAAGCCTTCCTGGCTGAGGCGGATACGGCACCCAGGTTGCGCACCGCTGCCGAGACCCTGAAACGCTGGCGCGCGAAAGCCGACTTCACGCCGCCATATGAATTCTTCGCGGCGCTTCTGGATCGCGATGGCGGGCGCGCGCAGATGCTAAACCGGCTCGGACCTGAATCGGCGGATGCGATCGACGAGTTTCTTGACGCCGCCCTCAACTACGACGACGGATCGCCGCCGTCATTGACTGGATTTCTGGCAAGTATGCGTGCGGGCCGCCGCGAAATCAAACGCGACATGGAACACGGCCGCAACGAAGTGCGCGTCATGACCGTGCACGGCGCCAAGGGCCTCGAAGCGCCGATTGTCTTTCTGCCCGATACCTGCACAACCGCTTCGGGCGAGAGCCCCGGCGCGCGCCTCGTCGAACTCAGTCAGGTTTCGCAGCCCCCCGGTGCACCCAGCCCGATCCTTTGGGCTGTCAAAGGCACATCCCGCATCGAGGCGGTGCAACAGGCCCTCAGCGAAAACGAAAAGCGCGATCGCGAGGAACGCAACCGGTTGCTCTACGTCGCCATGACGCGTGCGCGCGACCGGCTTTATATCGCCGGTTTCGAGGGGCGCAAGGGACGGTCGGCGGGATGCTGGTATGATTGCATCACCGACGCCCTCGAAACAAAGATGGCGCCATTCGCATATCCTGATGGCGTCGAAGTTAAACGGCTCGAAGGCCCGCAATCGGAACCGGCCGAAAAAGAAAAAAGTGCGCCGGCCGGCTTACACGCAGCCCAGCCCTTGCCAAATTTCGCTAAGCACCGCGCGCCAGCTGAACCGCAACTCACTGTGCCACTGTCGCCATCGCGCCTTGAGCCCTACGCGCCGGACGCGGAAGGCGAGCCGATCATCACGCGCGACGCCGCGCCCGGAGAAACGCGCGACCGGCCGTCGCCAACACTACTCGCTGCTGGCAACCGCTTTCTGCGCGGCACGCTTACGCACGCACTGCTTGAACACCTCCCCTCGCTGCCTGAGAACCTGCGCGCTGAAGCAGCGGCGGCCTTCGTCGAGAAACGCGGTATAGGCCTGACAAAGAAAGCGCGCACTTCGATCGTCAAAGAGACGCTCGCAATTCTGACGCGGCCGGAATTCAAAGACCTGTTCTCAGTAACCAGCCGCGCCGAGGTACCGATTGTAGCAACTCTCCCTCGTCCGTCAGGCAAAGGGCCCGCACTCAAACTCTCAGGCCAAATCGACCGCCTCACTGTCACCGAGCGCGAGGTGCTGATCGTCGACTACAAGACGAATCGACCGCCGCCGTTGAACCCGGAAAATGTCGCACCCGCCTACCTCTACCAGCTCGCCGCCTATGTCTTGGCGCTTCAGGAGATCTATCCGGGCAAGCGCGTCAGAGCGGCGCTCCTTTGGACGGACGGACCGCGTTTGATGGAAATCCCCGAGGCCACAATCAAGGATTACTTAGGGCGCCTGTGGGACCTGGATACCGCCACCCTTGACGCCACATGAAGCGATACCTACCTATGCCAAAGCAAGTTTAAGGGTGGCCTTGAAAAAGGCACCCGGTGAGATCAAAGGGGCGATTCCCGAATGCCCCCAAAAGGAGACCTCCATGGCGACCGCCGTTACCGACGCAAGCTTCGACGCCGAAGTCCTGAAATCGACGGAGCCAGTGCTTGTCGATTTCCACGCTCAGTGGTGCGGGCCGTGCAAGGCCATGGCGCCCGCGCTTGAGCAGGTCGCGGCAGAGATGAAGGGCAAGGTCAAGGTCGTGAAAGTCGACGTTGACGAGAACCCGAAGGTGACAGGCACCTATGGCATCCGCGCCATGCCGACTCTCATTCTCTTCAAGGGCGGCAAGGTCGCGGCCCAGCACACGGGCGCCATCGTGCAGAAGAAAAAGCTCGAAGACTGGATCACGGCGAGCGTCACGGCTTGAAGCCTCACTGACATTTGCGCAATGATGAAACCCTGCGGGAAGCCGCGGGGTTTTTTTGTTGGTTGAACTGTGAGGCGCAGCACGGAACGCACGCGTCGTCCGTAAAAAACTTTAGCCGTTAACGCTGATAGTTGTGGAGCGCAGCGCTCCTTTGTGGTAATCTCTATATCATCGCCGAAGAAGTATCGCAGCCGCAGGTTCGCTCCACGAACCGGCGGTTTTTTATTTGCCTGCAACGAAATACCCGGCGCCAAATTGCGCACCGCTCGACAGAGGACCGGCACTTGGACCTCGACATCATCCTGCTGCTCAGCCTCGCAGCGCTGGTAGCCGGTTTCATCGACGCTATTGCGGGCGGTGGCGGGTTGATCACGCTGCCTGCTTTGCTGATCGCAGGCGTGGCGCCCACGGATGCCATTGCGACGAACAAGCTGCAAGGGACATTCGGCGTCGCGACGGCAAGCGCGAGTTACTACAAGTCGGGCCTAATCGATCTCCGCGTGATCGCAACCGCCGTCGCAGCGACGGCGGTTGGTGCAGCGGCGGGCTCCATGCTCGTTTCAAACGTAGACCCGGGATTGTTGCATCGTTTCATGCCGTTCGCGCTTGGCGCAGCGGCGCCAATCGGATTCTATGACGGTGTTTTCGGCCCGGGCGCCGGATCGCTTTACACCCTCGCGTTCCTCGCTGCTGCCGGCTGCAACCTCATCACCGCAACGGCCAACGCGAAACTCCTGAACGTCACATCGAACCTTACCTCGCTTGGTGTGCTCCTTGTCAGCGGACACGTCAACTTCGCGGTTGGCCTGCCGATGGCACTTGGGCAATCGCTCGGCGCGTGGGTAGGCGCGCACACCGCCCTGAAGCATGGCACGCGGATCATCCGCCCGCTACTCGTCGCGACGACAAGTGCGGCGGCGGTCAAGCTGCTGATGGGGACAGCGTAGGCCGGCGCCGAGGTCCTAAAGATAATTGAGAGTTGGTGCCGGCATCGGGGCCGAAGAGCGACATTTCATTTGAGATTGTGTCTGTCGGGGTTCGCAAGAAAGTGCTCACCGCCGACCTGCGGGTCGGTCGCTGTGCGGCACCACTATCTCCGCCTCCGTCATTCCCGCGCGCGCGTGCGCAAGCGGAACCACGGCGGGAACCCAGCCAAGCATCCGCATCGCAACGGTGATCGCGGCCCCTCTTCTCGTGCTGCATCCGATGCGCGAAGAACAGCGAACGCTGGACAGTGGTTCGGAAAGGCAACGCGATGCGGATACATTGCCCTCTTGCTTTCCCTCAAACTGACACTTGGCTGGGTCCCGTCCTGCCGTGCGTTCTGCACGGTCGCTCACGCGACGACGGGATGACGGTGTTGAGAGCGGACGTGCGGTACGCACTGGTGTTGCGGCGTCGGGGTTCGCAAGAAAGTGCTCACCCACGACCTACGGGTCGTCGCGGTGCGCCATCTATGTCAGTTCGACTGTGGCGTGACGCCTTGCTGCAAGCCGAGCACGTGGCCCGCGAGATAGAGCGAGCCGCAGATAAGCACGCGCTTATTCTCAACCGGCAAATCGACGATCATTTCGAGCGCATCGATCACACCCGCGCTATAGATGGCGCTGAGCCCGGCACTGCGCGCGATTTCGGCCAGCGTTTCTTCCGAATGCGGGGCTTCATGCGCGCCCGGAATGGGAACCGTGTAGATGGTCCGCACGAGGCCGCGAAACGGCGCCAAGAACCCCAGCGCATCTTTCTGGCCCATCATGCCGACGATGAGGTAAGTCGGCTTGGGCGCTTTTTCTTCCAGGCTGACGAGCGTATCGGCCAGCATATCGCCAGCGGCAGGGTTGTGCCCGCCATCAAGCCAAAGCTCCGTGTCAGTGCCCAACAAATCCGGAAGGGGTCCGCTTGTCAATCGCTGCATGCGGGCTGGCCACTCGACCGTGCGCAGCCCCTTGGCGATGGCCGCTTCATCAAGGCCTAGTTCCGGGCGCTGCTCTGCCAGCGTCAACACGGCCGCGATAGCAGCACCAGCGTTCGTCACTTGGTGACGGCCAATCAATGCAGGAAGCGGTAAATCAAGGAGTGTATCTTCGCGTTGGATGATCAGCCGCCCGTTTTGTTCGAAGGCATCATAGTCACGTCCGCCAACGATAATCGGGCTGCCCGCAACATTGGCGCGTGCTTCGATGACACGCATTACCTCATCGACTTGTGGCGCAACGATACCGGTAACACCACGCTTCAGAATTCCTGCTTTTTCGAGCGCAATCTTTGAGAGCGTCGGCCCGAGTTTTTCCGCGTGATCCATCGAGATCGGCGTGATGATCGACAGCGCCGGTTTTGGAATGACGTTGGTCGCGTCGAGCCGCCCGCCAAGACCGACTTCGAGAAGAAGAACGTCGGCGGGCGTTTCGGAGAACGCGAGAAACGCAGCGGCGGTTGTGATTTCAAACTGGGTGATGTCGTCGCCATCATTGACGGCATTGACACGCATCAACACATCGACCAGCGCGTCCTCGCTGATGGCGCGCGCTTTGCCGTCCTTGCCGGCGAGCTCTATGCGCTCATGAAAACGCACCAGATGCGGGGAGGTATAAACATGCACGCGCTTGCCGGCGGCCTGAAAAATCGCTTTCAAAAACGCCGTCACCGAGCCTTTGCCATTCGTTCCGGCTATGTGGATCACAGGCGGCAGGCGGGTCTCTGGTGCACCAAGCTTGCCAAGCAAGCGCTCGACGCGCCCGAGTGAGAGATCGATGAGCTTGGGATGCAACAGCTTCATCTGAGCGAGAAGCGCGTCACTCGTCGGCCGTGTCGTGGTCTGTGCCATGTGAGGAGCCCGCGCTCAAAGCTTGTGGTGGAGGCGCCGGTTAAGCGCCGCGTGGAGCGTCCTTCGGGGGCTGGGTGGCGGGCATTCCCTCACTCTCGCGCTTGGTCTTCTCAGTGCGGGTGGGATCGAAGCGCTGGCTAGATGGTACGGGTTCCGGCTCGATGACGCCGCCGGTTTCCCGCGCGGCCGTCTCGATGACTTTACCGTCAACGGACGAGCCGTTCATGTACGGCTTGCCGTTCAGCTTCTTATGCTGCGACGCCGACTTGCTGGCCGTCACGCCCGCCATCAAGAGACGGCTAACGCGCGCCAGCGTTTCGCGCAGCTTATGGCGATGCACGACCATATCGACCATGCCGTGGGCATGGAGATATTCGGACCGTTGGAATCCGTCCGGCAATTGTTCGCGGATTGTCTGTTGAATAACGCGCGGTCCCGCAAAGCAGATGAGGGCTCCGGGCTCGGCGATGTGGATGTCGCCGAGCATGGCATAAGACGCGGTCACCCCGCCCGTCGTCGGATCGGTGAGGACGACGATGTAGGGCAGCTTGGCCTCGCGCAGGCGCTGCACGGCAATCGTCGTGCGCGGCATCTGCATCAGTGAGAGAATGCCTTCCTGCATGCGCGCGCCGCCAGAGGCCGCGAACAGAATGAAGGGTGTTTTGAGTTCGACGGCTTTGAGCATGCCGGTGATGATGGCTTCACCTGCCGCCATACCGAGCGAGCCGGCCATGAAGCGGAAATCCTGTGCCGCCGCCACGACAGGCTGGCCTTCGAGCGTGCCTGTGCCAACAAGTACGGCGTCGTCGAGTTCGGTGTCGGCTTTCGCGTTTTTCAGGCGTTCGGTATATTTGCGCCCGTCCCGGAACTTGAGCGGGTCTTGCGGCACGGCCGGTACCGCAATCTTGACGTAGTCTCCACTGTCGAAGAGGTGGCGCAAGCGCTGATCGGCGCCCATGCGCATGTGGTAGTTAGACCCCGGCACAACGAACTCGTTGGCCTCAAGATCCTTGTAAAACACCATCTGCCCGGTCTCTGGGCACTTGACCCAAAGATTGTCCGGGACCTCGCGCTTCGTGGGCGACAACAGTCCGCGGATTTTCGGGCGGACGACGTTGTTAATCCAGTTCACTGCGATTGGCTCCTCATCGCTGGACGCTCCGCCAAACACGGCAGCGGCAACCTCCGGACACGCTTGTCAGTTGTAGGGCGGCGTAATATATCGCCTGGCCCTCCCCTGGGACAAGGGAAGTTAGCCGCTATATGGGCTCAATGAGACACTGATAACATACCTTTTGGTGGATATCGTGGCCCATGGTCAAGGCGTGCGCAGCGCCGCAGCCAATTCTTTCACCATGTTTAACACAGCCGCAGCCGTCCCCGCAGTCGGCTTTCCGTTTAATCCTAAAGACTTTTCAATGGCTTGGACTAGGGCCGAGCCAACCACAACGCCGTCCGCGCCTTTGGCGAGCGCCTTGGCCTGGTCGCCTGTTCTGACCCCAAAGCCGACGACAACTGGAAGTTTGGTCTCGCCCTTGATGCGCTTCACTTGGTTGTGAACGTCGTCCACAACCGGAGCGGCAGCGCCGGTGATGCCTGTGATCGACACGTAATAGACGAAGCCGGAGGTGTTCTTGAGAACGGCCGGAAGGCGCTTGGCGTCCGTCGTCGGCGTAGCGAGCCGGATGAAGTTCAAACCTTCTTCGACCGCAGGGAGACACAACTCTTCATCCGCCTCGGGCGGCACATCGACAACGATGAGCCCATCGACGCCCGCGTCCTTCGCATCCTTCAGGAAGCGCGCGTTACCGTAGACATAGATCGGGTTGTAGTAGCCCATCAAAACGAGCGGGGTGTCTTTGTCGGCTGTGCGAAATCGGCGGACCATGGCGAGCGTTTTGACCATCGTCTGCCCGCTCTTCAGCGCGCGCTGCGACGACATTTGGATGGCGGGGCCATCGGCCATCGGATCTGAGAACGGCATGCCGAGCTCAATGATATCGGCGCCAGCCCCAGGAAGGCCTGCGAGAATCTTCTCGCTCGTGGCAAGATCTGGATCTCCAGCCGAGATGAAGGTCACAAGGGCGGGACGCTTGTCCTTCTTCAGGGCGGCAAATTTGTCGTCAATTCGTGTGGTGGTCTTCATAGGCGGCATTTGTCCCTAGGTTTCCCGATGGTCCTAGGGCCCGGGGCAGGTATGGTCAAGGGCAGCGGACCATTGTTGACCTTAAAGTCAATATTAGCTAATATACTTAGCTAAGGAGCATTATATGGCCATTTACTCGGTCCACAAAGCCAAAACGAACTTATCGAAACTCATCGAACGCGCGGAGGCCGGCGAAGACGTCGTCATCGCGCGACGTGACAAACCCGCAGCACGGCTCGTCGCTGTCGATGCCGGAAAGACCGCGCCCAAGCGGAAATTTGGCGCTTTCAAAGGCCGTATATCAGTACCCGACACCTTTTTTGAACCGTTACCGGATCTCGAACTTGATGCATGGGAGGGCCGCTCCAAACCGGCACGCCGGAAAGCGGCACCCAAGCGTTCGACGGCATGAGCCTGCTTCTCGACACCAATGCATTTTTGTGGTGGGCGGCGGGCAGCAGAAAGCTCTCGCGAACTGTAATCAGGATGATCGAAGACCACAGTACCGAGGTATTCGTCAGCGCCGCATCAGCTTGGGAGATTTCAACAAAGGTCAGGATAGGTAAATTGCCGGAAGCCGAGTGGATGGCTGGGCAATTCCGGCGCGTCCTGCAATCCCAGAGTTTTCGCGAGTTGCCGATTTCAATTGAGCACGCCGACCTTGCGGGCTCCTTGCACGGCGATCATCGCGATCCCTTCGACCGGCTGCTCGCCGCGCAATGCCGCATTGAAACTCTAACGATTGCGACGAATGACGCAGCGCTGAAGTCACTTGGCGTTAAGGCGGTTTGGTAGCTGCAGAGCGGTACCTACTCAGTGTTCGTTTTGTCCACCGACCTCTGGATCAAGATTACCAATTATCAGGAGGCCCGGCGGTTTCCCATCCTTCAGAGGCTGACGTCCTGTAAGAGCACCCACAACGAATTCGTGACACCTCAAACGGCCGCTCCGATCAAACCATTCGCAGATTGCCTTGTTCTTATCTATGGATCGCACGGTCATGGCGGGACCACCGGACCGCAGGAAGACCACCTTGCAAACTTCCACGCGCTCTTCAGCATCTAGAAGGCTTTGAATTTCGCGCTTTGTTGGCATGTTCAAATCTTCAATCCCAGATGCTTCGCCACCGTGAACAGATCCTTGTCGCCTCGGCCGCAGAGATTCATGACGAGCAGATTGTCCTTCGGCAATTTTGGCGCAAGCTTCATGACGTAGGCGAGCGCATGGCTTGGCTCCAGCGCCGGAATGATGCCTTCCATTCGCGTGCAGAACTGCAGCGCTTCGAGTGCTTCCTTGTCGGTGATCGCGACATAGGTCACGCGCCCGTTTGACTTGAGCCAGGAATGTTCGGGGCCAACGCCCGGATAATCGAGACCTGCTGAAATCGAATGGCCTTCGAGGATTTGCCCGTCGCCATCTTGCAAAAGATACGTGCGGTTGCCGTGCAATACGCCGGGCGATCCGCCCGTCATCGAGGCTGCATGTCCGTTATCGACATCAAGCCCATGACCGCCGGCTTCGACGCCGTAAATCGCCACGTCCTTGTCGTCGAGGAAGGGGTGGAACAAGCCAATTGCGTTTGATCCTCCACCGATGCAGGCAACGAGCGTATCGGGAAGGCGGCCTTCGGTCGCCATCATCTGCTCGCGCGTTTCCTTGCCGATGATCGACTGAAAATCACGCACCATGGCCGGATAAGGATGGGGCCCCGCCGCCGTCCCGATCAAGTAATACGTGTCGCGCACATTGGTCACCCAATCGCGCAGCGCTTCGTTCATGGCGTCTTTGAGCGTGCCAGCGCCCGACGTGACTGGGTTGAGCTTGGCGCCGAGCAGGATCATGCGCGCAACGTTTGGGGCTTGGCGCTCGATATCTGTCGCGCCCATGTAGATTTCGCAGGGCATGCCGTACTTGGC
This sequence comes from Hyphomicrobium sp., assembly GCA_031419515.1. Classification (GTDB taxonomy): domain Bacteria; phylum Pseudomonadota; class Alphaproteobacteria; order Rhizobiales; family Hyphomicrobiaceae; genus Hyphomicrobium_B. The sequence continues at coordinate 18,259 of JANOKZ010000178.1, forward strand.
GCAAACGGTTGCAACGGCGACGCCGTGCTGGCCGGCCCCCGTCTCGGCGATGATACGCGTTTTGCCCATGCGGCGGGCCAGGAGAATCTGGCCCAAGCAATTGTTGATCTTGTGCGAGCCGGTGTGATTGAGCTCGTCGCGCTTGAAATAGATCTTGGCGCCGCCGAGTTCTTTCGTCATGCGATCGGCGTAGTAGAGCGGGCTCGGCCGGCCAGCATAGTGCAAATTGAGATAATCGATTTCGGCCTGGAATGTTGGGTCGGCCTTCGCGGCCTCATAGGCGCGTTCAAGCTCCAAAATCAGCGGCATCAGCGTTTCGGCAACGAAACGGCCGCCAAACAGGCCGAAGAAGCCTTTGTCGTCCGGGCCGCTCTTGTAGCTGTTGAGTTTCGCTTCAGCCGTTTTCTGCGTCTTCGTCGCCATCTCGGGTCCTCGGGGTCAGTTCCCTCTCCCCGTCCTTTGCGGGGAGAGGGTTAGGGTGAGGGACCGCAACACACACCGAACTGGTGGCTGCCCCTCACCCTAACCCACTCCCCATTGAGTGCAGGGATGGGGAGAGAGAAAAATCTAACTCTGCTTAGCTTTCTTTACTGCCTGAAGGAAGCGGCGGATCAACCCAGCATCCTTAACGCCAGGCGCGCTTTCGACGCCTGACGACACATCGACCGCGCATGCCCCAGTCAGGGCGATGGCTGCGCCGACGTTTTCAGGCGTCAGCCCACCAGACAGCATGAACTTCATACGATCTTTCACATCTGCAAGCGCGCGCCAATCGAACGAAAGTCCATTGCCGCCGGGAAGTACGGCACCCTTGGGCGCCTTGGCGTCAAACAGTATGAGGTCGGCCGATTCATTATAGCGAAGCGCGCGGGCGGCATCGACGGCGGTACCAACCTTGATGGCCTTAATGACGGGGAGATGAAAGCGCTTGCGTATTTCGCGCACCCGCGGTCCGCTTTCGTCGCCATGCAACTGGATCATGTCCGGTTGTACGGTCTCGATGATGCTGTCCAGAACCTTGTCATCGGGATCGACGAACAGCGCGACGATTTTTGCTTGCCCGCGCGCGCGATCGGCAAGCGTCAATGCCGTCTTAATATCGACGTGGCGTGGACTGCGCGGAAAAAATACGAGCCCGATGTAATCGGCGCCGCCGTCGAGGGCCGCGTCAACCGCTTCGATTGTTTTCAATCCGCAAATTTTGACTTCGGCCGGCATGAACAATCGCAACTTGGATTTCAGACGTTTGGATTTACGACTTGCCGGCAAGGCGGCGATTTTGCCAGCGCTTCAGCGCCACAACCGTCCAGATCGCTTCGATGGCGCCAAACGGCCACGCACCTTGCAGAAAGCCATAGGCCGATGCAGCCGCACACGCAATCGCGAAGCCGAAAATGCACCAAGGGCTCGCGTCCTCATAGGCATAAAAAAGTAGCATGACCGAAAGGGCCACAAGGCCAAAGACTGTCAGCGCATCGAGTGTCATGTTGCTTCGGTTTTGAGCGTTAGCGGCCAGCAACGGCAAGTTGCTTGGTGTTTGGTACGTCGGTCTCTTGCAGTCGCGACAAGCGATCCGCTTCGGCCTCAAAACGCTGCGCGCG
>JANOKZ010000179.1:0-2898 GCA_031419515.1 Hyphomicrobium sp.
GCATGGCGCATCGTGCGTGTCATCTGGTTCTTTCTCGGACTAGGTTTGTTTGCATTCGGGTTGTTGAAGGGAACCATGACAGCTGTCCCATGGCTCCAGGCAATTGTGGAAGCTACAGACAGTGAAGACCAACGCTCTGAGAATCCCGATGGCGCTGATAACAGACACCCAATTTTCAAGTACGGCACGCCGTAAAGTGCAAAGGGCTGCAAATGACATTCCTACCAGTGAGCGAGCGGAGCCGTGGCAGTCAGCATTCGAACACTTCTCCCTCCCCCTTGACGGGGGAGGGTCATGCTGGAAGCATGCCTCCGGCATGGGGTGGGGGTGGTGCACTGACGGCGCGGTCTGAGAACACCTGGTCCGCTCGTGCGTGTATGACGGCAGCCGTCGCGCACACTCTGTCCACCCGCATTCCCGGAAACCGCGACAGCGTGCGAAGCACGCCCGCGGTTATCCGGGACCTTTACCTGCTCAGGATGGAGCCGGGAACTTTGCGGCGCCTGGTAAAGATCCCGGGTCTGCGAAAAATGGCTACGCCACTTTTCTCGCCCGGGAACGCGGGTAGACAGAGACTGATCAACAGAGAAGCACAATGACCACCACCAACGCAGCAGATCCTTCGCCCCCCGGCTCCGCCGACTCCTCTTCGCGCGGCTCCGCCGCGACCACGTTCATCAACGTCGGTGAGCGCACCAACGTCACGGGCTCGGCCAAGTTTCGCAAACTCATCGAGCAAAACGATTATTCGGGCGCCCTCGTCGTCGCACGCCAACAGGTGGAAGCAGGCGCGCAGATCATCGACGTCAACATGGACGAGGGATTGCTCGATTCTGAAAAGGCCATGAGCACATTTCTCAATCTCATCGCCTCGGAACCGGATATCTCGCGCGTGCCGGTGATGATCGATTCATCCAAATGGACCGTCATCGAAGCCGGGCTCAAGTGCGTGCAGGGCAAAGCCATCGTCAATTCGATCTCGATGAAAGAGGGCGAGGAACAATTTTTAGCCCAAGCTAAAAAAGTTTTGCGCTACGGCGCCGCCGTTGTCGTCATGGCCTTTGACGAGAAGGGTCAAGCCGATACCATCGAACGCAAGGTCTCGATCTGCGAACGCGCCTACAAACTCTTGACCGAAAAAGTCGGCTTTCCGCCCGAAGACATCATTTTTGACCCGAACATCTTCGCGGTTGCGACGGGCATCGAAGAACACAACGGCTACGGGCTAGCCTTCATCGAAGCGACGCGTCAGATCAAAGAGAAAATGCCGCTTGTGCATATTTCGGGTGGCGTCTCGAACCTCTCTTTCGCATTCCGTGGCAATGAGCCGGTACGCGAAGCCATGCATTCCGTCTTCCTCTATCACGCCATTCAAGCTGGCATGAACATGGGCATCGTCAACGCCGGACAGCTGGCGCTGTACGACGACATCCCAGCGGAACTCCGTGACCTCTGTGAAGACGTCGTCCTCAACCGCCGCGACGACGCGACCGACCGCTTGCTCGAAGTTGCCGCCAAATACAAAGGCGACGGCGCGATGAAGGCCAAAGAAAAGGATATGACGTGGCGGGAAGCCTCCGTTGAAGACCGGCTCACGCACAGCCTCGTCCACGGCATCACAGAGTTCATCGAAACCGACACCGAAGAAGCACGCCAGAAATTGCCCAAGCCCTTGCACGTCATCGAAGGTCCGCTGATGGCCGGCATGAACGTGGTCGGCGATCTCTTCGGCGCGGGTAAAATGTTTCTGCCGCAAGTCGTCAAGAGCGCGCGCGTCATGAAGCAGGCCGTCGCGTACCTGCAACCCTATCTCGAAGCGGAAAAGCGCGCCTCGGGTCTGGTTGAAATGCCGCCCAAGGGCCGCATCTTGATGGCAACCGTCAAAGGCGACGTGCACGATATCGGCAAGAACATCGTCGGCGTTGTGCTTCAGTGCAACAACTACGACGTCATCGATCTCGGCGTCATGGTGCCGGCTGCCAAAATCCTGGAAACCGCCAAGCGCGAGAAATGCGATATCATCGGCCTCTCGGGCCTCATTACGCCATCGCTCGACGAGATGTGCTTCGTTGCCGCTGAAATGGAGCGCGAAGGCTTCTCGTGCCCGCTGCTCATTGGCGGCGCGACGACGAGCAAGGTCCACACCGCCGTCAAGATCAATCCGAACTACAATCGCGGCCAAGCCGTCTACGTACTGGACGCGAGCCGCGCGGTTGGTGTCGTCTCGAACCTTCTCTCTGATACAGAAAACAAGCCCTATATCGATGGCATCAAAGCCGAATACGAAAAAGTGCGCGACTTCCACTTAGCGAACGAATTAAAAAAGCAGCGCATCACGCTGAAAAGCGCGCGCGACAACAAGTTCAAGATCGATTGGAAAGCCACCAAGCCCGTTAAGCCCAGTTTCCTCGGTCCCCGCGCCTACACTAATTTCGACCTCGCGAGCCTCGTGCCCTACATCGATTGGACGCCGTTCTTCCAGACCTGGGAACTTGCCGGGCGCTATCCGGCCATCCTCAACGACAACAAGGTCGGCACCGAAGCCAAAAAGCTATTCGACGACGCCCAAGAACTCTTGAATCGCATCGTCGCGGAAAAATGGGTCACGGCCAATGGGGTCGTCGGGTTTTGGCCAACCAACAGCGTGGGCGACGATATCGAAGTCTATGCCAATGACGATCGCAAGACGGTTGTGAAGACGCTCTACACATTGCGCCAGCAGATCGCCCGCGATCCAACGCGCAATCGGGCACACGTCGCCCTTGCCGACTTCATCGCGCCCAAAGAAACCGGCGTTGCCGACTACATCGGCAGCTTTGCGGTCACGACCGGCATCGGCGAAGAGGAAGCAATCGAAAAACACATAGCCAAAACCGACGATTACAATCGCATCATGGC
>JANOKZ010000180.1:0-4345 GCA_031419515.1 Hyphomicrobium sp.
ATTGTTGGCCGCTTTAACGATTCAAAGTAACCTCTTAACGTTTTTCCTCCAGACAGCCTATTGCGCCGCAGTTGCGGCCGTAGGACATATAGGGAAATCGGAGCCGCCCGAACTGTGCGGCGAGCGGAGGCTGTTGTGACCGGCGAAGATCTCTCATTCAAACAGGATGAACTGCCAGAAGACAAATCCCTGATCATTCTTGACGATGACCGGGCGTTTCTTCAGCGCTTGGCGCGCGCCATGGAATTGCGTGGCTTTGAAGTGCGCAGCGGCCACTCGGTGGTCGAAGGCTTGGAACTTATTCGCCAGAAGGCACCGGCTTTCGCGGTTGTGGATATGCGTCTTGAGGATGGCACCGGGCTCGATGTGATCGCCGAGCTGTCGCGCGTCCGGCCCGATGCCCGTGCGATCGTTCTGACAGGCTATGGTAATATCGCAACCGCGGTCAGCGCCGTGAAGCTCGGGGCCGTTGATTATCTCGCCAAACCGGCTGACGCCGATGACGTGACGGACGCACTTCTCGCTGGAACTGACGAGAAGGCTCCGCCGCCCGAAAATCCCATGTCGGCGGACCGGGTGCGCTGGGAACACATTCAGCGTGTCTATGAACTCTGCAATCGCAACGTCTCGGAAACGGCACGTCGGCTCAATATGCATCGCCGAACCTTGCAGCGCATTTTGGCGAAGCGCGCCCCGAAGTAAGAATTCCTTGAGCCGCTTGGAGCTTATACCGGCTGTCCAGGAATGGGCGGTTCAATGGCGCTCGCCAAGCGTGCGGCGGCGACACGTGCGAAGGCGAGCGTCACGGCCTTGCGCCTTGCCGCTGAAAGACGCGTCTCGGTTGCATCGCGCATGATCTCGCCGCCATACCGGTCCGCGAGCATGAGGCCAGTATCGGCCGGCAGAATTCCGGAAGGAAAATCTGGCGCCACGGCAAAGAAAAGCCGGTCGCAATAATCGCGATACTCCGGCCACTTATTATCCGTGCGGAAATCGGCAATGCTCGACTTGATTTCAACTATCCAAACATCGCCATTGGGTCCGATTGCGATAGCGTCGGCGCGCCGGCCGTTTGCCAGTGCCGCTTCCGCTATACTCTCGAAGCCATGCGACCTGAGCAGCCGCTGAACCCCGCGCAGAATTGCTGCCGCGGCCGGCGTGAGGCTGTCGCTTTTTTCGATTTCCAAAGGATTTGGCTCAGCGGGTACAGACTTGGTCATGGTCCCGCCATTATGGACGTGAGATGTCTGAATTCAAGCCACCGGCGGGGGGCGGCCGCCAAAGTTTCAAGCCGTGGACCGGTGATTCTGACGGGGCAATCAAGACATGTTCTTCTGGCGCGCTAAAAAAGAGGCGGTATCGCCGTCCATTGAGCCGGAGGCATCTGCACCCGCAGCTGCCGAAGCCGAGGTCGAGCCAACTAAACCGGTACCGGACGAGACCGGCGACCCTGTTCCCGCAGACACAAAGCCCGCGACGGCCAGCAACGTCGTGGCAATCACAACATCGAAGTTGTCGGACCGGCTTGCCGCCGCTGCTTCAAGAACCGTTGCCATCGTGGCAGGGGACGCGGATACGGCAACAATCTCTGCCGCTGCTGCCGGAACTGCGCCGCCGGGCCAATCGCGCGCCTACGAAACGTTGCGCCGGGCCGCGGAACGCGCCCAACCGAACGCACATATCCTTGTGATCGGGCAGCCCGGTACTGGCCGGCGCAGAGCCGTCAGAACGATTTTGGAAAAGCGCCGTTTGGAGTTACCTCGCCCTAGCGACTGGGTCTATCTCTGGTCGTCGGGCATGGGCCGCGCCTTGCCCGCGTTCCCTCTTCCCCATGGGCAAGGCGGATTCTTTGTCCGCGAAGTCCAAGAGGCTGTCTCGCGTGCCATGACGACGTTTGAGCGGTTGACTGCGAGCGACGACTACAGGCTTGCCGTTGAAGTTATCGATGAGGAATTCCGTCATCGCGCCGACAAGTCGCTCGAAGACTTGAAGCGGAGGGCCGAAGCGCAGAACATTGCGTTGCTGAAGACGTCGGAGGGCTTTGTTCTGGCGCCAATGCACGATGGCAAAGTCGTGCGGGCCGAAGTGTTCCGCTCGCTGCCCGATGGCTTGCAACGGGATGTGGAAGCGAAGATTGCGGCGCTTGAAAGCGAACTCAAGGTTTTGATCGGCGCGTTGCCGGGCGAGCACATGGCCCAGGGCGAGCGTCTCAGCGTTCTCAACCGCGAAACAGCAAGCCGGGCGGTAAGACCGCAGATTGACTCCGTGCAATCGGCGTTTGGCGGTGCGGGCCCCCTGCTGCCGGCCATTGAAGCCGATTTTATCCACGCCGTATGCGAACGCAACGGCACTGGCTCGCGCGCTGCCGGTGCTGCAGCCGTCAGAGTGCTGCCCGTTCAAACTTCAAGCGACTTTTCTGAAGCGGCACCAGTTGTTGTCGCGCGCGACGTCTCCGCTGACCAATTGGCTGGAGTCATAGGTCACGATAGCGATGGGCGCGCCGCCATTCAGCCCGGTCAGTTGATGCGGGCCAATGGCGGATTTCTTGTTATCGAAGCGTGGCGTCTCGCGGCTGCGCCCGAGGGGTGGGCTGTACTTTCTGCGGCGCTAGAGACGGGCGAGATAAAGCCGCGCGCCGCGCCTGGGGTGATTATCGACGTAGAACCGATGAAGTTGGATGTTCGCGTTGTTCTGTTGGCCGAACCACAGTCTCTGGAGAAATTGACCGCGATCGATCCCGGCGTTGCGAAACATTTTCCTCTTGTCGCCCGTTTTGATGCGACGGCCGCGTGCCGCGATGCCGATGCAGCCTCTTTTGGTGCCATCGCCGCCGCAATGGCCAAGGAGAACGGCTTCCGCCCTATCGCAGAATCCGCCGTGTCACACATCTATAAGGACGCATGCCGGCGCGCTGCAAAACCGGACTGCGTTTCGCTCGATCTCGCGGCGATTGGGGCGCTTCTCTCGGAGGCCGATCAGATCGCGTCGGCTGGGAGTTCCGACATCATCCGGCGCGCTGATATCGAAGAAGCTGTGCGCGAGCAGGAAAAGGGTGTCGCGCCATGATGGCTCACGTCGCGGAGGCCTCGGAAGCGAGCGGCCGGGTCTTGTTCTGGACAGATCGCAATGCGCCGCTCAATCCCGGCGCTGCGCGTGCTGCAGCGAAACTCGCGGCCGCGTTTCAGGCCGAAATCGAAACGGTGACGGTTGACGCTGGGAATGTGGGACTAAGCGGTGACTTGTCTGTTACCGGTTTTGTCTCGAGAGGAACCGGCGCGCCGGCGAAAGACGTATCGGCGGCCGCTGCGCATTTCGATAGGGCATCCCTGGCAGAGGCGTTGCTGATGCGCCGCCAGCGGCGTGAAGTCGCCGATTGCGCGCAACGTCACGGGGTTACTTGCCGTCATACGATGGCCTCGGGTGATGCGATCGACGTTCTTGCGGAGCTCTGCACGGTTCGCGGTCCATGGAATGTGGTTGTTGCAGCTGGGGCATCAGCGGTACCGTCTGTCGGTACGCTGTTCGCCAATGTCAGCGGCGCAACCGGTGTGGTGGTCGCGCCGGTCGGGCGCGTCAGCGGGGACGGGCCGGTGGTTGTGGTTGCCGAGGATCTTGAGCGCTTGCCGTCAATGATCCGTGCTGCAGCCCGCCTAACGCGCATGTTCGGGCGTATTCATGTGCTTTTTGCAGCGGGCACGCGAACGGAACTCAATGATTTGGAAGCGCGGGCAAGACTGGCCATTCCGGCCCAAACGGATGTCGTGTTCGAAGTGTCTGAGCCGTCGTTTGGTGCCGAAGAAATGTATGACGACAGCTTACGAAAACTGACCCCAAGTTTTGTGGTTTGCCGTTTTGGGGGCACCGTTTTGCCGACCGGGCGGGCCTTATCGCGCACCATCGCGAAGACGGGCGCGCCTTTCTTGCTCGTCAGATAATGCGTCTAACGAAACTGTTGGAGAGCATGCAAGAGGCGGCGTACTTCTGGATCGCCTTGCGCCTCGAGGCTACGCAGATACTCGATGACTTTCTCCTAATTGGCCCGCATGTCGCTCAGCGAATTTCCTCCTGTTAGGCGCGGCGGGTTTCGCGCGGCAGCCGGACGTTTTGGCCTGTCGCCGCCGCTTTCGTCTTCATCAGTTGGAAGCGCTGCAACTTCAACAGGCCTTTTAGCGGTACTTTCAACCACGATCCGGGCGCTGTTGAAATCTAGCAGACGCAAAATCGTGGTCGGCACTTCATTCTGGAGATTGATCGTTAAGCTCATTCGATCGGGGCTGATCGAGAGACCGTAAGGATTGTTCTTCTGGTCCGGCGGCAAATTTGCGATGAGGTACGCTTTGACGAC
>JANOKZ010000181.1:0-13961 GCA_031419515.1 Hyphomicrobium sp.
TGCGGGGCCGGCTGTGCGCCGCGCTCATATATCCAAATCTTTCGCGAACGCGGCGCGGTCTTGGATGAAGCGGAAGCGGGCTTCGGGTTTCGAGCCCATCAGCGCGTTGACGGTTTCAGCTAACGTGCTCTTGTCGCCTTCTCCAATATCAACGCGCAGCAGCAAACGCTTTTTCGGATCCATGGTCGTTTCTTTAAGCTGCGGCGCGTTCATTTCGCCCAAGCCTTTGAAGCGATTGACCTCGACCTTGGCGTTCGCCGGGAATTCTTTTCTGATCAGCTCGTCGCGGTGTTTTTCATCGCGCGCATAGAACGACTTGGCGCCATGGGTCAGGCGGTACAAAGGTGGCACCGCGAGGAAGAGATGACCTTGTTCAATCAGTTCCGGCATTTCCTGATAGAAGAACGTGATGAGCAGCGCCGCGATGTGTGCGCCGTCAACGTCGGCGTCGGTCATCAGGATAACGCGTTCGTAGCGCAGGTCCTCGTCGCGGTATTTCGATCCCGTGCCGACGCCCAAGGCCAGCATCAGGTTCGAGAGCGCTTCGTTCTGCGAGAGTTTCGCGCTGGTAGCGTTGGCGACGTTCAGGATCTTGCCGCGCAGCGGATAAATCGCCTGCGTCTCGCGATCGCGCGCGCTCTTTGCCGAACCGCCGGCCGAATCGCCTTCGACGATAAATATCTCTGTGCCGGCCGCAGATTGAATGGAGCAATCGGCGAGCTTGCCGGGAAGGCGCAGCTTGCGCGTTGCCGATTGGCGGCCGACTTCCTTTTCGCGGCGCCGCTCGAGGCGCTCTTCCGATTGATCGACGCACCATTCGAGAAGGCGCGTTGCCTGCTGCGGGCTATCGGCGAGCCAGTGATCGAAAGCGTCGCGCACGGCCGTCTCGACGATCTTGGTCGCTTCGGCGGTTGCGAGCCTGTCTTTCGTTTGGCCCTGGAATTCTGGCTCGCGAATAAAAACAGAGAGCATGGACGCGGCGGTGCCCATCACGTCTTCCGATGTGATCTGCGCCGCTTTCTTGTTGTTGGTCAGTTCGCCGTAGGCGCGCAGCCCCTTGTAGAGTGCTTGGCGTAATCCGTTCTCATGCGTGCCGCCATCGGCTGTCGGAATGGTGTTGCAATACGAGGTAGCGAAGCCGTCTTCGTCGGCAATCCAGGCGCAGGCCCATTCGACAGAGCCGTGGCCCTTTTCTCTCTCAACGCGTCCGGCGAAGATGTCCTTGGTAACTTTGGTCTGGCCTTCGATCGCTTCGTTGAGGTAGTCGCTCAAGCCGCCAGGGAAATGGAATACGGCCTCAGTGGGGGTGTCGTCCTTGATGAGTTCAGGATCGCACTTCCAGCGGATTTCGACGCCGCCGAAGAGATAAGCCTTCGAACGCGACATTTTAAGCAAGCGCGCGGGTTTGAAGGCGCAGCCCTTGCCGAAAATCTTTTCATCCGGCTTAAAGCGCACTTTGGTGCCGCGCCGGTTCATGATGGACCCGAGCTTTTCGAGCTTGGTCTGCGGTTCGCCTCTGCTGAACACCATGCGGTAGAGCTGCTGGTCGCGCGCCACCTGCACTTCGAGCGTTTCGGATAACGCATTGACAACGGACACGCCAACGCCGTGCAGGCCGCCAGATGTATTGTAAGCCTTGCTGTCGAACTTGCCACCCGCGTGCAGGATGGTCATGACGACTTCAAGCGCGCTTTTGGTTTTGAATTTGGGATGCGGGCCAACGGGAATGCCGCGGCCGTTGTCGGTGACTGACAAAAATCCGTCCGTCGAAAGCTCGACCTCGATCCAGGACGCGTGCCCGGCCACCGCTTCGTCCATGGAGTTGTCGATCACCTCGGCGAAGAGGTGGTGCATGGCTTTCTCGTCCGTGCCGCCGATGTACATGCCGGGGCGGCGGCGCACGGGCTCCAGGCCTTCCAGGACTTCGATGTGATCTTCGGAGTAGCCGGCAGATTCAGCAGATCGTTTCGCACGCGACGATTTATCGGTCATCTCGCTCTCAAGGTCAGAGAATAGGTCTGTCAGAGGTTTGGCCATGCGGGCGTGGTCCAGGCTGTTGAGTGGCGCGATGGCTTCGCGACAAAGCACGCGAAACAAGAACACGGCATGCACAACGAGGCCACGTTCGGCCGCAAAAGCGAATCTGATCGGTTCTTATAGCGCGGCAATCTGCGCTTCGACTACGCCCAAGGCGTCGCTGTTGCGGGCAAGGCACAGCGCGCGACGATCATCGCCCGCCCACACAGGCCTGGGCGTGCGGACGAGGCCCAATGACCACGCTGAAGCTGAGCATTTGGTGTCATGGAACAACGCTCCTAACGAGCATGGCTGCCCTAAAATCGCCGTGACCTAGGAATGTATAACCCCTTGGTGGGAATGATCAAAATCAGGCGCTCAATGACCTGATGCCACAAAGATCTGAAGCCCATGTGCTGGTAGTTCTGGCCGGGTCAAGAATCACAAACGGGGCGCCAATGCGGGAACAACGTGCCTTTTGACCGGGAGACGATCTGTCTTCCGGGTGGATGACCCATTCGTCACCACAAGTTTCGGGGGCCACATGTTTTGGGGGCCACACGTTTCGGGGGATTGCGAATGTCGAGCGTAGCACACGAAGCCCAGCACAGGGACGGCGAATTCGATTGGCCACTTTTTCTAACCCGCTATGACACGGATGGCGCGCTAAACCAGCCGCCGCCGTTGCCACATGGACCTGTCATGGCGCAGGCGATCCGGATCTGGTCGGAAACGTCAAAACTCCGCTTATGTGCAGTTTTGTTTGTTTTTGCGGGTGGAGCCGCGGCCCTGGCCGCCACGGCAGGTTGGCCCAAAGAAGCCGGGCTGTCGCCGCCACGAATCGAAATCGTGCGTACCAAAGCTGCGGAGGTCGTGCCGGCCATAGCGCAGATCGAGTCGCGCTTGAGTTTCTCTGGACGATTGCCGAGCCATCTGCAAGACACGGCATCTGCCTCAGAACTTGCAACCGCAATGACCAATGATCCTGTGGACGACGCTGTGATTGAGACCGTCGCGGCAGATGTAGCAGATCCCGTCGCACTTCTCATTCTGCGCAATCTTCCGGAAAACGCCACTTTCGCAACCGGCGCGCCGGCGGGCAAAGGCGAATGGGTTATGGCGGCTGGCGACGGCGATATCGATCAGCTCGCCACAATACTCGGCGTTGAATTTGAACAGCCCGTGATGGCGGACGTGGAAATGATGTCGCGTTCGGGACTTTCGCTCGGAACACTGCGGCTGCAATTGCAGAAGGATACCGAAGAAAAGATGGCAGAAGCCGTGTCCACGCCTCAAGTGGCGGCATTCGCAACAGAAGTAGAAAAGCCAGAGGTCAAACCCGCAAAGCCGGACGTGCGGAGCAAGGACGTGCAGGTCCGCAAAGCGCAAAAGGTTGCCCGCGCGGAGGCTCGTGCGAAGCGGCGTGCCAAGCGCATCATGGATGCCTGGAAAGTCAAGAAACCGGAGCCAACAAGCGACGAGGAGACTGACACTGGCACTGCCGCAGCTCAGGCCGATGACGAAGCCGAAGAAAAGAAGGGCCCGATTTCTAAGCTCTTCACCTGGCTGAAGGGCGACACGGCCAAGACACCGCACGTTGAGGAAGATCCACCGCCCAGCGGTCTTGGTATGTTCCCGCCGAAGTGAGGCGAGTTGCGAAATGCGATCTTGGAAAATTGAGAAAGGTGTGACGGCACTGCGACGAAGGTTGCGTCACACCCCAACATTGTCAATCAACCTTGTCTTCCCAAGCCACACTGCCGCGAGAATGCGCAAAGGCCGGTCCGGCTTATCTTCAACAGGCGCCAGCGACTCTGCATCCCGCACTTCAACGTAATCTATCTTATGGAAACCAGCGTTTTTGATCTTGAGCTTGGCGTTGGCAATGGAGCTGACGATATCGGCGCCCGCCGCCACACGCTCCGCCAACTCCGAAATAACTGCATAGAGTCTCGGCGCAAGCCCGCGTTCCTCGGCCGAGAGATACGCGTTGCGCGAGGACATGGCGAGGCCGTCCTTTTCACGCCGCGTCGGTGCACCAACGATTTTCAGCGGCAAGTTGAGATCGCGCACCATCTGCAGAAGCACGCACAACTGCTGATAGTCTTTTTGTCCAAAGATCGCGACGTCTGGCGTCACCTGGCTGAAGAGCTTGCAGCACACTGTTGCGACGCCGCCGAAATGTGTGGGGCGAAAATAGCTTTCCAGTCCCTCGGCGGCGCTACCGGGCATGACGCGCGTTGAACAGCCTTTGGGATACATTTCTTCGACGCCTGGCGCCCAGACAAGATCGCATCCGGAGGTGCTCAGTTTTTTTAAGTCGCCAGCTTCGTCGCGGGGGTAGCGGGCCAGATCTTCGATGGGTCCAAACTGCGCGGGGTTGACGAAAATTGAGACGACAACCCTGTCGGCTTTCTTTGCCGCCAGTTTGACCAGCGACAAATGCCCCTCGTGCAACGCGCCCATGGTTGGCACCAGGGCGATGGTTTTTCCCGATTCGCGCCACTTGGCGGTCTGTTTGCGCAGGTCGTTGACCGTGCGGATAATTTTGACTTTCTCGCCCACGTTGCTGCCTTCGGGGTTGCTGCCAGGGGGATATTCGTGCGCGGCTTCTGGGCGCTGCGTCAAGGGGAGCCATTTGTCTTGGTAATCTGCTAGTCTCTCCGCTTATACGAATCGTGTGCGTTCTCCATTGCTCCCTAAAGGAGACTGCATGGCCTCGGCCTTGAAGCGCGAATCGACCTCAGCGGGGCGGGACTTGCCCGCGCGGGACGAGATTGCGGCCCATTATTTGATCGACGAACATCGTCTTGCCGGCGGCTTGATCGAACGCGCCGTTTTCACCGAAGATGAGCGCCGCCGTGCGACCGACTACGCGCGCCGTCTGGTGCACGCGGCGCGTGCCAACAAGGGCAAGCACGCTGGCATTGACGCCTTCATGCACGAGTACGGCCTTGCGAGCGACGAAGGCGTAATTCTTATGTGCCTCGCCGAAGCGCTGCTGCGCATTCCCGACAGTGAGACGGCCGACGATTTTATCGCTGACCAAATTTCGAGCGGCGCCTGGGAGAAACATCTCGGTGCGTCTGAAAGCCTTTTTGTCAACGCGTCAACCTGGGGTTTGATGCTGACCGGGCGCATCGTCAAGCTGCGTGACGCCAAGGGCAGCAATCCGCTGCAATCGATGAAGAGGCTTGTCGCGCGATCGGGCGAGCCCGTCATTCGTCAAGCAGTGCGCCATGCGGTCAAGCTGCTGGGCGATCAGTTTGTGCTTGGCACGACCATTCAAGGCGCGTTGCTTCGGGCCAAACAATTTGAAGCCAAAGGGTATCGCTTTTCATACGACATGCTGGGCGAGGCAGCGCGTTCCGAGCGCGATGCGGAGCGTTATTACCAGCGTTATATGGATGCCATCGAGGCCGTGGGGGAGGCAGCGGGGCCGTTTAAGGATGCGCATTTCGAGGCAATCTTCGCGCGCCCCTCGATCTCGGTCAAACTTTCAGCACTTCATCCGCGGTTTGAGCCCGGTAAAGAAAAGCGGCTCGCGTCGGAACTCGCTCCCCGGCTGATGACACTCGCCCGAGCCGCTCGCGTCAAGGGACTTGGTCTCACCATTGATGCCGAGGAACAAGATCGTCTCGATCTAACGGCGCAATTGTTTGGCGAAACGCTGCTCAACCCCGCACTCGATGGCTGGCATGGGCTGGGCCTTGCCGTGCAAGCTTACGGCAAGCGCGCCATTCCACTGCTGCGCTGGGTGCGTCGCTTGGCCGAACAATCCAGCAAGCGCATTCCCATCCGCCTCGTCAAAGGCGCGTACTGGGATAGCGAAATCAAATGGGCCCAGGAGCGCGGGCTTTCGGACTACCCGGTTTTCTCGCGCAAACTCCACACGGATGTGTCTTATCTCGCTGCGATGCGCTTTCTGATTGCCGATCCCGTGTCGTTTTACCCGCAGTTCGCTACACATAACGCGCATGCCATCGCGTCGGCGCGCGTGGCGGGGAGCGCGGTGCCCTACGAATATCAGCGCCTCCACGGCATGGGTGAAGCGCTCTACGAAGAAGTTCTAGCGGACGAAAAGTCGGCGCGGCCGTGCCGGATCTATGCGCCCGTCGGCGGGCACGAGGATCTGCTCGGTTATTTGGTGCGCCGCCTGCTTGAGAACGGTGCCAACACGTCCTTCATCAACCGCTTGGCTGACGAAGAAACGCCTGTTGGAGACATCATTGCCGATCCGGCCGAGATTGCCGAGCGCGAGCGGGTTGCCGGCGACCGCAAGCCTCTGATGGCGCGGCCACGCGAGATCTTTTGGCCCGCGCGCAAGGCAAGTTCAGGATTGGCGCTCACGGAAACCGGAACGCGCGCCGCACTACTCAGCGACATTTCAAAAGTTCTGAAGGTGCCGTTTGATGCTGGGCCCATCGTCAACGGAGCGGCAACGACGGGAGGTGACTCTGCCTCGCTTACACTATCGCCCCATGACCGGCGCGAGCGGGTTGGCACCGTGCGCCTCGCGACACCGGCACAACTCGAAGAGGCCATCGCGTCGGCAATACAAGCCGCCCATCGCTGGGACATGACGGAGGCCGGCGCCCGCGCCCGCTTGCTTGAACTCTCGGCGGATCTTTTTGAACGGGATCGTGCCGTGCTTATGGCGTCCCTTGTGCGTGAAGCGGGCAAGACGCTGGAGGCTGCACAGGCAGAGGTGCGCGAAGCCGCCGATTATTTGCGTTACTACGCAGCCGAAGCGCGCCGTCTCTTCGCGGAACCTGTCACACTCAAAGGGCCGACGGGGGAAGAAAATACCCTGACGTTGCGCGCGCGCGGGCCTTTTGCCTGTATCAGTCCGTGGAATTTCCCGCTCGCTATCTTTACGGGCCAAGTGGCAGCGGCGCTTGGCGCTGGAAATCCGGTTCTGGCCAAGCCCGCCGAACAAACGCCCATCACGGCCTTCCTCGCCGTCAAACTCCTGCACGAAGCGGGTATCCCCAAGGACGTGCTGCATCTCGTAACAGGGGCCGGTAAGATCGGCGACGCACTTGTGCGCGACAGCCGTATATGTGGTGTCGCGTTCACGGGTTCGAGCGAAACGGCGTGGCTTATCCAGCGTGCGCTTGCGGATCGCCGCGGCGCCATCATTCCCTTCATCGCCGAAACTGGCGGCCTCAACGCCATGATCGCGGATTCAAGCGCATTGCCCGAGCAGGTTGTGCGTGACGCCGTGCGCTCGGCCTTTGACAGCGCCGGGCAGCGTTGCTCTGCTGCGCGTGTGCTGTTCCTGCAGGATGATGCGGTGCCACGTGTGAAAGCCATGTTGACCGGCGCCATTGAGGCGCTTGATATCGGCGACCCGCTCGATTTTGCGACCGACATCGGCCCTGTCATTGATGAACCCTCTCAAGACGCGCTCGAAGGTCATAAGGTGCGCATGGAGCGCGAGGGGCGTACTATTATCGATCTGCCGGTGCCGGAAAGCTGCCGTGCCGGAACCTATGTGTCGCCCGCACTCTATGAGATCGACCGGCTCTCGCGGCTCGATCGGGAGGTGTTCGGGCCGATCTTGCATTTAATCCGCTATGATCGCGGTCATCTCGATCAGGTCGTTGCGGGCCTGAACGCCACTGGATATGGTTTGACGCTTGGGTTGCATTCGCGCATCGAGAGCACGGCCGAATACGTTGCCGAACACGCACGCGTTGGCAATCTCTACATCAATCGCAATCAGGTTGGTGCCGTCGTCGGCGTGCATCCCTTTGGCGGCGAGGGATTATCTGGCACGGGGCCCAAAGCAGGTGGCCCAAATTACCTGACGCGTTTTGCGACCGAGCGCACGCGATCGACCGATATCACGGCGTCGGGCGGCAATTATACGCTCCTGTCGGCGCAGGACTGATGCACAACTGGTTGTCAAATAGTTCAGCCGCCGCAAGTTTCAATTTGCGGCGGCCGGAATATGAGTGGCGAGGCCGTGTTTTAGTGTGCCGCAACGCCATTGTCTTTGATACTCTTCAAGGCATTGTCGTTGCTTATGACTGGCCGCTTCGACGTGTCGTCTGTATAGCGCAACGCGCCCTTGATCTTCGCGCCTTCTTCAGCCGAGAAGCTCTGGTGATGGATTTCACTATCGACATCGGCGCTCTTTTCGAGGCGCACGCGCTTAGCTAGCATAATGCCCTTAGTCGAGCCGCGCACGACGACTTCGTCCGCTTCAATGCCGCCTTCAACGTGCGCGCCGGCATCGATGATGAGCATCTTGCACTTGATGTTGCCAAAAACTTTGCCGCGGATCAGGATATCGGCCTCGCTTTCGAGATCGCCCTTCATGGTCAGCCATTCGCTGATGATCGAGTAATTGGCTTCGGCGGTATTGGCATAGGCTGACGGCGCGAGGGCGGCCGGCGTGCCAACCGCTTTATCGCTGTCGCCGATAAGGTAGGGCGCGCCGTCGGGTTTCTTACTGAACATAGTCAAGCCTCTCTAGGTGGTTTGCTGCTGCCCTACCATTGCAATCATCGTACCAATTAACACTTGCGGCTGGCCGCCATGCCGGATGGAAATTAGGAATGCTGGATTTGGTCTATGGGCGGCGTGTGCTTAATCATGTTAGATTGGCACCTCAAGCATTCCCCACTTCCCCGTAAAGGTTACTGTCATGATCGATCTCTATGCCGCCGCAACGCCCAATACCTGGAAAGTGTCGATAGCGCTCGAAGAGATGGGCTTGCCCTACACGGTTAAAAAAATAGATCTTGGCGCTGGCGAGCAGAAAAAGCCCGAGTACCTCAAGATCAATCCAAACGGCCGCACGCCTACGATTGTT
Organism: Hyphomicrobium sp.; assembly: GCA_031419515.1. Classification (GTDB taxonomy): domain Bacteria; phylum Pseudomonadota; class Alphaproteobacteria; order Rhizobiales; family Hyphomicrobiaceae; genus Hyphomicrobium_B. The sequence continues at coordinate 8,840 of JANOKZ010000181.1, forward strand.
GATCGCTCAAACGGGGACTTTGCTGTTTTTGAAAGCGGCGCCATTCTCATGTATCTGTCTGAGAAGACCGGAAAACTCATGCCGGCAGACTCTAAAAAGCGCTCGGAAGTCGTCCAATGGCTGATGTTTCAAATGGGCGGCACCGGTCCCATGCAGGGTCAGGCCAATGTCTTCTATCGCTATTTCCCGGAAAAGATTCCGTCCGTGATTGCGCGGTATCAAAACGAAACAAAGCGCATCTATACGGTGCTTGATGCGCGTCTCAAGGACCGCGAATGGCTGACGGACGACTACTCGATTGCCGATATCGCACATTGGTCGTGGGTGCGCATCCACTGGTGGGCTGGCGTCGAGGTCGACGATCTGCCCAACTTGAAACGCTGGATGGCGGCGATGTCGGCGCGCCCGGCCTGTCAGCGCGGTGTGCTCGTGCCGGAACCTTTCACGCCCGATGACGTGGTGACCATGGCGCAAAAAATCATTCAAAAATGAGAAGCGTTTTTACTCGGCCGACATCACGAAACAATCGAACGACTGCCCGCGAAGTTTCTGGCACGCCGCAGTCGCACCGTTGGCGTCGAAACCGCGAAAGCGTGCGCGAAACACTTGCCGTCCGCCCTTCATAACAGGATGCGTGACGGACGGATAATTTGCCAGCAAAACACCAGTGCGGGCTTGCACGGCGTTCAAGCTGCGCTGAGCTTCGTCGACGCTCGCGTAGGCGCCGATCTGAATTTCGAAACGTCCCGCGCTTGCAGGAACGGCGGCGGCCGCTGACGGCTGCAAGGCCGCAACTTTCTGTGCTGGCGCTGAACGCAGTACTGCGGCTTGCGCTTCAAGACTCGATGGCGGCATGCCACGTTGAATAGGCGCTGGCGCAGTTTTCGCAACAGCCGGGCGCGGGCGCTGTGCAGGCGCCGCCGGCTTTGTCAAACTAGCCGTGACGAGTTTTGCCGGCGCCCCGGACGACTTTGTTAACGCTGGCTGCGCAACGGGTGAGCGCGCTGCCGGAATTTGCACCGATTCTGGTTCAGCAGTAGGTGCTGCGGCGGTTTCAGGCGCCACTAAATCGCTGGCGCCGAGCATTGAGATCTGTGCGCTGTCATTATCAGGCCGCGCAGCTGGAGTGGTCTTTGTGACGATAGTTTCGCTGACTTCCGGGGCCTGATCGTCCGGCGCCATATCGGTCGTCTCATCCGGGTTTGGTGCGGGACGCTTCGCCTTCTGTCGCGGTTCCACCATGACGCGGCGCACGCGCGCGACTTCGAGAGGCGCTGGCGCGACAGCCTCGGCGGCAGGCGATTCAGGCGCTGCGTCTGTCGCTTCTTCAGGCGCGGCGGCTTTGTCTGCAGCAGGTTGCTCTTGCGGCGCTGGTTCCGTGACAACCTCAGGCGCGAAAGAGGCGGCCGGTGCCGGCTTCGGTTTTGGCTTCGGTGCAGCGGCTAACAGGATAGGCGCCTTCGGCGCAGGGGCCTGAGCTAATACCGGCGCAGGCTTCGGCTTGGGGGCAGGGCGCGCGGCGATCTTTGGCTCAGACTTGAGTTTCGAAATCAGCATCGGCACAGATTTGCGTGTTTTCACGGTCGATGCGCGTGCCATGGCGCGCGTCAAAAGCGTGCGCATTTCGCTGTTACGGCTCGCGGCACTCGATCCGCCGAATACGGCGCCGACCAGATGGCGGCCACCGCGGCGCACGGACGTGACCAGGTTGAAGCCGGACGCGCGCGTATAGCCGGTCTTTATGCCATCAATGCCAGCGAAATGATTCATCAGCGTATTGTGGTTGCGATGCGTGGCGCCGTTGTAGCGAAAAGCGCGCATTGCAAAGAGCGGATAGTGCTGCGGAAAATCATCCTGCAGGCGCAGGCCAAGCGTGATCATATCGCGCGCGGTCGTTACCTGATCGGAATCGGGCAGACCCGACGGGTTCTCGAAATTCGTTTTCGACATGCCAAGAGCCTTGGCCTTGGCGTTCATCAGGCGCACGAAGTTAGTTTGCGTGCCGCCGATCTTTTCAGCAAGTGCCGCGGCCACGTCGTTGGCGGATTTCGTAATCAGCGCGCGTACCGCGTCGCCTACGGAGATTTCTTCGCCAGCTTCCAGGTCTAAATTTGAAGGCGGCGCGGAGGCGGCCTCCTGGCTGACCTTGACCGGGCTTCCAAACGACAGCCGGCCGGATTCAATGGCTTCGAAAGTCAGATAGAGAGTCATCATCTTCGTGAGGGACGCCGGGTGGCGGCGTTCATCGCCGGCATTGTCGTAGAGAACGGCGCCCGTATTGGCATCGATGATCATGGCGGCATGGCGGGGCGCCGCAGTATAGCGTTGCCGCGCTTCAGCTGCCCCGGAAATACCGGTCACAGCTCCTAAGCACGCAAAAACGCACGCGAATACAGCCGAACGCCGCAACAAAACGCCAATTCCCTCTAGTGCCCCGCGCCCAGCCGATTGGCTAAACCCAAGGCATGCCTTATTTTTTGGCTCGCGGTTGCCATCTTACGTCCGCGATGCCGGCCCCACCCCGTTTTGGGTAGTAACCATTGTTTTAGGGCACCTTTTGGGCACGCTGTGCATGCGCCTTGAGGTTCCTACAGAGGGGAGGTTAACTGAAAGGGGCTGACTTCCAGTTAAGTGGCATGGTTAACAAAAGGCTTATGTTTTCAACCGGAAAGTCAATTGTGCGCCGCACGTGGGGTGTTGAAAGTATGGTTAATACGCGCAATGCTCAGATACGGTTAGAAGGAGGGCGTCCTAGTTCGCTGTAAGTTCACTGTGAAAAAAGGGGTAACTGTCATGATCAATGGTTTCGATGACGTGCAGAAGTTGGGGCAATCAAACGTCGATAACGCCATGAAGGCGTGGGGCGAGTGGAGCCGCAACTGGCAGTCGCTCGCGTCCGAGATGGGCGATTATTCAAAGCGTTCTCTCGTAGATGGCGCTGCAACGTTTCAAAAGCTCATGAGTGCGAAAAGCCTGGATCAGGCGTTCGAAATCCAGTCGAGCTACGCACGCCGCGCCTATGAGCAGTATATGCAGGAAATGAACAAGATCGGCTCCCAGATCGGCTCGATGTATGCCGGTATAGCCAAGGATACGATGAAGCCGGTCGAGCGCATCATGCAGACCGGACAATCGGGGCAGTCCGGACAGTATGGGGCTCAACGCTAACGCTCCAAGGACCAGACGTTGTTGCGGCAGCGGGGCAAGCGGCATTGCGTGCCGCTGCACGCCTCATTCCCGTATAGTGTATGTGTGTGCAGTATTTGGTCACATATGCCGCGACTGCGATGCGGTTGTGCGGGCACAACCTTTGGCTTTGTTCTGCCTCAAAGCCCTTATGGTTCCCTCGTCTTACGTTGCTATCGGCGGCGCCCCAAAAAGGCGCTAGACTGCCTGTATTGAGCCTGCTCGTATGACGACGAGCAGCCTCCCGAAAAGCGAGCGCCCGAACGAACTACCAAGATGACGAAACCGTATCATTGCAATCAGGCTGGCGAACCGCCATCTAACTTCAGCGTTACTTAGGACTAAAAAAAACGAATGTCGATTAAGGGCAAAAGGCAACTAGGTTTGGTGTACGCGATGGCGGGAAAAGATGGCCCGCGCCGCGGCAACGGAAATGATGACGAAGGCCGCACCAGCGTCGTCACCAAGACCAAGCCGAAAACCAAGAAGCCGAGCCTTTATAAAGTCCTACTGTTGAACGACGACTACACGCCGATGGAGTTTGTGGTTCTGATACTGCAACGCTTCTTTGGCAAAGGACATGAAGATGCGACAAGAATCATGCTCCATGTCCATCAAAAGGGCGTCGGAATATGTGGCGTCTACACTTATGAAGTCGCGGAAACCAAGGTGACGTTGGTCATGGATTTTTCACGCCAGCATGGCCATCCTCTACAGTGCACCATGGAGAAAGAGTAGGATTGACTTGACGTCTCTTTCAAAAAATCTCGAAGCAACGCTCCATCGGGCGCTTGAATACGCCAATGTGCGGCGCCACGAATTTGCGACGCTTGAACACTTGTTGCTCGCGCTCGTCGACGATCGCGATGCGGCCGCTGTGATGCGCGCTTGCACCGTCGACATCGATCAGCTGCGCAACCGGCTGGTCGAGTATCTCGACAACGAGCTCTCACCCATAGTTTCAAAAAACGCGCGCGACGCGCAGCCGACGAACTCGTTCCAGCGGGTCGTGCAGCGCGCCATCGTGCATGTGCAGACATCGGGCCGGGAAGAAGTGACGGGCGCCAACGTGCTCGTTGGTATCTTTTCGGAACGCGAGAGCCACGCCGCGTACTTCCTGCAAGAGCAGGACATGACGCGTTTCGACGCTGTTCAATACATTGCGCACGGCATTGCCAAACGGCCCGGCATGTCCGAGCCCCGGTCCGTGCGCGGCGCAGATGAGGACGCTTCAGGCGAGGGTGATGACATCAAAAAGCCCGGCGACGCGTTGACGGCGTATTGCGTCAATCTCAACAAGAAGGCACGCGACGGCAAGATCGATCCGTTGATTGGCCGCGAGCAGGAAGTCATGCGCACCATCCAGGTGCTGTGCCGCCGCCAGAAGAACAATCCGCTGTTTGTCGGCGATCCGGGCGTTGGCAAAACGGCCATTGCCGAAGGCTTGGCGCGCAAGATCATCCGCGGCGAAGTTCCGGAAGTGCTGAAGGGCTCGACGATCTTCTCGCTCGATATGGGCGCTCTTCTTGCCGGCACGCGCTATCGCGGCGATTTCGAAGAGCGGCTCAAGGCCGTTATGAAAGAGATCGAGAATTACGACGGCGCCATTCTCTTCATCGACGAAATCCACACTGTTATCGGTGCGGGCGCAACGTCTGGCGGCGCCATGGACGCCTCCAACCTTCTAAAGCCTGCGCTGCAATCGGGCACGCTGAAGTGCATTGGCTCGACCACCTACAAGGAATACCGTCAGCACTTCGAGAAAGATCGCGCGCTTGTGCGCCGGTTCCAGAAGATCGACGTGAAAGAGCCGACGGTCGAAGACACGATTGAGATCCTCAAGGGCCTGAAGTCGGTATTCGAGGATTATCACAAGCTGAAGTACACGAACGAAGCCATCAAAGCGGCGGTCGAGCTTTCGGCCAAGTACATTCAC
>JANOKZ010000182.1:0-14247 GCA_031419515.1 Hyphomicrobium sp.
CCAACTCGCAATCGTCCGCGAAATCATCACGGACGATACAAGCGGCGTAGATGTCGCGGTGTTCTCGGATGTTATCGCGAACTACGATATCAGTGCTCCGGACCTCGATGGCTTCATTACGGTCACACACACGGTCGGCGGCTTACCAGGTGCCGATGGGTCGGATAAAGTTCGCAATGTTGAGCTTCTCCGTTTCGCAGATGGCGCCATAAACCCCGATGGAACCCTCGTGAGCAATGCCACGGGTTCGTTCGCAATTGCCGCTGTTGGGGCCCCGGACGGGATCAACGTCGGCGATACGCTGACGGTGGATCTGGGAACCTTGGCCAATGTGCCGCCTCCCGGCGTCACCGATCCGAACGGCGTGCCGCCAATCTCGTCATTTACTTTTAATTGGCAAGTTGAGACGGATCCCGTTGGGGCACCCGGCGTATGGGAAGCCTTGTTCAACCCCGACGGGACACCAGTCGTGGGCCGGACGTTCATACCTACCGCTGCCCATGAAATTGACGGGCTTAGGCTGCGTGTGGCCGGCTCGTTCACGGACGGAACCGGCATTCCGGAGACCGTGTACTCTGGGCCGACCGATCCGGTAGCGCCCGCGACTGTGACGGTCGCTACAACCGGTGACGATAACCTCATCGGCACAAATGGCGATGACTTCATCGACCCATTGGCAGGCGACGACATCGTCAACGCCCTTGCTGGCGACGACGTCATTATTGCTAGCCCAGGTAATGACATCTTGGATGGCGGCACGAATACAGCAGGACTTGGCGACATCGCCGTGTTCTTCGGCTCGGTTGCCGGTCCGACCCCTGATTTCGTATTCTCATTGAATGCGGAGGGCGCTCTGGAGGTCGTCTCGGCTGCGCCAGCTGAGGCAGACGCCATCTTCAACATCGAAACGCTTCTCTTCATAGAAGGCGGTCCGCTGACGCAACTTGAAGTCGAGCAATTGGTTGCAGATCTTCGCGCAGGGGGTGCGGCACCAGCTGGTGTGACCGTCCGGTCGGTCGCCGACATCCTCGACGGTGAGGTGATCACCGGTACAGCAAATGCCGACACGCTTGTTGGCGGGGATTGGGGTGACACGATCATTGGCGCCGGCGGTGACGATGCAATTGAAGGTGGCGTTGGCAACGACACCATCTTCGGTGATGGTGCACCCGGCGTCGCTGGCGACGACACCATCTCGTGGCGCGTCGGCGAAGGCCGTGATATCGTCGATGGCGGCGGCGAAGTGGCAGCGACGGGCGATACCTTCGACATCAGAGGCTCCGGCGCCGGCGATACCTTCCGCATCTATTCGCTGGCGGAGGCAACTGCCGCTGGACTGACGTTCACAGGGTCGCCAGAAGCCGTCGTCACCCGGCAGGCCGTTGGCGGACTGGCAGAAATCATTGCCGAACTCACCGAGGTCGAGCAGATCGTCATCAACAATACGCTGGTAGCAACGACCGCCGAGGGCGTTTCAATCCCGGTGAATGGCGATAACGTCATCGTCTTCGGCGATTTCTCGACAACGAGCCTCAATGTTAACCTTCCGCCGACAGGCATGGACATTGCAGCACTCGACGGCACGGACGATCTGCGTGTTCAAGAGAACGCGGCGGGCGCCATCATCGGCAATGCAATCGTCAACGACCCAACGGCTGGCGACACGCATACCTTCACGATCACGCGTCTCGAAAATGGTGTTGAAGTCGCAGAGGACCGCTTCGAGATCGTCGATGGTGATGCATTAACGGCGGGCCAGCAGCTGGTCTTCAAGCTCAAGGGCGGCGTCAGCATCGACTTCGAAGAGGATCAGCGCATCGATCTGGTTGTTCGAACCTTCGACTCAGCCGGAAATGGATCGACCAACAACCCCTATAGCTACACCGTTCGTGCCACCGACGTTCGCGAGACCGTATCGGGAACGACGGGCGATATCGGCAATGACGATATCCACGGTGGTTCAGGCAAGGACCATATTGTTGGCGGTAGAGGCGCTGACCGCGCCTGGGGCGGCGGCAGTGATGACAGGTTCGTAACCACGGCCGGAGATGGAGACGACTGGTACCATGGCGGAGCGGGCTCGGACACTTATGACGCCTCGGCAGCCTCCGGTGACATTGACGTCAATTTGCTGACGAACAGCGCCACAGGCACAAGCACCGGCATAGATAAACTCTACTCTATAGAACATGCTTGGGGTGGGTCCGGCAACAATACCATGACTGGCAACAGCAGTAACAATTCTCTCAGAGGCGGTTCTGGTTCAGACACGATCAATGGCAATTCTGGCAACGACAGTCTTAATGGCGGAACTGGCAATGATGCGCTTAACGGTGGTACCGGTAGCGATAGGCTGACGGGTGGATCTGGCGCAGACAAATTCGTATTCAACAAAGGCTTCGGCAACGATGTCATCATGGACTTTGATGCCCTCGCTGCTGGTGGACAAGATAAGCTGGACCTCAGCGCTATGGGCATTACAGCCGCCAATTTCGCGAATCGCGTAGACATCATAGATAAGGGCGAGGACATCCTGATCCGCGTCGATGATAGCAACACGATCAAGTTGAAAGACGTGGCCGACGTCAACAACGTCACAATCAACGACTTCGTCTTGTTCGGCGGATAACAGGCGGCAAGAGAGTGGCGCGCGATTTGCGGGATCGTGCGCCACTCTCTTTATGACGCCACCTACTTTATGACAATGTGCGGGTGCACCAGAACGCAGCCGCATTTTTGTTTTGACGGTGCCGGAAAATGAAGACGACTGGAGAAGCCTCGCGGAGTAGCCGCATCTAAAAACTATTGTGTACGAACGGTCAGCGTCCTGCGCACGGCATCCTGCCAGCCTTCGTACTTGCGTGCGCGCTCAGCTTCGTCCATGGCCGGTATAAAGCGCTTGTCGAGAGACCAGAGTTTCGCAAACTCGGCGGGCTTTGGGTAAAAGCCCGAGTGCAGCCCTGCGAGATAGGCGGCTCCGAGCGCCGTCGTTTCAAGAACCTGTGGCCGGTCGACGGGTGCTGCTAAAACATCGGCAAGGCGCTGCATTGTCCAATCGGATGCGACCATGCCGCCATCCACGCGGAGAACGGTTTCGCGCGATGCGCCCCAGTCCGCGCGCATAGCATCGATGAGGTCGCGTGTCTGATAACAGACGGACTCTAATGCTGCGCGCACGATTTCTTTGGCTGTCGTCCCGCGCGATAATCCATAGATGGCGCCGCGGCATTCGGCATCCCAATAGGGTGCGCCAAGTCCGACGAAAGCTGGAACGAGAAAGACGTCTTGTTGGGGATCGGCCTGCTCGGCCATCGCGCCTGATTCACCTGCTGATTTTATAAGGCCCAATCCGTCGCGCAGCCACTGCACAGCGGCACCCGCAATAAAAATCGAGCCTTCGAGGGCGTAATGCACTTCGTTATCGAGGCTGTAGGCGACGGTCGTGAGCAGCCGGTTCTTCGAATAGATAGGCGTGGTGCCGGTATTGAGCAGCGCAAAGCACCCGGTCCCGTAGGTCGATTTGACCATGCCGGGCGTGAAGCACGCTTGTCCGATGGCGGCGGCCTGCTGGTCGCCGGCGATACCGGTGATGGGGATAGCCGTGCCAAAGAGTGCTGGATCCGTTTTGCCAAAATCTGCGGCGCAATCTTTGATGACGGGCAGCATGCTTTCAGGTACGCGAAAAAGGTCGAGAAGATAGAGCGACCAGCGCTTCTTGTTGATGTCGTAGAGCAGCGTCCGGCTGGCGTTGGTCGCATCCGTCGCGTGGACCTTTCCGCCCGTCAGACGCCACAGAATGAAGCTATCGACGGTGCCAAATGCTAACCGTCCGGCATTGGCCGCATCGCGGGCGCCGGGGACATTATCAAGAATCCAGGCGACTTTTGTTCCCGAGAAATAGGGATCAAGCAGCAGGCCGGTGCGCTTCGTGACCGTGTCTTCAAGTCCAGCGCTCTTTAGCCCTGAGCAAATTTCGGCCGTGCGCCGGTCCTGCCAGACGATGGCTCGGTGAATAGCTTTGCCGGTTGTGCGGTCCCAGACAACCGTCGTCTCGCGTTGATTGGTGATGCCGATTGAAACGATATCTGACGCGCTGATACCAGCTTTCGCGATCACGGCCTTGCAGGTTGCAATTGTTGTCTCCCACAGATCTTCGGCGTCGTGTTCGACCCAGCCGGAATGCGGGTAATGCTGTGCGAACTCCTGCTGGGCGATCGCCTTGATGCGGCAGCCTTGGTCAAAGAGAATAGCCCGGCTCGACGTTGTGCCCTGGTCGATCGCTAGGACGAACTTTTCCATGTGTTTTCCTGTCGGAGGCTACGATTAATCGGGCCTATCCCGGCAAACCTACTATGCCACGGCCGCTACGTTTTTCGAGAGCCAAGCGTCAAGCCGTCTCTTTGACTCAGTGTCGAAGCGCAGTCCGAGCTTAGTGCGGCGCCACAAAATATCGTCGGATGTGACCGCCCATTCGTTGGCCACGAGATAGCGAACTTCTCGCTCGCTCAATCCGGCGCCGAAGTCCTGGCCTAAATCTTCCGACTTTTTAGCGTTTGCGACAATTATGCGCGCGCGTGTCCCATAGTTTCGCACAAGCCGGCGCGCGCCGGCATCGTTAAGCGCAGGGCACGACAAGGCGATCTCCCGGGTTAAATTTTCGTATCCGTCGACGGGAAAGTCACCGCCGGGGAGTGTGGCACCAGCCGTCCAAGCCGAACCAATATTCAAACTGCCGGATAGCTTGGCGATTGCCTCTTCTGCGAGACGGCGATAGGTTGTGATCTTACCGCCGAAAATGTTGAGTAGCGGCACTTCTCCTTTAGCGGTATCGAGTTCGAGCACGTAGTCGCGCGTGGCTTCTTGCGCCGAGCCGCCGCCTTCGTCGAGCAGGGGGCGCACGCCGGAATAGGTCCACACAACCTGATCGGGACGGGCTGGGGTCTTGAAGTACTCGCTCGCCGCCGCGCAAAGGTAGTTCACTTCTTCGTCTGTGATGGCGACGGCGCCGGGATCGCCTGTGTAATCGACGTCGGTCGTGCCGATGAGCGTGAAGTCCGTCTCATAGGGAATGGCGAAGACAATGCGCCGGTCGGCATTCTGAAAGATGTAAGCGCGGTCGTGGTCAAAAACCTTCGGCACCACGATATGGCTGCCCTTGACCAATCGAATGCGCGGTTTGTTATTCTGCCCCACGCGCTTCGTCAGCACATCGTCAACCCAGGGGCCGGCCGCGTTGATCAGGGTGCGTGCTTCGATGGTCTGCCGCGCGCCGGAAAGCTTATTTTCGAGTACGACACTCCAATGACCATCGTCGCGGCGTGCCGAGACGGCTTCTGTGCGTGTTCTGATATCTGCGCCGCGCGCCTTTGCGTCCACGGCGTTGAGAACAACGAGGCGTGCGTCATCGACCCAGCAATCGGAATATTCAAACGCGCGTGTAAATTCGCTTCTGAGCGGAGCGCCTGACACCGCGCGCGATAAGTTGATTTGATGGGAGGCGGGTAAGATCTTGCGGCCGCCAAGGTGGTCGTAAAGAAAAAGCCCCATGCGGATCAACCACGCAGGCCGCAGCGCCGCGTGATGCGGGAGCACAAAGCGCAGCGGCCAGATAATGTGCGGCGCCGACGAAAGGAGAACTTCGCGCTCTTTCAACGCTTCGCGCACCATGCGGAATTCGTAGTGTTCAAGATAGCGCAAGCCGCCGTGCACAAGTTTGGTGGAAGCGGACGATGTGCCGGATGCGAGATCGCCCTTCTCGGCCAGTATGACTTTGAGCCCGCGGCCAGCCGCATCCCGTGCGATGCCGCACCCATTCACGCCGCCGCCGATGATCGCGATATCGTACACGTGCCCTGCTCGATATGGATGCTTAGCGGGCCCTGCCGCGCCGGATTTGTTTCGTTTTTTTGGCCAGTCAGCACCTTGACATTGCGGACCGTCCAAAAACGAAGATTATCGCACCCAAACGAAAATTCAAGGTGCGTTGGCGATCTCGATCTCGACTTTGTGTTCCCGGCAGATTGCTAAGATTGCACTCGGGGGCGCCTTATCGGTGACGAGTGTATCGATTTCCGAGATGTGGCCGATGCGAACAGGGGCGGTGCGCTCATATTTCATGCTGTCGGCGACAAGAACAGTGTGGCGTGCGCAATCCATGATGGCTTTGGCGACTTTCACTTCGCGATAGTCGTAATCGAGGAGCGATCCATCCTCATCGATGGCAGACGTTCCAATGATGGCATAGTCGACTTTGAACTGACGGATGAAGTCGACCGCCGCCTCTCCGACAACGCCGCCGTCGGTATGTCTGAGGACGCCGCCGGCGACAATCACTTCGATGCCGGCGCAACCAAGTAAAATATTGATAACATTGGTATTATTTGTAATTACAAGTAAGCCATGACGGTTCCTCAGCGCGGTTGCAACCTGCTCCGTTGTGGTGCCGATATTGATCAGAATAGAGGAGTTGTCAGGAATAAGAGACGCCGCCTTGGCGCCGATCAGCCGCTTGCCTTCAGTCGCGAGTTGGCGGCGCGCTTCGTAGCCGAAGTTTGCCACACCCGACGCGATGACTGCGCCGCCGTGATAGCGCTGAAGGACGCCGCGATCGCAGAGATCGTTCAGATCTTTGCGGATTGTTTGAGGTGTCACGTTGAAGCGCTCGGCCAAGCCTTCAACATTGACCCGTCCCGTGTCGCGGGCGAGCCGTACAATCTCTTGCTGACGTGGCGAGACGGCGAGCATGGGGTCCTCCAAGATCGGAACAACCTAGCGCGAAAATTTCGAATTTTCAAGCTTATCACCGCTATTCGAAACTAGAATAGCAACATGGTTTTCACCCCTTTATCAGGAATAACTTCCGAAAATCTGACGAAACGCGCTTCGCAGCCATGTTGCGTTGCATTCGCTCGGAACTTGCGGCTTTCCAATTGACACTCGTTTTGGTTCGATTGATAGTCGGCTCCTCTTTACGCACTGGACGCTACTATCGCTCTAAGCACTCGTCTTGCTACGCACTGGGAGGATAAAAACAAATGAGAAAACGCATATCCGCCGTGGCTATGTTTGCTGCGGCCGTCACTATGTCCGGCACAAGTTTCGCCGGCATGGACGAAGCCAAAAAGTGGGTTGAGAAAGAATTTCAACCCTCTGCTCTCTCGAAAGAAGAGCAGATCAAAGAGATGGAATGGTTCATCAAGGCTGCCGAACCATTGAAGGGTCTGGAAATCAACGTGCTGTCGGAAACCATTCCGACTCACACATATGAATCTGAAACGCTGACAAAGGCGTTCCAGGAAATCACCGGCATCAAGGTCAACCATCAGCTGCTCGGCGAAGGCGAAGTCGTCCAGGCCGTGCAGACGCAGATGCAGACCAACCGCAATCTCTATGATGCCTACATCAACGACAGCGATCTCATCGGTACCCACTCGCGCCTGCAAAGCGCAGTGAACCTCACCGACTGGATGGCGGGCGAAGGCAAGGACGTCACCAATCCGGGCCTCGACACCAAAGACTTCATCGGCGCACCCTTTACAACCGGGCCCGATGGCAAGCTCTGGCAGTTGCCTGACCAGCAGTTCGCGAACCTTTATTGGTTCCGGAAAGACTGGTTCGACCGCAAGGACCTGCAGGATAAGTTCAAAGCCAAATACGGTTACGATCTTGGCGTGCCGGTCAACTGGTCGGCCTACGAAGACATCGCTGAATTCTTCACCAACGACGTCAAGGAAATCGACGGCGTTAAAGTCTATGGCCACATGGACTACGGTAAACGCGCTCCCGACCTCGGTTGGCGTATGACCGACGCGTGGCTCTCTATGGCCGGATCGACGTCTCCCGGTCTGCCAAACGGCCGCCCGATCGACGAATGGGGCATCCGCATGGAAGCCGGATCCTGCAACCCGGCTGGCGCTTCCATCACGCGCGGCGGCGGCACGAATGCTCCGGCATCCGTTTACGCTATCGCCAAGTGGGACGAGTGGCTGCGCAAGTATGCGCCTCCCGGCGCTGCCGACTACGACTTCTATCAGTCGCTACCGTCTTTGAGCCAAGGCAACGTGGCCCAGCAGATCTTCTGGTACACGGCGTTTACGGCATCGATGGTTGCCGACAAGAAGTCGGGCAACAACACGGTAGACGACAAGGGCAATGCGCTCTGGCGTATGGCCCCCTCGCCGCACGGACCGTATTGGAAAGACGGCATGAAGCTCGGCTATCAGGACGCGGGCTCCTGGACTATGTTCAAATCGACCCCGGTCGATCGCCGCAAGGCAGCATGGCTCTACGCGCAGTTCGTCGTCTCCAAGACGGTTGACGTCAAGAAGAGCCATGTTGGTCTGACGTTCATCCGCGATACGACCGTAAAGCACGCGTCCTTTACCGAACGCGCGCCGAAACTTGGTGGCCTGGTCGAGTTCTATCGCTCGCCGGACCGCGTGAACTGGACACCGACAGGCGTCAACGTCCCTGACTATCCCAAGCTCGCTCAGCTTTGGTGGCAGCAGATCGGCGACGTGAACTCGGGTGCGTTCACCCCTCAGCAGGCCATGGACCGGCTCGCCGGCGAAATGGACCTGATTATGTCTCGCATGGAAGCAGCCGACAAAGCCAACAAGGCTTATGGTGGATGTGGTCCGCGCCTCAATCCTGAAAAGAAGGCCGAGGAATGGTTAGGCAAGGCCGATGGCCCAGCCGCCAAACTCGCCAACGAAAAGGAAAAAGGCCAGACGATTGCCTACGACGAGTTGATCAAGCGCTGGACTGCAAAGTAATTGCAGCCGATTGTGACTTGATACCGACGATCCGGGGCGCGCTACACGCTGGCGCGCCCCGGACCAAGTTTGGCTTTATGCGGCCACTGTTTTTTCGATTGAATCTGCTCCCCAGGGAGGCGCGTACGCTTTTCCATGACGCTTGAACTCAGGAACGTCACCAAGCGCGTTGGCGCAGAAACATTTATTCACGAGACCAGCCTCACGCTTGAGGAGGGTAATATCAATGTTCTGCTTGGACCAACGCTCGCCGGCAAGACAACCCTGATGCAACTCATGGCCGGTCTCGAACGCCCGACAAGCGGCGAGATCTGGTTTCGCGGCAAGAACGTCACGGGAGTCGCCGTTCAAAAGCGCAACGTCTCGATGGTCTATCAACAATTCATCAACTACGCCAATCTGAGTGTCGAAGATAATATCGCCACGCCCTTGCGCGTCGCGGGAATGGCGCGCGCCGAAATCAATAGACGCGTCGGCAAGGCAGCCGAACTCTTGCGCTTAACCCCAATGCTTAAGCGCCGCCCGTCTGAGCTTTCAGGCGGTCAGCAGCAGCGCACCGCCATCGCCCGCGCCATTGTCAAAGACAGTGACGTCATCTTGTTCGACGAGCCGCTCGCCAATCTCGATTACAAATTGCGCGAAGAGTTGCGCGACGAGCTTCCGAAACTTTTTGCCGACCGCAAATGTGTCGTCGTTTATGCAACGACGGAGCCTGGTGAAGCACTGCTGTTTGGCGGCAACACGGCGACCATGCATGAGGGCCGCATCACGCAGTTCGCGCCGACACTGCAGGGCTATCGCAAACCCAAGGACCTTTTGACGGCGACCGTATTCTCCGACCCGCCGATCAACACGCACGCGGCGACGAAGCGGGACGGCCAAATCGTGTTAAGCGGGGGCTTGATATGGCCAGCGGGCAAAGCCGCTTCATCCATTCCTGACGGCGATTACACCATTGCCGTTCGCCCCCACCACGTCACCACCGCAGTTCCGGCTTCCGCTTCCGGCTCGATCGATGGCCGCGTCTTGATCACGGAAATCAGCGGTTCGGAAAGCGTCATTCATTTTTCGCTCGGCGACAGAACGTGGGTGTCGCAATCGCACGGCATTCACCGCTTAGCCGTTGGATCGCAAACACGGCTTTACGTTGATATCGATCAGCTCCTGTACTTCGGCGCGAATGGGGAGCTTGTCGGCTGATGGCTAAAATCACGCTCCAAAATCTCGGTCATAGCTACGTGCCAAATCCTCAGCGCGACGCGGATTGGGCCCTGAAGCCGCTGAATTTGGACTTCAACGACGGCGGCGCTTATGCGCTGCTGGGCCCTTCGGGCTGCGGCAAAACCACCTTGCTCAATTTGATCTCCGGATTGCTGACACCCTCCAAGGGGCGCATCCATTTCAATGATCTGGACGTGACGCACAAGTCGCCGGAACAGCGCAACATCGCCCAGGTGTTCCAGTTCCCGGTCATCTACGACACGATGACGGTTTACAATAATCTCGCGTTTCCGTTGCGAAACCGCGGTGTTGATGAAGCGACCGTCGATGCGCGTGTCCAAGAAGTAGCGGCGATGCTCGATCTGAAGCCGACGCTGCAGAAGCGTGCCTCTGGCCTGACAGCCGACGGCAAACAAAAGATTTCCCTCGGCCGCGGCCTCGTGCGCTCCGACGTCAATGTCATCATGTTCGACGAACCTCTGACCGTCATCGATCCGCACTTGAAATGGGAATTGCGCTCCAAGCTCAAAGAACTGCACCAGCGCACCAAGCGCACGATGATTTACGTGACGCACGATCAAACCGAAGCGCTGACATTCGCGGACCAGGTTGTGGTTATAAACGACGGGCAGATCGTTCAAATCGGCACGCCGGTCGATCTTTTTGAGCGGCCGAGGCACACGTTCGTCGGCCATTTCATCGGTTCTCCAGGTATGAACCTTCTGCCCTGCGAAGTAACGGGCGGCGAAGCCATGTTTGCCGGCCAGAAAGTCGGTACGGCGAACGCTGCCCAGTATAAGGGTGGCGCCAAAGCCGTTCAGCTTGGCGTTAGGCCGGAGTTTGTGTCGTTCAGCAGTGACGGCGTTCCCGTGCAGGTCACTAAGGTGTCGGACGCAGGCCGTTTCCGCATTGTCACCGTGCGTGCGGGCGAACACCCGATTAAGCTGCTCGTACCGGAAGGTGCGGTTGTTCCAGACGGCAAGGGACATGTCGCGTTTGATCCGGGCCGAACCCGCGTCTACGCCGATGGCTGGCTGGTCGGCGCTGAAGGAGGGCAGCCGTGAAGAAAACAGTCAATCAAAAAGCCTGGTTCTTCGTCCTGCCGGTTTTTCTGCTGGTGGCGTTCAACGCCATCATCCCGCTGATGACGGTGGTCAACTTTGCATTCCAGGAAACATTCGGCGACAACGTTTTTACCTGGTCTGGCACTCTGTGGTTCGAACAGGTTCTGCATTCGCCGCGCTTTCATGAAGCGCTTTGGCGTCAAATTATGTTCACGTCGATCATTCTGATTATCGAAATTCCGCTCGGTCTCGCTATTGCCCTTGCCATGCCGAAGAACGGTCCGTGGGTGTCTGTGTGCCTTGTTCTGATGGCGCTGCCGTTGTTGATCCCGTGGAACGTCGTCGGCGCCATGTGGAACATCTTCGCGCTGCCTGACATCGGACTGCTCGGCCGCGCCATCAACGGCCTTGGCATCGATTACAACTATACGCGCCAGCCCGGCTCAGCCTGGTTCACGATGGTTCTGATGGACGTCTGGCACTGGACGTCACTCGTCGTTCTGCTGTGTTACGCGGGCCTCGTCTCGATACCCGATGCCTACTATCAAGCGGCCAAGGTCGATGGCGCCGGGCGCTGGGCCGTGTTCCGTTACATCCAATTGCCCAAGCTCAAGCACGTTCTGACGAACGCTATTCTGCTGCGCTTCATGGACAGCGTCTTGATTAATACCGAAGCGGTCGTGTTGACGGGCGGTGGTCCGGGCAATGCGACGACGTTCCTGTCGATCGATCTCGTCAAAATGGCACTCGGCCAGTTCGATCTTGGTCCGGCAGCGGCCATGTCGATCATCTACTTCCTGATCATTCTGTCCCTCAGCTGGTTGTTCTACACGCTGATGATGCGCAACGAGGAGAATTGAGATGCGCCTCAAATCTCTTATTCCCGCCATATACATCTTGTTCCTGCTGTTGCCGATCTATTGGCTCGTCAACATGTCGTTCAAGTCGACCAACGAAATCCTGGGCTCATTCACGCTCTGGCCGCGCACGTTCACGTTCGACAATTACATCAAGATTTTTACCGATCCGACTTGGTACAATGGCTATATCAATTCTCTGAAGTACGTCATCGCCAACACGATTTTATCGGTTTCGGTTGCCTTGCCGGCGGCATATGCCTTCTCGCGCTACCGTTTCATTGGCGACAAGCATTTGTTCTTCTGGCTGCTGTCGAACCGCATGGCGCCGGCCGCCGTGTTCGCGCTGCCCTTCTTCCAGCTCTATTCGGCCGTCGGCTTGTTCGACACGCCCTGGGCCGTCGCCCTCGCACACGCGCTCTTCAACGTGCCGCTGGCCGTTTGGATCCTAGAAGGGTTCATGTCGGGCGTGCCGAAAGAATTGGATGAGACCGCTTACGTCGATGGTTATTCGTTTCCCGGATTCTTCTTCAAAATCTTCGTTCCAACGATTGCGGCCGGTATCGGCGTCGCGTGCTTCTTCTGCTTCATGTTCTCATGGGTTGAACTGCTGCTCGCCAAAACGCTAACGTCCGTTGCGGCAAAACCCATCGCCGCGACGATGACGAAAACAGCTAGTAGCTCGGGTTATGAACTTGGACTACTCGCCGCCGCGGGCACGCTGACCATCATCCCCGGCGCCTTCGTCATCTATTTTGTCAGAAACTACATCGCCAAGGGTTTTGCCCTGGGTCGCGTTTAAATGCGCCGTGTATAATTAGATCGCGTTTGGAGGAGGCTCCGAAATGGACGAAATGCACGGCACATCGCTCTTCTCCTGGATGGCCTGGACGACAGAGACGGCATTATTTTTCGCATTTATCGCCATGTGTCTTGTGGCGATGACCATTTGGGAAGTGGTGTCTCCGGGCGGCGATCCGCGGCACGGAGCACTCGGCCTCGATACAACGCGTGGCGACAGGCTCTTCATTTCGCTGTTAGGTAGCGCATTCATTCATCTTGCCTGGCTCGGACTTGTCGGATCCAACCTCTGGCCGGCCTTAGCGGTCTCCATGGTCTACGCTGTTTGGGTCTTCAGATATGTTTAACCATGGCTCTCACGCGTGAGACTTGTTCCCCGTTCTGGCAAGGCCCTTGCATTTACCAAGGCAGTGCCAGAGGGAGACGCTTACAATGCAGACATTTGGTTTTAAGTCCTATTTGGCTAATCTCAATCGCATCCGTTTTATCGAGTTGATCGATAATTGCCAGGCGGAGTTAAGATCGAATTCGTTCCAGGCGTCACTCGTTGTTAATCCGGTGACGGGGCTTGCTTACAACGCTCCATCGATAATCGGCACTGGCCGGGAACACGTTGCCGCCGCTTGAGTTCGGTGTTTTTGACATCTGCGTACGCTGGCGCTCTATGTCATGCGGCCGGTCCACCAGCCCCCAACGTCTCAGCGTACCTTCCAACCAAAACGGCCGCCGTTATCGATAGCGCGCAAGAATGCGAGGCTCGCGCTGCGGCGGCAAGAGCCGTTCGGGCCGGCCGATTGGGTTACGTCTTGGCGTGCGGCCGACGATGCGGACTTGGCGCCGCGACGGCGGAATGATCAATTGCTGCAGTAAGAGAATGGGGCGGCGGTCGCGAACGATTTTAGCCCTGCGCATTTCCCGCGCATCGCCCGCTATGAGTCCCCAAACGACACCCATCAGCAGATAGAAGTGGCGCCAGTGGTCGCTGTCGATCAACAGTCCTTGAAGTATCGAGGCCGCAAGTGCGGAGTAGACGATGAGAAATAGGGGCCGTGTCCGAGTCGTTTTAAGCGCGTGCTTGAAAACCAAGATCAGGGTCAAAGTTCACAACAAAAGATAAAAAAGACCACCCGGCCAACCCGAACGAGGCCACTCCGCCCAGCACTCCGCTTTCGGACCAGGATCACTGGCAGGCGAACACCACGAACTACACGGGCGCGGGGCACGGAACCGATCCGATCGGTGCGACCTTCTTCGAGGGAAAAGGGAAGGGTGGCGACAACGGTTCGTGGTTCTTCTGGACTAAGACGACCGTTATCGACGCGAAGGCTTACGACGAGGTGATCCCCGCAGTCACGTGCTCGGATGCGTCCATCGCTGTGAAAGCGCTCGCAGCGATCTGCGACGGCACTCCGGTCTACACCGAGACTCAGTTCCCGATCGTCAATGCGACGTGGGACACCACAGCGATTGACAACACAGCGGGCACGCACACGCGGGGTGCGACGGCGACATCGGGGCACCTCTTCGCCG
>JANOKZ010000183.1:0-17022 GCA_031419515.1 Hyphomicrobium sp.
CTTGAAAACGGCTGCAACCCGGAAACAAAAGTGCGCGACAGCTCGCGCTCGTGCGGTCCGAGGGGGTGGTCTCCACAGAACTACGGCGGCGGGCATGGCACCGGACAGAGCATGCCGCTGTGGCTCGGCCTTGCAAAATCTTTCAACACCGTCGCCGCCGAACTTTCTTTCGACGTCGGGCGCGAGAAGGTCATCGACATGACCAAGCGCGTGGGCATCGCAGGCGTCAAAAAATCTTGCTCCATGGCGCTTGGCGACGGCGGCATCACCGTTATCGAACACGTCGGCGGCGTTGCCACATTCGCGAACGGCGGCAAACTCGCCAAGCCCTACGGCATCCTCGACATCACCACGTCGAAAGGCGAACTTCTCTATTCGCGCGAACGCGACGAACCGTCAGCGCCCCAAGTCGTGAAACCCAAAGTCGCCGAGCAAATGAACTTCATGATGCAGAAAGTGGTGCTTGAAGGCACGGGCACGCGCGCAGCTCTCGACTTCACGCACGCCGCCGGTAAAACAGGAACATCCACCGGACCGAAGGACGCGTGGTTCGTCGGTTTCACCGGAAAATATGTGGCGGGCGTTTGGCTCGGCAACGACGACAACCGCGCCATGTCGGGCGGCGAGCGCGGCGTGACAGGCGGGCAGTTCGCGGCACCCATCTGGAATACATTCATGAAACTCGCGCATGGCGACATGAACATTCCAACCATTCCAGGCCTTGAACCTCATCCAGCCCTCATCGCCGAACAGCAACGCTTGGCGGAAGAGAAAAAAGCTGAGATCGCGGCGGGTGTCGTCTCACAACAAGATCAAACATCGCCCGACGGCACGAAACGCACGGCGAGCATTCTCTCGGAGCGCACGCGTCTTGCCTTGACCAAACTCGCACAATCCCTGCGTAAAGCTGGCGGCATCGCCGAACCGGCGCCCGTTGTGCAACCCACAGCCCTCACTCCCGGCGCACCCAACACGCCGCCGCCGCAACCACCTTCTGGCGGCGCTCAAGCGCCTGCCGCCGTACAGCCGCCACTGCCGCAACCAGAAGCCAAGCCCGAAACAAAACCCGATACCAAGACCGAAACCAAGCCGGACCCCAAATCCGGCAAGCGGGCAGCAAACGGCGGCGCGCCCATTGCTGGTCCCAATTCTGGTCCCAATTCTGGTCCCAATTCTGGCCCCAATTCTGGTCCCAATTCTGGCCCCACTTCGACCCAAGGATCTCTCGAACCGAATTCCACGCAACAACTCGCGGCGCCCGTGAAGCCAAAGCCCGTTGACGCGGCCTCCGCGCCGCAAAAAGCGCAGGAGCCCGCGCGCCGTGGCAATTAGCGAAATCGCAGAACCAACAATCAGCCCGCTCAAAAGCGCGTTGCGAAGCCTCACCGCAACCGTCACGCGGATCATCGCGCTTGGGCTCACAGCCATCATGGTGCTGACTTCCGGAATCTACTCAAGCCGCATGATGATCAACAACGGCTCGATGATTTCAACCGACAGTTTTGGACCTTGGGTCCATTGGCGCCATGCGGGTCAATCGGATGCCGATCCCTACACGCGTGCGCGCATCGCCAAGAACGGTACACTTCAGTTGGCGTCAGATGCTGCGGGCGTGTTCCAAGCCAACTCGGACTCAATCGGCGCCTACCTCCATTCGTCCTGCGATTATCTGATCGAAGGACCCTATGCGGCCGGCATGTGGTGGAGCATTGCCGTCTTTGACAAACGCGGCAAGTTGATTGCCAACGATGCCGCGCGCTACGCTTTCACGAGCGACACGGTCGCGGCGAACCCCGACGGCTCTTACATCATCACGCTCGGGCGCGACGCACGCCCCGGCAACTGGCTGCCAACAGGCGGCGCGGGGCGGTTGGCACTTGTGTTTACAGTTCTCGATCCCGCAACCGGGTTGTCGCAAGAAGAACGCGCCGAACGCCACAAACTGTTGCCAGGGATCCGCAGGGAAAACTGCTCATGAGGCCGCGCGCGGAAAACCGGCTGATGAATTGGTGCTTCCTCGCAGCAATCCCAGCGGCCGCCGGAGTTGTGCATATTGCAGCCACTCTCATCGGCATGAACGATACGGCCAATTCTGCTTACACACTGCTGAAGCCCACACTGCCTGTCAACAAAATGGCTGTTCTTCCGCCCATTACACCCGGCCACCAGCCTTTGCCGTTTTTGTCGCCGGACGCACGTTATGCAATTTGCCACTTCGACACTGCAAGCGGTCCAGTCGCGGTCAACGCCAAACTTCCCGATCACGGCTGGACACTCGGCATTATTAGTCCCGATGGATCGAGCGCCTATTTCGCCGCCGCGTCACCGGGACGTGCGACGGCGATCGCCCTCACCATCGTGCCAGCCGACGATCGCTTCATGGGGCTTACGCCGGAAGCCAAGGGCATCATCAATGCCGGCCAAGCGCCGTTGTCTGTTGCTGCGCGCGAAGGATTGATTGTGGTGCGGGCGCCTGACCGTGGCATGGCGTATCGCGCGGAGAGCGAAGAAGGGCTGGCGCAAGCCTCATGCGGGCCCAAATCGTATTGACTGGCGTCGCGGATCAAATGCGCGAACTTAAATTTTAATCTCTGAGCTCAAGCTTATCGCGCTTCTTAGTTCTGCGCTTTAGCTTGGCCTCTTGTGCCGCATCTTCCCACCGCCCGTAGCGCACGCCGGGAAAGAAAACGATATCTGCCGATGTTGCCCGGCCGTTGCGATCGGTCGTCGCGAACGCGCTCGTTCGCGAGCCGGAGCGGAATTCCAATATGGTCGCCATGTGCGGCCCCCAGTGTACGGCTCTTGGCCGTGATCGGCGTCCATCTTCGTTCGTCGTCGCGCCTCCGATGAGATCCAATCTCAAGAGAGGAACGGCGCTGCGGCCACCAGAATCAGCGCTGACGATGAATTGAGGGGTAGACGTCTTAAAGGCCGGTTAATCGGCTCGCCAATCGCCGCCAAGTCTACCGCCGCCAAGCCTTGCGCCATTCAGGAGATCGTCGCCAAGAAAGTGGCGGCCCTGCCGGTCTTCGACTTCGACAATCCAGAGGTCGCTGTCGAAGCGCGCTTCGCGCTCCAGAAAGCTTTGCACCTCGGCCTCGCTAACGAAGTCTTCACCAAGCAGAGAAACCCAGCGTCTGTCGAAGTCGGCCTCGCTTAATCCGGCTGGCGCTGGACCAAAAAGGGCGGCTTGCCCGTCGAGACGGGAAATTCGAATATAGATGGCGCCAGCGTCGTCATCTCCGTGCTTGACGACCACGGCAGCCGCGCCTGCCACCGCGCAACGGCGAATATAAGCTTTAACCCAAAACTCTGATTTCAAGCGCATCGCGTAGCCGGCTCCAAGCGCCCGTCCTCAAGAGCTTGTCCCTAACGCACTTACGTACACGGCCACAACCCTTTAGCGCTGCGCAGTTGCCCGCGTCTGCCCTTGAAGGAGGATGAGACGGCTCACCAGCGCCGCCGAAACACGCCCCGTATCTGGCATTTTTTGATCGGCTTCGAATTCTCGGATGGCTTTGACGAGCGTCGCGTCCAGCACGCCGTCAGACTTTGAAACGGCATACCCTTGGGCTGCCAGAGATTGGCTGACGACCTTGACGACGGCGGCGGCCTCAGCCCCCTTCACTTCGGATCTTCCCGGCCGCGCGACGGCAGGCACCGCAGGCCCGAGCACAATGCGGCCCAAGAGTTCTTGTGTTGCATCTCCCGTCAGTGCGATCCCGGTGTCATGCTCATACGCCATGATGGCCGCGCGCGTGACGAGACCGGCAACGCCGTCCGGCGCGCCCGGCGCATAGCCCCGCGTGTTGAGTTCACGCTGAATGCCGCGAATAGCGTCGGACCGGCTCATCGTTGGCTCGGAAACGGGTCTGCCCGGAGACTGAGCGTGCAATGATGATTGAGTGGCAGAACCAGCATTGGGCCGAAGCACAATAGGGTCACCACTCGCATAATCCTGGGTACCAAGGTTTGGCGCTGCAAGACCTTCTGACGTCATCCTCGCCGTCAGTGCCGCTGTTTCGACCGGGCTGACGCGGCGCTTCTCCTGGAACAAAAAAAGATTGGTGCACACCATGGCGCCCAGCACGAAAAATGCGCTTCCCGCCATGCGCGCTCGTAAAGACGTCACTTTGTGCAACATCGCCTGTTCGCTTCTAATCGAAAATCTTTTGCCAGTGGCTGTTACGTGGCCCGAGTATCCCGCGCGCCCGTTAAGGACCCATTAACCGTCGAATTCCCGGTTTTGCTTGGGATTTAGATGGACGGCCAGAGCCGGCGACCGGTCTTTCGAGTTTTAGACAAATGCAATCCAAACTTGGCGCAAAACTCCATCGAATTGCACAGCGCCTGGACGCGTTCTTTTGAGCAAAGCTTGGTACGGTTCCACTCGAATGGATGGAAGGCCTTTGCGGGCGGCATTTTCGGGTCTGCTTGCAATTGCTTTGGAGTTTGGACGATGGGACTTTTGAAATTGGCGGCCGTTGCGGCCGTCGGCATAGCGCTGTTACCGGCAGACCGCGAGCAGCAAGAGATGCTGTACAATCGCGCGGCACTCGCCGCGAACTGGGCTGTCACGTTCTGTGATCGCAATGCCGCGACGTGCGCGCAGAGTTCCGATTTCTGGGGTCAGTTCGTCAAGAAAGCCGAGTTCGGCGCCAAACTGGCTTACGACATGATGAAAGACAAAGGCGCCGCCAACTTCGAAACGGGCGCGATTTCAGTCGAAGCACCACGTCCCGCGCCCAAGGCGCCTGCAAACACACTTGGCCCCAGCGACTACAAACCCGCCTGGCGCGGAAAATCCGAACAAAAGCGCGGCTAATCGGGCCGCGTCCCTTCGCCGGTCTTGCAGCCGGGCCGCACCAGCGCCTATGTGTTGATCATGCGCGGAGCGTCTTCAGCCCGCCGATCCAAGGCGCGACATGACCCTCGACAGCATAAAATCAGATTTTGGCGTCCTCGACGATTGGGAGGACCGCTATCGCTATGTCATCGATCTTGGGCGAGAACTCCCAGACCTGCCGCAAGACTTGAGAACAGAGGTAACAAAAGTGCGCGGCTGCGCCAGTCAAGTTTGGCTGGTGACGGATCGCATTCCAGCGGGCGGCGGCGGGCGCGATAAGCTTGCGATGCGCGGCGCCAGTGACGCCTTGATCGTTCAAGGCCTGATCGCGGTGCTTTTCGCGGTCTACGACGGAAAAACGGCGGACGAGATCATCGCAACCAACGCCGAAGCCATTTTCGCCGATCTTGGCCTCAAGGAACATTTGACCCAGCAACGCTCGAATGGCCTTGCCTCCATGGTCGCGCGTATCCGCTCGGATGCAGTTTCTGTCGCCGCCGGCGAACGGGCCACTCACGGTTGATCCTGCTCGACGCGCGGCTTGTAGTTCTCCGCGCCCCAGTGATTGACACGCACTGGACGCGAGTTGGCATGGGTATCCTCAACTCTTTCGCGCACGAGGCCATAGTGGCGCGCAAGCCGGGCAAGGGCAATTTGCAGCACAATCTTTCCGCATCGCTGCGGCCATCCCGAGGCCTTTTCCGTAGATTCGAGCCCTTTCAAAAAGCAGCACACATCAATCAGAATGCCTGAAAGTTCGGGTCCAGCGGCGCGCAATGCGAGGCGCACACGTTCGCGCGCCGCGATGATGTTGTCGGCAAGATCCACCCCAAATCCAGGTGCCCCGCGCCGCGTATTCTTATCGATTGTCACGCCCGACCAGTTGCCAGTCACGCGCGGTGTCATCTGCGAAAAATAGAAATCGGCGCGCAAGCGTTCGCCCGCATCAAACTCCGCATGCGAAATCAGGGGGCGGCCGTCCTTGTCCTTACGCCGCGCGAGCCATGAGAGCGGGCTCTCGTCGGCATTGATGACGGGCGTTGTCTGCACGCAATCCTCGATCTTGTATTCCCGCGCGCGGGGGCTTTTCTTGGAACTCATGTTTTCATTCCTGTTTTCAGAAGGGGAGCCGGTAGCCCGCGGGCCGTGCCGCTATCATTGGAACGGCCCATTCGAGAAGCTCTAGTGCGGAATCGAACTTGGGGTCGTCGCGCCGGTCTTCGATGACGGCGCATGCGTAGGCAACCGTGGTGCGGTCACGCGCGTAAAGCCGTCCAACGTCGCTCAAAGACATGCGGCAGGCTACGTGCGCCAGATACATGGAAACATGACGCGCCAGGATGAGACGCGGCTCTAGTCCGGCGGCGTGCGAACGGTTAAGGCTGCCGGCGCCTAACACCCAAAACACCGCCATCTCGATGATCCGGCGCGCTTCAAGGCCGGCTGCGTATGCGGGCCCGTCGCTCAATTCCGAGGGGTCGTCTTCTGGTTCGGCGGTCTCAAAAATAGCTTGTGGCATTTGAAGCATATGAACGCACCCCATTGGTCTGCACAACGCTGGCGATGATACGGCACGCGCCCCAGAAAAGCAGCCAAATGTCGCCACATCCGTAAAGGGCGGGGAGGATCGCTTGATTTCGATTTCGCGTTCACCATGCTCGCACAAATTTTCTGCCCGGCTTTTCCCCGGCCTTCCGTGCCAAGCGATCATGGGGGTATGGAAAAACATAGAAGAACCGATACACGCGCCCAGCCATTCGAGCCAATTATTCAGGTAAACGAACGCCGGCGATGTGAAGACATTCAACGGCTACTTCAAGCGTGGCCCAAAGAAATCGCCGATATCTCGGTCGCCGGGCGCCGCCGCACCGTGCGCCGCTTAGAAAAAGCGCTGCGTCAGGAACGGTGCCGGGGACGCACCGGGCACTGGACCTATGACGTTGCCCGTCACCACCAGCTCGCGCGGTACTTGCGCGCCGAGCAGGCTGCACTTCAGAGATGCGAATCCTTCGAACGCCAACAGCACTTGGTGCGGAAATCCGAGGCGCAAAAGTTAAAGGCCCGCGTCTAGAGTGCTTCCGGAAAAGTGGGAACCGGTTTTCCGAAAAGAAGCACGACAAGACAGAGTGCTAGGGTCTGTCCGTAGTTCGATCAAACCGGACAGACCCTAGCGAGCCTTTGATCGTTTTTCGTTTGCCGGACGCTGCGTGTTTCTAACGCCGCGTGCCAAGGCCCATCTTCTTGGCAAGATCGGATCTCGCGCGCGCGTAGTTCGGCGCGACCATCGGATAATCATGCGGCAGGCCCCACTTCTCGCGATACTCTTCCGGTGAGAGATTGTAGTGGGTGCGCAGGTGCCGCTTCAGCGACTTGAACTTTTTGCCGTCCTCAAGACAGATGATGTAGTCCGCCATCACCGACTTCTTGACCGCGATCTTGGGTTTGTTTTCTTCACGCTCGATCGGCACAGCCCGTCCCGCAGCACGGCTCAGGGCCGCGTGCGTATCGGCGATCAATCCGGGAAGGTCGTTCACTGAAATGGAATTATTGCTGACGTAGGCGGCAACGATAGTCGCCGTAATGTTGACGAGTTCGGGCGGGCCTGAGCCTTCCATTCCCTATTCCTTCCAATGCTTCAGCCCTGGCAGCGCGAGTAATGCCCAGGATAATCTTCACTGTTCCTCTGCTTCAGGGATCAAACACTGCGATATACCGCGAAATATCGAGTTATGCTCGCAGCTCGCCACCCCTATTCAGCATGGAGACTGCATAACTTAGGACAACATTCGAATTCGATTGTCAACATTCGGTCTTTACCAGCTGTTGACATCACTAATTCTTGGCACTGACTTGCACTGCTATAGGAAAAATTCCTTGAGCCAAGTCGCCGTGCTACGTCCATCCGGCCAACCCTGAACCATACTCAACCCCATACTCAACCCCGAGGCGCCACTCAGCTCATGTCCAACCCAGTCTCCGCTTCTCCGTCTGACGTTACCTCGGCCAGCGTTGCCCCCGCGGGCCCGCCTGAGGCGCGGCGCGCGCCCCACGTGACATCCCATCACGGCTTCACGCTCAGCGATGACTACGCCTGGCTCCGGGCTGACAACTGGCAGGAGGTGATGCGCGACCCCTCATTGCTGGACGCTGGCATTCGCGACTACCTCGAAGCCGAGAACGCCTACATGAAGGCCGCACTCGCGGACACCCAAGAGCTTCAGGACACGCTCTTCAAGGAAATGAAGGCCCGCCTCAAGGAAGACGATCGTCAGGTGCCAACGCCGCACGGACCGTTCGAATACTTCCCTCGCTTCGTCAAAGGCGGTCAGTACGCCCAGATTTGCCGCATCCCGCGCGGGGAAAAAAGCGACGAGCCTCAAATTCTGCTCGACGGCAACGCCGAAGCCAACGGCAAAACCTATTGGCATCTCGGCGGCTCAACCCATTCTCTCGATCACAAACACCTCGCCTACGCCATCGACGACAAGGGCTCCGAACTCTACGCCATCCGCATCCGCAATCTCGAGACCGGCGAAACGCTCACTGAAGAAATTCCCGACACGCGTGGCGACATGGTTTGGGCGCGCGATGGCAAGACACTCATTTACGTCCGCGTCGACGACAATCATCGCCCGCTTTACGTCTACCGCCACACCATCGGCCGGCCGGTCAGCGACGACGTCCTGATCTACGAAGAAAAAGACATCGGCTTTTACGTCGGCCTCTCGGCAACCCAATCGCAGAAGTTCATCTGCATCGAAATCCACGACCACGAGACCAGCGAAGTTCGCCTGATCGACGCGGATGACCCCTCTGCCGCGCCGCGCCTTGTTGAAGCGCGCATGAAAGGCCACCAGTACGGCGTAGAGCATCACCGCGCTAAATTGATCATCACCACCAACTCAGAGCATTCAGAAGATTTCCGAATCGTCGAAACGCCAGTTGAAACACCCGGCAAAGCCGATTGGCGCGAGATCGTTCCGCACAAACCTGGCCGCTTGATCGTCGAAACCGCCATCTTTGAAAACTTCATGACCAGACTCGAACGCGAAGACAGTCTTCCGCGCATTGTCATCACACCGTTCAAAGACGGCGCACTCGATACCACCAACGCCCACACGATCCACTTCAACGAAGAAGCCTATGCACTCGGCATGGCCTCCGGCTTCGAATTCGAAACTACAAACCTGCGCATCACCTATTCGTCGCTGACGACGCCAGCCGAGACTTACGATTACAACATGCAAACGCGCGAACGCGTTCTGCGCAAACGCCAGGACGTGCCAAGCGGGCACAACCCGGAAGATTACGTCACGGCCCGCGTGTTCGCGCCCACGGCCGACGGCGAAACAGTTCCCGTCACGCTGCTTTACAAGAAATCAACAGCCCTCGATGGCTCGGCCCCCGTGCTGCTTTACGGCTACGGCGCCTATGGCATTTCGATGCCCGCCGCCTTTGCAACCGCGCGGCTCTCTCTCGTTGATCGCGGTTTCATCTACGCGATTGCCCACATTCGCGGCGGCAAGGACAAGGGCTACCGCTGGTACACCAACGGCAAGATGAAATCGAAGGTCAACACCTTCACCGACTTCATCGCGGCGGGCGACTATCTCGTCAATAAAGGCTTGACCCAACGCGGCCGCATCGTTGCACAAGGCGGGTCGGCGGGCGGCATGCTGATGGGCGCGGTCACCAACATGGCGCCCGATCTTTTCCTTGGCATCATTGCCGAAGTGCCGTTTGTCGACGTCTTGAACACCATGCTCGACAAGGAGTTGCCTCTAACGCCGCCGGAGTGGCCCGAGTGGGGCAACCCGATTCTCAACGCCGACGAGTTCGCTACAATCAAAAGCTATTCACCCTACGACAACGTCGGATCAAAAGCCTATCCGCACATCCTGGCGGTTGCCGGCTTGACCGATCCGCGCGTCACTTATTGGGAACCGGCCAAGTGGGTCGCGAAGTTGCGCACGCTCAACACCAGCGCCAATCTCGTGCTGCTCAAAACCAACATGGGCGCCGGCCACGGCGGCGCGTCGGGGCGTTTTGAATCTTTGAAGGATACCGCACTCACCTACGCGTTCGCGCTGAAGATTGCGGGCGTGCCAACCGCATAGGGGTAAGTGCCCAGGGCGCCAGCCAAAGCAAAAGTCTTAACGCTTCGTCACTGCAAAGGGTGGCATTTACGCGAACTTTGGCGCGAGGTCGCGGCACTCTGTTTTCCCAGGCTTCACCACGCCCTGCGAAGGGACACATTGAGCCGCCCGATACCTTGCATTTGACCGGTCGCGGGAAGCACTTGAAGACGCCACTGTTGCATAGTTGATTTCAAGAGAGCTTGCGGTGGGCGCGGCTCTCTGGCCGTGGCAATAACAGCCTTATGAAATTCCCGCTTCCGTCGCCCGCGTTTTGCGAGCGGCTTGGAAACGGAACCTGCGACACGACGACGTTCCGACCGGTGACGATCTGCACTCTATCACGACCTGTCTCCTGCACCTGAGGCGAAGCCCAAAGCTTCGCCTCATTTTTTTGCAGGGCCGAGGCGGGAAACGTTGGGTCGAGCGCGGCCCAGTTGTCCTGCGGTGTCTGACCCTTCATGCCGGAGGCGTGTCTTCGACACGATGGGTCTGACACCATTCCACCGGTCTTATCATGGTGTCAGACCCATCATGCCGGAGGCGTGTCTTCGACACGATGGGTCAGACACCATTTCCGCGCGAAACCCAACAGCCAAGACCAAGGGCAGCGACACAAACTTCACTTCGACCAAGGCTTGCGCAAGATCGACAACACTTTGCTGGCAGGCGTACCGCCAGAGCCTGGACCTTGCCCAGGGCCGCCGAAGTCATCGCTGTTGCCAGCGAAGTCGCGCATCTGGCGTGCGAGATCGCGGCAGCGCTCCGTAAATTCGCCCGCCACCCCTTTGGCCTGCATGTCGTTGCCGATTGTTTCAGCCGCCTGCGCGCAATCGAAAAGCGCCAAGCGGTAGCGCGCGATCTCGGCGGGAATTTCTTGGACGCGCGGATCAGGATTATCGCAACGCGAGACGCGCCGTTCCTCTTCGCTCTCGAAGCCGCAGTCAAAAATACGCAGGCCGTCGGTATCTTCTTCGTAATTCGTCTCGCCGCATTCCGGGCATTTGCTGAAAGCCATGTGTCATCCGCCTCTTGCTTGGGCGACTCGATTATCAGACCGCGGTGTTCCGCGCAAACTCCTGCCCGCCAAGGCAATGAAACGTAGGTTGGGTAGAGGCCGGTTATCCTCTTGCGAAATCTATCAACAAGTCCCGGCCGAAACCCAACAATCAAGAACCGTGACCGAAGTTGGATCGCCTTTCGAATTCCTGGTTGTTGGGTTTCGCGCGGAAGTGGTGTCTGACCCTCCATGCCGGAGGCGTGTCTTCGACACGACGGGTCTGACACCATTCCACCGGTCTTATCATGGTGTCAGACCCATCATGCCGGAGGCGTGTCTTCGACACGATGGGTCAGACACCAGGCCACTCGCTCACTGCTTCGCCGCGCGTTCCTGATTCAGAGCAAAGAGTTTCTCCAAAATTTGCTCGTCTGTCAGGTCGCCCGCCCAACCGTAGGCGGCGGCGACAGCGGCGTCGAGGTCTTTGTGCGCGTGATCGAGCCACGCGGGGCGCTCGTTGTAGAGTTTTGTCAGCGTGCGATTTTTGAGGATCGCCGCCGCCTTATCATCAACCGGCAGAATGCGGTCGGGATAGCCGGGTACGACTTCGGGCACGCGTTGCACGAGATCGGGCGGGTTCAGCCAGTTCTCGCGCAGTTCGTTGAGGCGCGCGGCGGCTTTGGCAATGGCGATGGCGCGCGGATCGCTCGCGTACTCAGCCGCCGGGATATTGGGTGTCAGCCCTTCGGGGAACGGAAAGGTTTCGAACGATGAAGTCGGAGTGTAGGTCGGATCATTCCCTACGCCTATCCATGCGCCCTTCGCGATAGACCAGAGAACGTGATGACGGCTAGACATTACGCCGAATGATGTGTCGTCGTCGCGCAATACAGCGATCACTAGGTTGTCTGGAACAATTTCCGCCGGCAGCCAAACAAATAGCCGGTGCCTGGACACCTTCGGTGTACCTATGTAACGACGACCTGTAGCAAGCCACCTTTTGATACTTGGGCGCGCTTCGGCAAACTTCCACCAGTTGCGTCGGTACGCTTCTCTTTTTGTTTTTGCTGGATCAGTTCGAACCGGGCGAACTTTGGTATCGACATGTTTAAATGGTGCCTCAAAACAGGCGGCTTCGGCTGCACTGCCAAAGGCATCGAAATCAATTACCCATCCCAATTCGTTGCGGCGAACAATGTCGCCACCGCTTGTCATGGGCCGCAAGACTTCAGAGTTGCGCTTCCCGTTAACATTGGTTGGCAATGATAACCAAGCAGCCGCCGTTTCGCGATCAACCTCGAACTCGCCGCCTTTAGTAATTCCCTGAAAGCTAAATCCGGCGTTCTGATTCAATGGAGGCGCAGTCGTGAGATCGACTGAACGTGAAGTGAGGTCTGCATTGATGCGACCGACAGCTTGTCCATTCAGTTTTTTGACGGTAGTTGAATTGCCAAAGCAAACGATTGATACGCGGACGTCAGCACCGTTCACCACCCAGGCTTCGTCTGACCAAACCTCATAAATGGAGTTTAACGCGGCTGGTCCATCGAGCACGGCTCGACTCGAGCCACTGCGTATTGAATTCGTCGTGACGAACCCAGCTCGATCTAGAAGGCCATTTTGCGTATTGTCCCACGCTTTCTTCAACCAGTAACAGACCAGATCAGCTTCTGGGCTCACCTTGCCCAAAAATGCCGTGTAGATTTTTTCAACTTGCTGGTCACCCAGCCCGTCTCTTACAAACGTTCTTCCCAAACACGGCGGGTTGCCGATGATGACGTCCGCTTCCGGCCATTCGGCTTCCGTGCCGTCCGGGTTCAGAAGCGCGTCGCGGCACTCGATGGTCTCCAAGCTTTTCAAAATCGGGTTCTTGGAAACGCCAAAACCCTTCTCGCGCATCCATTGGATTTCGCCGATCCACACCGACACGCGCGCCAGCTCGGCGGCGAACGGGTTGATCTCGATGCCCTTGACGCACTCCGGCCCGACGCTCGGGAACGCCGGCGATAGACCAAGGCTCTCGGCCTCGATGTTGACCCGCGCCTCGATGTCCTTCAGAGACTTCAAAGCCAGATACAAAAAGTTGCCCGACCCGCACGCCGGGTCGAGCACGCGGAAATTTTTCAGCCGCTCGATAAACGCCACGCGCAGCGCCTCGGCCTCTTTCTTCGCAGTGGTCTTGGCACTTGCCGACTTGGCGACCGCAGCCTTCGCCAGCTTGGCTTCGATCTCATCACGCGCCGTCTGCCACTCGCGCAGCAACGGCTCGATGATGACCGGGCGCACGATCATCATGATCTTTTCGGCGTCCGTGTAGTGCGCGCCAAGCTGCGAGCGCTTGCCGGGGTCCAGCCCGCGCTCGAACAGCGTGCCCATGATCGACGGGTTGATCTCCGACCAGTTCTGCTCGGCGGCATCAAGGGCAATGCGAATATCGTCTTTGGTCAATGGCAGCGCCGCGCCATCCTCAAACAAGCCGCCGTTGAACCAGTCGATGGCGTCGTAGCCGACGCGGCCGTGCTTTTGCGCCATCGCCGTGAACAGCTGTTCGGCATTGGCGACGAATTCGTCGGGGTTTACGAGGCTCGCCTTCAGCATCTTTTCAAACATTTTCTTCGGCAGCAGATCGACGTCTTCGGCGAACATGCAAAAGACCATGCGGTTGACGAAATGCGCGACCTTTTCCGGGTCATGCCCGCGCTCGCGCAGGTTCTGGGCAAGGGCCACGAACTTTTTTGCCACCTCTTCCGTCGTCGCGTTGGCAGACCGGCGCGGCTTTAGCTCATGGACCGTATCTTCGGAAAACGCCCAGCGGAGCTTCTGGGTCAGCCGCACGTCCTTCAAGTCTTCGAGTTCGAGGACGTGGCTTTCCTGAACTTGGCTCGTCCAGTTGGTGTGGATTTCGATGCGCCGCATATCCGAGACGATCAGCAGCGGCGGGTTTTCAAGGTCGGAAGCGTAGAGCTTCAATTGCTTCAGCGCGGCTTTCAAGTCTCCGCCCGGGCTCTTGTACTCCCAGGCAAAGCAGCCGCGCTTCCAGGCGTCCGCGTATCCCTGCCCGCCGCCGACCTTGTCGACAAACTCTTCGAAGCAGTACCCCTCAGCGCGCGACGTGGCGCTCGGCTCCGGAACGGCAAGCATCCGGCACAGTTCGCGGAAGTGCGTTTGCGCGCCCTGCTTTTCGTTGAGGGTCGAGATCTTCCAATCCCCGACGAATTTTTCTGCTGTGATTGCTTGCCCCATCCTCCCCAATTATCAGACCCCTGCGCCGGGGGCAAATTTCCCAGCCATCAATGTCGTTGACTTATAATGTCGTTGACTTGTTGTATCCCACAGGATACAGTCGGCCATGATCGAAATTCGCGAGCTGCCCGAATTTTCGGATTGGATGCAGGCGCTTCGCGACAGCATGGCTCGAGCCCGCATCGCGGCGCGCATTCGCCGCTTGCAGCTCGGTAATCCGGGCGATGTGCAAGCCGTTGGCGAAGGCGTCAGCGAATTGCGCGTCCATCATGGACCCGGCTATCGCGTTTACTTCGTCTGGCACGGAGACGAGATCGTCATCCTGCTGTGCGGCGGAGAAAAGAAATCGCAAGACAAGGACATTGCGCGGGCTAAGGCGCTCGCGAAAAACCTGAAGGATTGAACACATGACCGCAAAAATCAAAAAGCTAAAAGCCTTCGATCCGGCCGATTATCTCGACGATCCGAAGGCCATTGCCGCCTATCTCGAGGAAGCGTTCAGCACGGGCGATGCGAAATTCATCGCTGATGCGATGGGCGTCGTGGCCCGGGCGTCCGGCATGTCGGAGATCGCGCGCACAACCGGTATGTCACGCGAAAGTCTCTACAAGGCGCTCAGTGCTGACGGTAACCCGGAGCTCGGTACGGTTTTGCGCGTTATCAACGCACTCGGCATGAAACTCGCCATCGAGCCGCAAACATCAATCTAAACACTCACCCCCCAGAAACAAAAAGGGCCCCGGAAGGGGCCCTGATCGTTCATGAGAGCAGCGCTAAGCTGCGTCGGCTTGGAAGGTGGGCGATTTCAAAGCCTCCTCGTGGCCAGTGCCGGACTTCAAAGATATTCCAATGTACCTTACTCGACCTGCGATGCGTTCTTTCTTCACGCCGAGATCTGCGAACTCGCGTCCGAAGCTCGGCAACGCAAGAGGCTCCTTGTTCTTGGTTTCGCACCACGAACAATAATCCTCGTACAGTTGAGTAGCGGTAACACTCGATCCGTCCTGGACCTCGATGCTCTCCTTGTAGAAGCGCTCCACGTCAGTTTCGGGAGCAACCAGTCTCGCCGGTGCCGCTTTCGCTTCGACAACCCGCGTTTCCGCTGGCTTGGCTTCGATGGCCGGCCTCTCAGCAGGCGTCTCGATCGTCCGGTTGTCGTTGGCACCAGAACGCGGCTTCTTGACTTGAACAGCCGGTGTGAGCACCGGAGCTGCCACTGTTGCCGCAACAGTGTCTTCCTCAGACGCGCGTCTCGCAATGCGAGGAGCGGCCGGAGCGTAGCTGTCGTAGAGACGCCACTGGCTAAACGCGACGTACATACCAAAGCCCGAGCCGATCTCGAGCAGGAGCGCGACGAACACCGCCATCGCCGTCTGCACGCTTTCGACTTTGATGCCCGGTATGGCGAGCGTCGCAAGATCGGCAAGAACTTTCGCTTGCGGATCGGCGCCCGCTGTCGCGGACGACCCTTCCATGCCTGCAAGTTTAGCCTTGATGTCCGTTATGCGCGTATCAGTCGATACGGCGGCCTTGGCCGAAGCAAGTTCCGCTTCGAGGTTATATAACCCCTGGCAGTATTTCTGCTCCGTCTTGGACGAAACGTCTTTACAGCCGTTCGACCATTTCCAGCCCGGTTGCGACTTGTGAGCCTGGATCGACGCCTGCACCGCTTCGTACGGCCGGTGCTGCGGGGTCCATGATGCCGCCTCTTCCGCGCGTTTCAAATCGGCTTTCAAACCATCGTAAGTTTGATTGACCTGAGTGCGTTGCGCTGAAGCGTCGGCCCGTTGCTGAGCCGCAAAGCCAAGCGCGCTCGTCAACGAGTAGGTGGTCACGACCGTCCAAACGAGGACAGAGGCTATTGCCTGCGACCACATTTTGTTTCGAATTGCGGCGAAAAAGAAGAACGGGATGAGCGCCTTCAAACAGTCGGCTGCAGCGGAGGCCGCACCCAACAATTGTCCGTCGAACTCAGTTCTTCCGAGACTAAACCCAAATTGCCAGTTCATTGCGGCCGATACGGCGAGCAGTACGCCGGCAGCCATTACACCCAACACACCTAGAGCATGTCTTAGCATTGCCCTCTCCTATGCGAGGGCCGGTTCAACGACATACAAATACCGGCCATTTCCGTCTTGTGACCGCGCGCTGAGAAGCACACACGCTGGCCCAACCCCCAAAACGCCAAACAGGCGCAACCCCGCCGTGCATCAACCTCTGCATCTGTGAGCTCCGAGGCCATCCCCATGGCGATCGGCAGACACCGAAGATCCGCACGCGACGTTCACGCTTGAGAGCTATCGCTCCGCACAAAATCCCAAGTTATCCCAGTGGTCATCGCCGCTCGACCCCAGCTGTGGATGAACTTATTCACATTGCGCAGGGCATCAGAAAAACACGCGAAACAAATCCCCTCATACCCGGAACGCTATGTGATTCGACGCGAAGTGTTAAGGGAATCATACCGCTTAGCGTGGCCCGGATGCACCAATGGCGGCACTTCCTGTTGCCGCAAATCTGATCCCGCATGTGGCGGACCTCGACTTATCAACCGGTTGTCCCCAAGTGCGGCGCCACTATCCACAGCTTGGTGAACGATGTTCATATTCTCGGTGTTTCGCTCGGCGCTCAAAATGAGCATTGCGCCTGCCGCGCGAAACACCTTTCACATGAGCGCTACAGACATTGCTTTCGGTTGTAGATAAGAGTTTTTGCTTACCATTTGTAAGAATATGGTGCAAACTGACAGATGTACCACTTCCATGCGCTGCGCGGACGGTTTAAGCCGTTGCCACTCA
>JANOKZ010000184.1:0-7397 GCA_031419515.1 Hyphomicrobium sp.
GGGGACGATGGCGCATCAGACCCATCGATTGGCCCGAAACGCGCTACGAACAGAAGGCGGAGCGCGAAGGGCGCGTGCGGTATTATTTCCGGTTCGTGAGATCCCCCTCCCCTTGACGGGGAGGGGTTAGGGGTGGGGTGAAGCAAAAAGCGTTTCTGTTGATGTTGCCATCGAATGTTGACAAACCGGAATGCACCTGAGCCTAGGTTGTGAACTTCTCGAGGAGCTGGGCACTTCATTTTTCCAAATGATAAATCTCACACCGTTCGATCCCCCCACCCCTAACCCCTCCCCGCGAGGGGGAGGGGGACGATGGCGCATCAGACCCATCGATTGGCCCGAAACGCGCTACGAACAGAAGGCGGAGCGCGAAGGGCGCGTGCGGTATTATTTCCGGTTCGTGAGATCCCCCTCCCCTTGACGGGAAGGGGTTAGGGGTGGGGTGAAGCCGAGCGACAGGTGCGTAGGGCGGGTTGGGACTGGCGCCTTCACTTCGCCGGGCCGTAACCCGCCGGCCAGACGTGAGATGTTTCGGCGTTCTTGCTGAGGCGCGGCGGATTACGCTGCGGTCAGGTGCAGAGACCGCGCCTAATCCGCCCTACGTTTCTTCGTTTTGATTGATGCGGGGTACGTGGTGGGAGCAACGACTGGATCGCTTGGAAACGTACGTTGAGAAACTGAAAAAAGAGGAGAAGTCCAATGCCCGCAAACGCAGGTCAAAATGAAACGCCCCATGAAACGCCCTTGGCCACTTGGGCGCTCGATCGAGAGATCGTCCTCTCGCGCGTGATCAACGCGCCACGAGAGTTGGTTTTCTCCGCGTGGGCTGATCCGCGCCATCTCCCCCAATGGTTCGGTCCGGCCGGTTTCAGGGTCGAGACAAAGTCAATGGATATTCGCGTCGGCGGCGAATGGCGGTTCGATATGATCGCCCCCGACGGCAAGCGATATACGAATCGGATGCAATTCCGGCGCATCGAGAGGCCGCACCTGATCGAGATCGATCATGGCGCCGACAAAGACAACGATCCTGGCATATTCCGCACCACCATCACGTTCGATGAGCAGAGCGACGGCAAGACCGTCATCACCTTGCGGCAGTTGCATCCGACGAAGGCTCAGCGCGACGCGGGGATCGGTTTCGGCGCGGTCGAATTCGGTTATCAGACCCTCGAGAAACTGGCGCAGCACGTCGAACGCAGTAACGCTACTTAACGAATACGAACAAATCGGGCACTGGTTGTCCGCTTCCGGTGGGCCGGACGACAGCCGTTCCGGGTCAATCGCGTCGCTAACGGACTGTCGGCTTTAGGGTTATACCGGCCTTCATCATCTCGGAGCCGATCATGATGGGCCAAATGAGAGATGTGGTGTGGGACCGGGACGCTAAAAGTCTCGCTCGCTTGTGCGAGCCGGCTCGGACCCCCCTTGCAATTTCCCCAAAAATCCCCTATTCCTCACTCCTCTCAATAAAAACCTGAATACTTTCGAGTGGACCCCCGGGGCCCGCTGCAAAAGGACTTTAGCCGCACACAATCGACTTGGACCGCAATTGAACCTCATGACCGCCGAGCCTGCCAATACCTCTTCGAACACACCATCAGCCACGCGTTTCCTATGCGAGTCGGGGATGGCGGCTGAAATTGCACGAGTTGTCGAACCTGTTCTCGAAGGGCTCGGCTTCCGCCTCGTGCGCGTCAGCGTCTTGGGCGGGGAAGACCGCATCGTGCAGATCATGGCCGAGCGGCCCGACGGCACGATTTCAATCGACGACTGCGAGATGATTTCCAAGAACGTGTCACCGGTCTTGGACGTCGCCGATACGATCAGTGGCAAATATAGGCTGGAAATATCGTCGCCCGGCATCGATAGGCCGCTCGTGCGCCCCAGCGACTTCGAGGATTGGTCTGGTCACGTTGCCAAGATCGAACTCAACGAAGCCATTGACGGGCGCAAGCGCTTCAAGGGCCTGCTCGAAGGCTTTGAGGATGGCGAAGTGCGCATTGCGGCCGACCTCGGCGCATCAGGCCAGCATCATCTGGGGTTACCCATCGCGCTCGTCGCCGACGCCAAACTCGTCATGACCGACGAACTTATCCGCGAGGCTCTAACTCGCGCCAAGAAACGCCACGCAACACGCCCTGGCGACGGGGCTGAACTTGATGAAAACGAACTCGATCAGAAAGATCTCGACCCAAAAGACTTGGAGGACTGACCCATGACCATGACAGGCATTAGTGCCAACAGGCTGGAACTCTTACAGATCGCGGATGCAGTGGCACGCGAGAAGACGATCGACAAAAAGATCGTCATCGAAGCGATGGAAGACGCCATCCAAAAGGCTGCGAAATCGCGTTACGGCGCGGAGAACGATATCCGCTGCGAGATCGATTTGAAAACCGGCGAAGCCCGGTTGACGCGCGTCTTGGCCGTTGTCGATGAAGTCGAGAACGACTCGACCCAAGTCAACCTCGCGGACGCCCAGAAGCGCAACCCCGATGCCAAGGTCGGCGACATGATCGCTGAAGCCTTGCCGCCGCTCGAATTCGGCCGTGTCGCAGCCCAAAACGCCAAACAGGTCATCGTGCAAAAGGTGCGCGAAGCCGAGCGCGACCGCCAATTCAGCGAGTTCAAGGACCGCATTGGGGAAATCTCGAACGGCACTGTGAAGCGCGTCGAATACGGGAACGTCATCGTCGATCTCGGCCGCGCCGAAGGCATTATCCGCCGCGACGAAATGATCCCGCGCGAGAACGTCCGCCTCGGAGACCGCGTCCGCGCCTACATCTACGACGTGCGCCGCGAACAGCGCGGACCGCAGATTTTCCTGACGCGTGCACGCTCGGAATTCATGGCCAAGCTCTTTGCCCAGGAAGTACCGGAAATCTACGACGGCGTTGTCGAAATCAAGTCCGTCGCCCGCGATCCAGGTTCGCGCGCAAAGATCGCAGTGATCTCGAAAGACTCCTCGATCGATCCGGTCGGCGCCTGCGTTGGTATGCGCGGTGCGCGCGTGCAGGCCGTCGTCAACGAGCTGCAAGGCGAGAAGGTCGATATCATTCAATGGAACCCGGAAGCGGCGAGCTTCATCGTCAACGCGCTTGCCCCTGCCGAAGTCACCAAGGTCGTGCTCGATGAAGATACCAACCGTATTGAAGTCGTGGTGCCGGAAGCGCAGCTCTCGCTCGCCATCGGCCGGCGCGGTCAGAACGTGCGTTTGGCATCTCAGCTTACTGGCTGGGACATCGACATCGTGACCGAACAGGAAGAGAGCGAGCGGCGTCAGAAAGAGTTCGCAGAGCGTACGGCACTTCTTATGGAAGCACTCGATGTCGATGAAGTCATCGCCCAGCTGCTCGTCACGGAAGGCTTCGCCACGATCGAAGAAGTCGCGTTCGTCGAACTGACGGACATTGCTCACATCGAAGGCTTCGACGAAAACACGGCTCAGGAAATTCAAACGCGCGCGAGGGAATACTTGGAACAGCAGGAAGCAGAACGCGACACCAAACGGCGTGAACTCGGCGTTGCCGATGAGCTTGCCGAAATTCCAGGCATGACGACCGCGATGATGATTGCGCTTGGCGAAAACGGCGTCAAAAGCGTCGAGGACTTCGCTGATTGCGCAACTGACGAGCTTGTTGGCTGGACGGAACGCAAGAAAGAGAAAGACGCCGAAGCGGTTCGCCACAAGGGCTTCCTCGACGGCTTCGAATTGTCGCGCCAGGACGTGGAGAACATGATCATGGCCGCGCGCGTTCAGGCAGGCTGGATCACGGCCGAAGATCTCGTCAAACCGGCAGCAGACGTTGCCGAAGTTGACGGCGAGGCCGACGCCGATTCAACGGCGTGAGACTATGATTAACGGAGTACCAGAAGCAGCTTGGCAACTAACCGGCGAACGCGAATACGGCATATGGGCTCGGAGGCAAGTAACGCCTCTGATGCCGATTCTGAGCGCCTGTGCGCCGTCACGCGTAAGCATTTAGAGCCTGAAAACCTCATTCGCTTCGTTCAGGCGCCGGATGGCCAGATTGTGCCCGATCTGGAACATCGTCTTCCGGGCCGCGGCGTGTGGATCACTGCGAACCGGGAAACCGTTGAAACGGCAATAAAAACAAGGGCTTTTGATCGAAGCCTCAAGGCCACTGCGACTGTTGCGCCAGATCTCGCAGCGCGCCTCGAAGCCATGATGTTGCGCCGGGCCTGCGATACATTAGCGCTCGCCAACAAGGCTGGTCTTGCGGTTGCCGGTTTTCAACAGGTTGATAGCGCGCTCGACAAAGCCAAGGTCGCAGTTCTGATACACGGGTGCGATGCCGCCGCCGACGGTTGTTCGAAGCTCGACCGAAAATTCAAGGCAATCCAGGGCGATTTGGGCCAAAAAGCCCCTGTCGTCGCGGCTCTGACAATCACAGAAATGAGCTTGGCCATGGGCAGGCCAAGTGTGGTACATGCTGCCCTTATACCCGGAGGACTGGCGAAGCGGTTTCTGAGGGAGGCGGGGCGTCTCGTACGCTACCGGTCCTCTTCGGCCGCCCCTGAACTCGCTTTTTCTGAACTCGATAACGAAGGTTGAATAGAGAGACGCATGACGGAACAGAAAGACCAAACTGACAAGACCGTGCGGCCTAGCGCGCGTAAGCCGCTGACGCTGCAAAAGACGGTCGAGTCAGGTCTCGTGCGTCAGAACTTCAGCCACGGCCGTTCGAAAAACGTGGTCGTTGAGGTCAAGAAAACGCGCAAGCTCGGGGCGCCCGGCAGCGACACCGTTGAGGCCCTGCCGGTCGTGGCGGCGCCGGTCGCCGATAAGGCGCGCCCGGCAGCAAAGCCGCAGGTCGAACAAAGCGCGGTTTCAGAACCACGCGGCCAGCAGCAAAGAATTTTGTCGGAAGCCGAGCGCAAGGCGCGTGACAGTGCACTCGCTGCAGCGCGCGCCGACGAAGGCGCG
The DNA here is from genome assembly GCA_031419515.1 of Hyphomicrobium sp. GTDB lineage: Bacteria > Pseudomonadota > Alphaproteobacteria > Rhizobiales > Hyphomicrobiaceae > Hyphomicrobium_B. Next base: position 4,952 of record JANOKZ010000184.1, read on the forward strand.
AGGGTCCCCGAAGCGGCGCCTGTGCGCTTTGAGCCGGTTCGCCCGCTAGAATCCGAAGTCAAATCCGAAGAAGCCTCTGTCACGCGGCCAGCGGCGGCGCCTGTCGCGGTTACAGCCGCACCCGCAACGCAAGCCAAGATCGAGACACCAGTGCTTGCCTCGCCGCGCCCTTCTGAACCGCGCCGCGATAGCGACAAACGTGATGACCGGCGCGAAGGCGGCGGACGACCGCCCTTCCCGCGTGGCGGCGGCGCACGTGCTCCGGCCGGATCGGGCGCGCCCGCTTTCATGCCGCGCGAAGCCGGCCGTCCGCGTGAAATTGAAATGCCCTCCCGCCGTTCGCCGGTTCCGGCAGAAGGCGAAATCATCAAGCGTCCGCAGCGTACGGTCGTGGTCAAGCAAGTCGCTGAGGATGACGATAGCCGTGGTCCAAAGCGTGGTGGTCCAGGTGGCGCCAAGATAGCTCGTCCTGCCGTCAAGGTCGTTGACGATGGCCGTCAGCGCACGAAAATTTCGATCACAAACTTCGATCGCGAAGCTCAGCAGCGCTCACTCGCCTCGCTGAAACGCAAGCGCGAGAAGGAAAAGCTGAAGGCCATGGGCATTCAGCAGCCGCGCGAGAAAATTTCGCGCGAAGTCACTATTCCTGAAGTCATCACTATTCAAGAACTCTCGAACCGTATGGCCGAACGCGCCGTCGACCTCATCAAGGTACTGATGAAGGAAGGCGCGATGCACAAAATTACCGACGTCATCGACGTCGATACGGCCGAAATTCTGGTGCAAGAGTTTGGGCATATTCCCAAGCGCGTTTCCGAATCCGACGTTGAAATCGGCCTCGTCGGCGACAAGGACGTCGACGATCATCTCGAAGCTCGCGCCCCTGTCGTCACCATTATGGGTCACGTCGATCACGGCAAGACATCGCTGCTAGACGCCATCCGTTCAACGAACGTAGTTTCCGGCGAAGCTGGCGGTATCACCCAGCACATCGGCGCCTATCAGGTGACGACACCAAACGGGCATAAGGTGACGTTCATCGATACGCCTGGCCACGAAGCCTTCACGGCCATGCGCGCCCGCGGCGCGAAGGTCACGGACATTGTCGTGCTTGTTGTCGCCGCCGACGACGGCGTCATGCCCCAAACTGTTGAAGCGCTGAACCACGCAAAAGCTGCCGGCGTGCCAATGATTGTTGCCATCAACAAGATCGACAAGCCGCAGTCGGATCCAAACCGCGTGCGCACAGATCTTCTGCAGTACGAAATCGTTGTTGAAAGCATGGGTGGCGAAACGCTTGAGGTGCCGGTCTCGGCCTTGAAGCGCACCAATCTCGATAAGCTCTTGGAAGCCATCCACCTGCAGGCCGAAATTCTCGACCTCAAGGCCAATCCCAATCGTCCCGCCGAAGGCATCGTCATCGAAGCCAAGCTTGAACGCGGTCGCGGCCCTGTCGGCACCGTGCTCGTGCAGCGCGGCACACTCAAAGTCGGCGACATCGTTGTGGCCGGTATGGCGTGGGGCCGCGTTCGCGCACTGCTCGATGACCATAGCGCCAACATCGCAACCGCCGGTCCATCGGTCCCGGTTGAAATTCTGGGCTTCGATTCAGCACCCGAAGCGGGTGATCAGTTCGCGGTCGTCGAGAATGAATCCCGCGCCCGCGAAATCACCGATTATCGCATCAGAAAGCGCCGCGAGACGCTCGGTTCCGCCGGCACGCCACGCACGCTCGAACAGATGATGCAGACGCTGAAAGATGCAGCTGGGCAGAAGGAGTTTACCCTCCTCATCAAGGGCGACGTGCAGGGCTCCCTCGAAGCCATCATAGGTTCTTTGAAGAAACTTGGCACCGACGAAGTCATCGCCCGCATCGTCCACACGGGCGTCGGCGGCATCACGGAATCGGATATCGCCCTTGCGTCCGCGTCCAAAGCCGTCGTCATCGGATTCAACGTACGTGCCAACGAACAGGCCAAGCGCTCGGCCGACGTGCAGGGCATTGAAATCCGCTACTACAACATCATCTACGATCTCGTGGACGATGTGAAAGCTGCAATGTCGGGCATGCTCGCGCCGACAAAACGCGAAGTGTTCCTCGGTTACGCCACGATCAAGCAGGTGTTCAACATCTCAAAGACCGGCAAAGTCGCGGGCTGTCAGGTTACCGAAGGCAAGGTCGAGCGCGGCGCGAAGGTGCGCCTCTTGCGCGATAACGTCGTCATTCACGAGGGGTCGCTCTCGATTCTGAAACGCTTCAAGGACGATGTCCGGGAAGTTGTAATGGGCCAGGAATGCGGCATGTCGTTCGCCAACTATCAGGACATCCGCGAAGGCGACCAGATCGAGTGCTTCCAGGTCGAGACGATTGCAAGAAGTCTTTGATCAAGTCCGGCCATAACGTGAATTGAGAAGAGGCCACGCGCGGTCCGATCCTGCGGTGGAG
>JANOKZ010000185.1:0-6675 GCA_031419515.1 Hyphomicrobium sp.
GCGCTCTCGGTGGACGCCAGCGAAACGGCCGTGTTGTTCTTTGAGGCGCGGGGGTATGCGCCCATACAGCGCAATTCCAATCCCGTTGGCGATGAGTGGTTGACGAACACGACCATGACGAAGCAATTGAAAGACGCTGCCGGAACGAAGTCCGCCGGCAAACCGAGACCATCATGACCAAAGAACGTCTTTGCCTTTACGATACAACTCTCAGAGACGGCGCGCAGACGACGGGCGTCGATTTCTCCTTGTCGGATAAGCGCCGCATCATGGACGTGCTCGACGATCTCGGCCTCGACTATATCGAAGGCGGATACCCGGGTTCGAACCCAACCGATACCGAGCTGTTTTCGGAGCCGTCCAGACTCAAGTCCGCACGCTTCACGGCGTTTGGTATGACCAAGCGGGCGGGGCGCAGCGTTTCGAACGATCCGGGCTTCCAGGCGATCCTGCAGTCGAAGGCCGACAGCATCTGTCTCGTTGCCAAGTCGTGGGACTACCACGTGCGCGTGGCGCTTGGTATCTCGAACGAGGAAAACGTCGAGTGCCTTGTGCAGTCAGTCAAGGCCGTGCGTGAAACGCAACGCGAGGCGCTCGTCGATTGCGAACACTTCTTTGACGGCTACAAAGGCAACCGCGATTACGCGCTGAGCGTCGCGAAGTCGGCTTACGACAGCGGTGCGCGCTGGGTCGTTCTGTGCGACACCAACGGGGGCACGCTGCCGCACGAGATCGACCGGATCGTCGCGGACGTCGCCAAACACGTGCCGGGCGCGAACCTCGGTATTCACACGCACAACGATACGGAAAACGCGGTCGCCAATACGCTGATGGCGGTGCGCGCAGGCTGCCGCCAGATCCAGGGCACGTTGAACGGCCTCGGCGAACGTTGCGGCAACGCCAACATGACATCGATCATCCCGACTTTGCTGCTGAAAAGCGAGTTCGCCAACGCTTTCGAAACCGGTGTGACGCCGGACCGCTTACGCAATTTAACGCATGCGAGCCGGGTTCTGGATGAGATCCTCAACGAAGCGCCAGATCGCCACGCGCCGTACGTTGGCGAAAGCGCGTTTGCGACGAAGGCCGGCATTCATGCCTCCGCTCTACTCAAGGAGCCGCAGACCTACGAGCACGTGCCGCCCGAAAGCGTTGGCAACGAGCGGCGCATCATGGTGTCGAAGCAGGGCGGCCGGTCGTCGATCCTGGCAGCGCTTGATCGGCTTGGTCTCGGGCTCGGCAAGGACGATAGCCGCGTCGTCGCGTTGCTGGACAAAGTGCGCGGCCGCGAGGACGCGGGTTACTCTTATGAATCGGCGGATGCTTCGTTCGAGCTGCTGGCGCGGCGCACACTCGGCACCGTGCCGCGCTATTTCTCGGTCGATAGCTTCCGTGTGACCGTCGAACGCCAGCCGGGCGGGCCGGTTGGTGCTGTGGCCACGTCACAAGCTGTCGTCTCGGTTTCAATCGCGGGCGAAGCGCAGCCGCTCGTTTCCGTTGGCGAAGGAAACGGCCCCGTCAATGCGCTCGATACGGCGTTGCGCCGCGATCTCGGCCGTTATCAAAAGCACATCGAGAAGGTCGAGCTCGTCGACTACAAGGTGCGCATTCTGACGCAAACCGGGGCACATGGTACGGAAGCCGTGACGCGCGTGCTGGTCGAAAGCCACGACACAGACACAGGTGAGCGCTGGACCACGGTCGGCGTTTCACCCAACATCATCGACGCCAGCTTTGAAGCGCTGCTGGACGCGATCAACTACAAGCTTTTGAAGGACGGCGCAAAGGTGGGGTGAGGTTTACGGCCGCGCTAGACCACGTTGAGCGGCAGCGTTTCAATCACGGTAGCGCCGCTGTCATCGGTCCAGGCGAATTCAAATGTGCCGGGGCCGGGCACCTTCAATGAAAACGCGATAAACGGATTGGCGGAAATTCCGGGCCCGAGTTCGGCGCGGAAGACTTGCTGGTCGGCATACTTCGCCACGAACGTATGCACGATGTCGCGCGCGATGACCTTGCCGTCCTTGTCCTTACGATTGCCGGTTTCCATCACGTGCGTGACGAGCGTGCGCACCTCGATGACCTCGCCGGCCTTTGCGCTTTCGGGAATTTTGATGCGCGGTTTCGTGGCGGTCATGATGCCGTCTCCTTAGCTTGAACAGCCGCCGATGGTGACTTTAACCGTCGCGGTGCCCATGGCGAGCGAGCCATCCGAAAGTTCGGCGATGGCAAACACGTCCTGCGTCTTGGCAAGGCGCATGCGGCTTTGGACGCGGGCGACGCTATTGACCGGCGACAGGTGGAAGGTGGCGACGCGGGCAACCGGGTTGGCGGACGACAGGATGTGGATGGCCTTGACGTAATTGTCGTGCGTCATGGGGCTATCGACCGACACGGTCAGGGGCACGAAATTGCCGTTCTCGGCGATCTCCGGCAGTTCTAAAGTGATCCTGCCTTCGACTGGCGTCGCGCCTTTGAGCAGGGCCGACATGGCGTCCTCGAACAACTTCGAACGCTCGACGACGGTTTGAGCGGTCTCCTGGGCCAACGCCAGCCACGCCGGAAAGGCCAAAGCCGCCCCCGCCGCGGAAAGCAGCAGCGAACGGCGGTTCAGGACCGAAATGCCGGGTGTTCTACTCATGTTGGCCCGATAGAGGCTGAGGATTGTGGTCTTTTATACGATAAGAATTTGCTTTGAGGCTAGTTACAATGGATTTATTTCCTGACAGAGTGTCAATGTGCGTGGCTTCCATACCTCATGACTGGCGGGCCGCAAAAATTTCAGAACTCAAGAAACGGTTGGGCAGGATGCGCATCACACGCCGGGATTTTACGGTCGCAGCCGCCGGGCTGTTGGCCGGGGCAACGGAGCTCGTGCGCCCGTCATGGTCTCACGGTGCTGCGGCCCAAGGAGCCGCCAAAGTCGTCATCATCGGCGGGGGCCCAGGCGGCGCGACAGTCGCGAACCGTCTTAGGGCATCGGACGCAGCCCTGGACATTACGTTGATCGAGCCGAAAGACGCCTACACCACCTGCTTCTACGCCAACCTCTACATCGGCGGGTTCCGCTCGTTTGCGTCCATCACGCACAGCTACGAAGGGTTGAAGAAGAACGGCATCAGAATCGTCAGCGATATCGCGACAGGGGTCGATACGGCGGCCAAGACCGTGACCCTCGCCAAGGGTGGCGCGGCTCTCCCCTACGACCGGCTGGTGATTGCGCCCGGCATCGATATCAAGTTCGATTCCATTGAGGGCTATTCTCAATCTGCGGCCGAAGCTATGCCGCACGCTTGGCAAGGCGGTCAGCAGACGTTTCTCCTGAAGGAGAAGTTGCTCGCCATGAGCGACGGTGGACTCGTCGTGATGGCCGTGCCGCCCAACCCCTATCGCTGCCCGCCCGGGCCATACGAGCGCGCCTGCATGATCGCGCATTTCCTCAAGACGCGAAAGCCGAAGTCAAAGCTCGTCATTTTCGATGCCAAAAAGACGATCTCGAAACAGGCCGTGTTCGAGGAAGCGTTTGCTGAATACTACAAGGACATCGTCGAACTCAATCTCACGAACGAAATTGACGATTACGCGGTCGTGCGCGTCGATGCGGCGACGGGCGAGGTCTTCACCAAGGCAGGCCGCAAGGAACGCGCGGCTGTGGCCAACATCATTCCCGCACAAAAAGCGGGCGCGATTGCCGCGACAGCCGGTTGCACGGATGGCGACTGGTGCCCGGTCAATCCGGAGAACTTCACGTCCACGAAAGCGAAGGACGTTTACGTGCTGGGTGACGCGGCCATTGCCGCCGATATGCCGAAATCCGCTTTCACGGCGGCGAGCCAAGCCGGCGTTGTTGCCGCCGATATCGCTGCCGATCTGGCGCAGCGTCCGCGCACGCCCGGCAAATATCGCAATACCTGCTGGTCAATGGTTGGACCTGGAAACAGCGCTAAGATCGGCGCTGACTACGTGCCGGCCCAGAAAGACGGCAAGGCCTTCCTTGAAGCTACTGGTAGCTTCGTCTCGAAAGCTGGCGAGACGGCAGATCGGCGCCTTGAGACCTTCAACGAGAGCGCTGGATGGTACGAGACTTTTGTCGCCGATATGTTTGCTAAAACGGCAGAAACCGCTGGCAAGCCCTGATCCGTACCCATTTCGGCGTTGGCAACCCCTAATCCAGGGTTTCGGGGCGGCCTTAAACCATGTTTAGATGGGGCTGCGGACCCGACTAGCGGGGCGATCTGAGGGGCGCGGGTGCGTTCCTTTTTTGGTCTTGGCTTGAGTCCAGGCGACGCGGATCCGGGATGTATCCGGGTCCGTAGCCAATTGTGGAGACGCGCGATGGCAACTTTTGTTTTTTGGATTTTGCTCGTTGGAGCGGTTCTCGCGCTGGGTATGCGCAAGGCGCCGATGGTGGCGTGGGCGGTAGCTGTTGGACTTCTCACCTGGGTTTGGCATTCGGGGCTGCTGAGCGGCGGTGCTGGCGGCGGCTACAGCAGCATCTTGACCGCGCTTCTGACTTGGTTGCCATTCACGGTGCTGGCCCTCTTGTCGGTGCCCGCGCTGCGGCGCCGGTTTGTTGTCGAGCCGGCCTTCGCCATGGTCAAGGGCATTCTGCCGAAAGTCTCAGACACGGAAGCGCAAGCGCTCGAAGCGGGCACCGTCGGCTTTGATGCCGAATTATTTTCAGGCACGCCCGATTGGAACAAACTGCAGGCCATTCCGCCAATCCAGCTGACGGCCGAGGAGCAGGCCTTCCTCGACGGGCCGGTGGACGAACTTTGCCGTATGATCAGCGATTGGAACGTACGCCATACAAACCGCGAGATACCTGAGCCGATCTGGGACTTCGTGAAAAAGCATGGCTTCCTCGGAATGCTTATTTCGAAGGAGCATGGTGGGCTCGGGTTTTCAGCCCAAGCGCAATCGCTCATCCTCGGCAAGATTGCCTCACGCTCGCCCGATATCGTGACCATCGTCATGGTGCCGAACTCGCTTGGTCCTGGAGAACTCATCGAGAAGTACGGCACTGATCACCAGAAGCACTATTACTTGCCGCGTTTGGCCAAGGGCCTAGAGGTGCCTTGTTTCTCGCTAACCGGCCCGACATCGGGATCGGACGCGGCAACGATGCGCGATATCGGCACCGTAATGCGTGGCACGCACGAAGGCAAAGAGACGCTCGGCATCCGCCTCTCATGGGATAAGCGCTACATCACGCTTGGACCCAAGGCGACGCTTGTGGGCTTAGCGTTCCGGCTGTTTGACCCTGAGAATATTTTGAATAAGGGCGAGGACATCGGCATTACGCTGGCACTCATTCCGGCCAACCACCCTGGCGTCAACATCGGCCGTCGCCATTTGCCCTCGGGCGCCGCATTCCCCAATGGCCCCAACTGGGGCAAGGACGTTTTCATTCCGATGGACTGGGTCATCGGCGGCGAAAAAATGACCGGCAACGGCTGGCGCATGCTGATGGAGTGTCTCTCGGCGGGGCGCGCGATTTCACTGCCGTCGTCGGCAACGGCCGGTGCCAAGATGATGCTGCGCGTGACAAGCGCCTACGCACGTATCCGCAAGCAGTTCGGGCTGCCAATCTCGCACATGGAAGGCATTGAAGAGCCGCTCGTGCGCATTATCGAGACGGCCTACGTCAACGAAGCCGCGCGCGGCATGACGGCGTCGATGGTTTCACGCGGCGAGAAACCCTCGGTCATTTCAGCTTTGATGAAATACCAGACGACCGAAAAATTGCGCAGCACCGTGAACGACGCCATGGATATTCACGGCGGCCGCGCCATCTGCGACGGGCCATCGAATTACCTGCAATCGGCCTATCAGATGGTGCCTGTTGGGATAACGGTTGAGGGCGCAAACATTCTGACGCGCAACCTCATCACTTTTGCCCAAGGGGCGCTGCGCTCGCACCCCTATCTCTACAAGGAAGTGCAATCCGCGCAGGACAAAGATCACGCGCGCGGCCTCGCAGCGTTTGAGGAAGCTTTCGGCGGGCACATCGCCTTTTCAATCTCCAATGCGACGGGAGCGTTCTTTCACAACGTCACCGGCGGTGTATTCGCGTCGTCGCCCGATAACGCGCAACGCATGTCGGTCTGGTACCGGCAGCTGGCACGGGCTTCGCGCTCGTTCGCGTTTGTCGCCGATCTGACGGTCGCGCTTTTGGGCGGCGGGCTGAAGACCAAACAGAAAATAACCGGCCGCATGGCGGATGCGCTGTCCGAACTTTACATGCTGGCCGCCGTGTTAAAGCGCTACGACGACGATCAGCGCCCGCAAGGCGATCATCAGATTGTCGAACTCGCGGCCATGAACGGCCTCTACCGTTTTCAAGTGGCGCTTGCCGGGGTGATCGATAATTTCCCGGTTCGTGCGGCGCGGCCTTTGATGCGGGCAATCGTGTTTCCCTTGGGCCGCCGCTACAAGCCAGCGCCCGATACGCTCGGCCGTGCAGTCGCGAAGCATGTGCTGGAGCCGGGCGAAGCTCGAGACCGGTTGACGCGGCATATCTTCATTTCCAAGGACGTCAATGACCCGACGGGGCTTCTAGAAGTCACGCTGCTGAGGGTTATTGCCGCCGAGCCCGCCGAGAAAAAACTGGAAAAGGCCATTCGCGATGGCGTTGTACGCCGTTATCATGGTGTCGATTGGTTTGGCGATGCG
>JANOKZ010000186.1:0-3696 GCA_031419515.1 Hyphomicrobium sp.
GTCTTCTCGTCGGTGACGAACGATTCGTAGAACATGTACGGAATGACGATCAGAATAAACCCGCGCACCACGCCAAAGGCGAAGCCGAGGATCCGGTCGATCATGCCGACGCGGCTATCCAAAATGGCGTCCGAGATGCGCGCGGTAATGAGATGCACCACAATCAGCACGATGAGCGCGATGACGAGCGCCACAACCGCAAGCGCAATCTGTTCAGGCAAACCGGTTTGCGCGGCAACGTCAGCCGACAGAGACTTCTTCGTGAAGAAGATCCATACGCCTGCGGCAGCAGCGGCCAGCCAAGAGACGATCGACAAGATTTCGCGTGCAAACCCGCGATACATCGCAAGCAGGCCGGAAATGAAACAGACCGCGAGCAGCGCGGCGTCGAGGTATGTAAGCGGGCCTATCATGGCCGTAATTCCCTCAGTTATGGGTTAGGCCCGGTTTCAGTCGTCGTCTCGTTCGCGTGCCCCAAAGCTCTCGCGTTTCAGTCGCATGCTAAGGCCCGTTCCGCAAGAGTCTTGACGTGTGCGATGCGATGCAGCGTGAGTTTCATTCCTGGCGTATCGGCGTCCCCGGCGTCGGGTAGTACGGCTTTTGTAAATCCTAACTTTGCGGCCTCCTTCAGCCTTGCGGTCATGAGAGCGGCGGCCCTAACGGCGCCCGAAAGCGAGACTTCGCCGAAGTAGACGGCGTCACGCGGCAGGGCAACACCGGAAATTGACGAGACGAGGGCGGCAGCCGCCGCCAAATCCGCCGCCGGTTCGGTGATTTTAAGGCCGCCCGCCACATTCAGATAGACGTCATGGCCCGAGAACGACATGCCGGCGCGCGCCTCCAACACAGCGAGCAGCATAGACAACCTATTGGAATCCCATCCGACGACGGCCCTTCGCGGCGTGCCAAGGCCGGACGGCGCAACCAGCGCCTGGATCTCGACGAGGAGCGGCCGCGTGCCTTCGATGCCGGCGAACACGGCAGCACCGGGCGACGTCGCATCGCGTTCGCCGAGGAAGAGTTCGGAAGGGTTTGAGACTTCGCGCAGTCCCCCTGTCACCATTTCGAACACACCGATTTCGTCCGTCGGACCAAAGCGGTTCTTCACAGCGCGGAGAATGCGATAGGTGTGTCCGCGGTCGCCTTCGAAATAGAGCACGGTATCGACCATGTGCTCGATGACTTTGGGCCCCGCGATCTGTCCGTCCTTGGTCACGTGGCCGACCAGCAGCAGCGCGCTGCCGGCCATCTTGGCGTAGCGAATCAAGGACTGCGCGGCGGCGCGTACTTGGCTGACTGTTCCAGGTGCGGCGTCCAACGTATCGGCCCACAGCGTTTGGATGGAATCGATGACGACGAGATCGGGCGGTTTGCCTTCCGAGAGTGTCGCCAGAATGTTTGAGAGGTTCGTTTCCGATGCGAGCCCGACCGGCGCATCCGCGAGGCCGAGACGCTCGGCGCGCAAGCGCACTTGGGCAATCGCTTCTTCGCCAGAGAAGTAGAGCGCGCGCCGCCCCGCGCGGGCGAGGTTCGCGGTCAGCTGCAACAGAAGCGTCGACTTGCCGATGCCCGGTTCGCCGCCGATCAACATCGCAGACCCCGGCACAATGCCGCCGCCCGTCACGCGATCCATTTCGCTAATGCCGGTCAAGAAGCGCGGCGCCTCGTCAGTCGAGCCTTTGAGGGACTGAAGCTGCACGATGCGGCCCTTCGTGGCCCGCGTGATACCGGAGCCGGGCGCGGGGCCAGCGTCCGTTTCTTCAACGAGCGTGTTCCACTCGTTGCAGCCAGCGCACTTCCCCTGCCAGCGCGGCGCCGCCGCCCCGCAAGCTTGACAGACGAAGTTGGATTTTGATGGTTTGGCCATGGGGGAGGAATAGAGGATTCCGTTGCGGCCACTAAGCAAAATCGACCAAAAAGCGCGAATCGTAGGTTGAGTTAGGCGCGTACTTCACTCGCGCCGTAACCCGACAATCAAGAGCATCGGACACGCAGTGCAAAAAATGCGAAGCACTTGTAGGTTGGGTAGATGGAGCTGTGCGAAGCACGGCGCAGGAAACCCAACAACTTCGCCAACCACATGTTCAGAAGCCCATTTTGCAAAAAAAGTCGAACTACTGGCGTTGGGTTTCGGCCGCGTATTGCGGCATCAATTCCCAAGGGGTGAAGCGGCCTCTACCCAACCTACGGCACCGGTTCTTTTGCGCCTTCAAATGGTCTCCCCAACCCACACCCTCTCAAACCTTTTCCCCAGACGCGTCAAAATCTCATATCCAATCGTGCCGGCTTCATAGCCCATGTCTTCAATCGACAAACCGGGCCCGATCAAAGTTGCAATCGCGCCAACACGTGCGCTGTCCGGCGGGAGTGCCGTGACATCGACGGTGATGAGATCCATCGACACGCGGCCAACGATGGGCGCTTTCATGCCACTGACTAAAACAAACCCGCGCGGTTGACTATCCGCATAACTCGCTGAGCGCGGAATGCCGTCCGCGTATCCCGCCGCAACCGTCGCGATGCGGCTCGCGCATTTTGCGCGCCAGCTCGCGGCATATCCGACCGTCGCGCCCGGCGCCACGTCATTGACCGCAAGGATGAGTGCTGTAACGGTGACAACAGGGGACACCGGCGCTGGGCTCGTGGCGCTCGCTTGCCCGCCATAGAGCGCGTATCCCGGGCGCACGAGATCGAAGTGATAGGGCTGGCCCAGCATCAATCCATCGGACGCGGCAAGTGAGCGCGGCACGCCGGGGAACAACGCCGACAGCGTTTCAAACGCTAAAAGCTGTTCGCGGTTTTTCGCGTCCGCCGGATTGTCCGCGCACGCCAAGTGGCTCATCACCAATTTCAAGTCGAGCCCCGTACGCTGCGTCTCATTGCTCGCAAGCTTGCGCACGTCGCGCGCCGGGATGCCGAGGCGATTGAGCCCGCTGTCGATATGCAACGCAGCCGGCAGGGCGTGGCCACGCTTTTTGCCGAAAGCAACCCACGTTTCAACTTCGGCCAAATTTGACAGCACCGGAATGACGCCGAGCCGGGCAAATTCTTCGGCCGCGTAGGGGAGCAATCCATCGAGCGCGTAGATGGCCGCATTTGGCGCCCGTGCCCGTGCGTTCTCGGCTTCATCCGGTGTTGCAATGAAAAACGTTTTGCAGCCCGCTGCCGCCAACGCCGGGATCACGCGCGCCGCGCCGAGCCCGTATGCGTCGGCTTTCACAACCGCACCGCACGAAACCGGCGCCACATGCTGCGCGAGGCTCTGCCAGTTCGCAGCGATTCGTCCGAGATCGATGGTGATGACGCCGGTTGTTGCGACAGGTTCCGCTGCTACGGCCGGTATCGACTTCGCTTTTCTCATTGCAGGATCGGACATGCGTGAAAGCTCGCTGTGAATCCCCTCTCCCCGTTACTGCACTTAACGGGGAGAGGGCTAGGGTGAGGGGCGGCAACACGTTCGAACAAGCGGCTGCCCCTCACCCCAACCCCCTCCCCACGCACGTGCAACGCGTGGGGAGAGGGAGCATACCTCACCTTTCCGGCACCATATAGTCCCTGGCCAAATTGCCAAAGCGCGTGAACTGCCCTTCGAACGACAATTCGACCGTGCCGACGGGGCCGTGACGCTGCTTGCCGATGATGACTTCGGCCTTGCCCGACACCATGCTCATCTTCTGCATCCAATCGGCGAACTCG
>JANOKZ010000187.1:0-1990 GCA_031419515.1 Hyphomicrobium sp.
TGCGGGCGCTATCGCCATTCTTTGCCGCCCCGGCGGATTTTCGACTCTCAAGGCGGAAACGCTGCTCGGCTTCAAGCCCGCAATCGCGCTCGCCGATGGCATGGCCGAAGTCGAAGCGGAGTTGCGGAGACTGGGGAGGATTTGAGGGCTATTTTTCTACCCCTCATACATCCTCCGAGATCGGCGCACCGCTCTCGTCCACAAACGCGATGCGGATCATGTTGGTGGCGCCAGGCGAACCCAATGGCACGCCAGCCGTAATCAGAATACCGTCACGCGCTTTGACGAAGCCTTCTTCAAACGCGATGCGGCAGGCCTTGCGTACCATGTGCGACAGGTTTTCCGGATCGCCGGTCAGAATCGATTGCACGCCCCACGCGAGCGACAAGCGCCGCGCGGTCGCCTCAACGGGCGTCAAGCCGATCACCGGAATGCCGGGACGCTCGCGGATAACGCGCAGCACCGTTGAACCCGTCGCCGTATAGCAAACAATCGCGCCGAGCTTCACGGTGCCGGCAACGGCGGAGGCGGCGGCGGCAATGGCGTCGGCGCCGGTCGGCAGGGGTTCGATTTTGGTTGCGTGCAAAATTGGCTCGTAGAAAGGATCGTTTTCAACCTCGATGCCGATGCGGTCCATCGTCTGGATGGCTTCGACCGGGTATTGCCCGACCGCGCTTTCAGCCGACAGCATAACCGCGTCTGCGCCGTCGAACACAGCGGTCGCGACGTCGGAAACTTCCGCGCGCGTCGGCATGGGAGACGAGATCATGGACTCGAGCATTTGCGTGGCGACGATCACCGGCTTGCCGGCGGCGCGCGAAAGCCGCGTGATGCGCTTTTGAATGCCGGGAACTTTCTCGACCGGCATTTCAACGCCAAGATCGCCGCGCGCAACCATGATGCCGTCTGACGCGGCGATGATGTTTTCAAGATCCGCGACGGCCGAAGGCTTCTCGATTTTTGAAAGGATAGCTGCTTTGTTGCCGATGAGCTTTCTAATTTCGTGCAGGTCTTCGGCGCGCTGCACGAACGACAACGCAACCCAATCGACTCCGAGTTTCAAGGCGTGCGCAAGGTCGGCGCGGTCCTTGTCGGTCAAGGGACTGATGGCGAGTAGCGAGTCCGGCATCGAGATGCCCTTGCGGCTGGCGATCATGCCGCCAACGGTGACTTCGGCTGCAATACGCTGCTGCGAACACTCGATCACGCGCAGGCGGATCTTGCCATCGTCCAGGACGAGATTATGGCCCGGCGCGACGGCGTCGAATATTTGGCTGTGCGGCAGGAACACGCGCTCGGCGGTGCCCGGCGTCTCGTCGCGATCCAGAACAAGCACGGATTTTTCGGTGAGCGGAATGCGCCCCGCCGCAAATTCGCCGATGCGGAATTTTGGGCCCTGCAGGTCGGCGAGGATGCCAATCGGGTGGCGATGGCGCGCCGCGCAGGCGCGCACAGTGTTGTAAAGTGTTTTGGAGCCGTCGTGCGTCGAGTGGCTCATGTTGATGCGGAACACGTCGACGCCCGCAATAAAAAGCCGCTCGACCATTTCGGGAGCGGCAGATGCCGGACCAAGTGTCGCGACAATCTTGACCCGGCGATTTCGTCTCATTTTTCCTTATTTCCTTGGAGGTCGGGATCGGTCAGGCGGATGGTCCATTCCTTCGCCTCGCCTGTATCCACTTCGAAGAATCCAGAGCGCTTATAACCGCGTTTGGGGCAATCCTGAACCCCTTTGAGGGCGAACGATTTCTCAGCCGTGCACATGTCGTTTTTGCCGCCCCATTCGCCGCCGCGATCGTAATCGACGGCGTGGATATAGACGAAGCGGCTCGGCACCGCACCCTTGAGCAGTGTTTCGCAAGTTTGCGAGGCGATGTTCCACCAGCCTTCGGTGGACCAGCCGGTTTGATCTTGATAGCCAATGGCGACGCCGACCCGGCTCGCGGTCGAATTGCACAGCTTCAAATCGGCGTACGCGGCGGGCATATAC